>CALGGS010000036.1 GCA_937915735.1 uncultured Treponema sp.
GTCCGTAAAAGGGCATGGCTCTTACATCAGCGAACTACCACCTCGACGATAAAGATGAGCCAAAACTATCACTCGTATGAGCGTGTGCGCACTATGCGCAGACGTTTCTATGGAGTGATTGGGCTGTGGTAGGCCTGCTGATGCGTAGACAATGTCTGCGCATTTTCTGTATTATAAACTAAACATAGGAACGACATGAAAAACGATGAATTGATGAGCCGCAGGGAGTTCTTTAAGAAAGCCGCCAAAGGTGTGTTGCCGATGCTTGGGGCATTGGTGACAGCACCAGCCATCCTTACAACAATGACATCGTGTGGATGTGATGGTTGTGAAGCTGCATGTATGGAAGATTGTGATTCATCGTGTAGCTTTGCCTGCTATACATCATGCTCTGGGAGTGCAAAAGGTGCAGAATGCTCTGATTGTAGTGCTACTTGCAGGGGTTCATCTACAGGAAGTGACTGCTCCGACTGTTCAAGCAGCTGCTCGTCATCTTGTACTAGCTCATGTCAGGATGGTTGCCAATCTGCCTGCACAGATACTTGCCAAGGCGATTGCTTGGAAACTTGTCAAGGAACATGTTCAGAAACTTGCGAGAATGCATGTACAACGACTTGTTCTGCTACATGCGAAGGATCTGCAACAGGAAAACCAATGACGGGGAAGATTGATGGGCATGAATATGTAGATCTCGGATTAAGCGTTCTATGGGCGACATGCAACCTTGGGGCTTCTACGCCAGATGAGAAAGGTGAAAATCTTCCCTTTATACTACCAGATTTATGTAACGGGTTAAATAGTGCTCGCCAAATAACTGTTGAAAAAGAAAGTTGGAATAAGATTTATTTGGATTTAGGATTAAAGCCTTATTCTTCTATTGTTGGAACTAACTTAGATACTGCAAGAAACAGATGGGGAAGCAAGTGGAGAATGCCGACCCGAGAAGAAATTCGGGAACTGTTGAGTAATTGTCAAATAGACAAAATTGAGGGGATTGGTAACAAATTGACTAGTAAAATAAATGGCAACAGTCTTTTTTTGCCGTTGACATATATTACTGAGCTTTTTAAAGATTCTGATTATTGGAGTGGTGATTTAAAAAAAGTTGACGAGGAATCAGGTTCTGCATTTACTTTACACTCTTTTCACGATGTTAGTTCAAAAGTTTTTGCAGAAGATAGCACGGCTACGTTCTTCATAACTTATCCTTGGGATGATTGTACTTATATTATGACAGATCACTGCATTCGTCCTGTAACTGATAGAATAAATGGTGATGTGTCAAACTGCAATGGCAGTTGTACTGCAAATTGTTCAAGCAATTGCACATCAACATGTAAGGTTGAGTGTCTTGGAACATGCAAAAATGCTTGCGGAGAATCATGTACAGGAGGGTGTAGTGAGAACTGTAGTGGGAGTTGTTCCGAAAGTTGTTCCTCATCATGTAAAAGCTCTTGCTCTAACACTTGCACTGGTGGCTGTTCAACAGCATGCACAGGGCAATGCAAGGGTGAATGCTCTGGTGGCTGTTCAGGCTGCACGGGTGGTTGTTCAGGCAGTTGTGTTAGTAACTGTTCTAGCGGATGTTCTGGCGGGTGTAGTTCAACTTGTACCACAAACTGTGCTCAGAATTGTGCGAGCGGTTGCTCTGGAGGCTGTTCTGGTAACTGTGGAAGCGGCTGTTCCAGCGGTTGTTCCAGCGGCTGTTATTTGAGTTGCGACACAGGATGCGAAGGTGGATGCTACTATGGATGTTCTGGGATGTGCGGAACAGGATGTGGCAGTCAGTGTAGTACGGGCTGTGGTGCAGGATGTTACGGCAGTTGTTCCGGTGGCTGTAGGATGGTAAACATTGGTGTCATATAAGAATAATACTCTAAACCTCACATCTTGCTATTATTCTGCACCCAGATCTTGGCTTTAAGAGCAAATATTAAGTATTGAGACATGGAAATGATAAAAGACCAGGACCGCAGCTGGCAGGAAGGTATGGCGAAGAGCATCACCTTCATGGTGACGAAGGACTGCCAGCTGGCTTGCAAGTACTGCTACTTGGTGGGGAAAAAGATGAAGGAGCGGATGGCGTGGGAGGTGGGTCTACTTACCAGAGAATCCCATCGCTTGCGCCATCTTGCGGATGACGCTCAGGGCGTTCAGGTCAATCTCCCAGCCGTCACGCGACAGAATTTCCGCCAGTTGCAGGATGTACGATTTGTGCAGTTCGGTCTGGAGGGCGATACTGGATGTCGATATAATCAACGGACGGAATTTCTTTCCGATGGAAGACCGATAGCGTAAAAAGACAAACGCCGCCGCGAGATAGGCGTATGTTTTGCCGATGCCCGTTCCCGCGTCGCAGAGGGTGATTTTTCCGTCCAGCATGGCGTCCAGAAGGCGGTGGCTCAAAGCAATCTGCTCCTCCCGTACCGCCATGCCGCCGGCCGGAAACAAATCCCTGAAAATATGGTCTATTCGCTGATGGAGTTTTTCTCCGTGCATAATGGCTTGTCCGATCTTCCTTCCGTCGTTAGCGTGTGGATGCGGCGGCTTCGCGGACTTACGGAAGTTCCGAAAGTCCGCAAAGCCGTATTCCGTTGGCTTATCGTAAAAGCCAGCGGAGCTTATAATTACAGTAAGGTTCAGCGATGAACCGGGTCTGGCGCGGAACAAATCGGCGGCGGTTCGCCGTCAAATTATTTCCTGACCCGCATGGGCTTACGCGAGAGTCTCCACTGTTTTCAACTCAGGGTGGCCCGGCCTCTCTTTCGCGGAGGCTTAGCGCCGATGTCTCATTATATGCCCGAACGACTCAATGCTGGCGGCTTGCCAAAGGCCGCTCCCGCGACTGTCGCGCACGGTTTCGCTTAGGCCGAAGCCTGCGCAAAGCCCTGCGCCCACGCGGGTCGCTCCCCGTCCGGGCGGTTGTCCATCGCTGTTTTTTGATGAAATTTTCAAGGTTCACGTCGAGCGCCTTCGGCTTATCGTTTCCTTACGGAAATCCCCCGGAGGTTTTCCACGCCTGAAAGAATAGCAGAAAAAAAGGGGCTTGTCTCCACCGCCGACGGGGTATTTGGTCAAATTTTCCCCCCGTAGGCGATGTTTTTTTCGCGGCGCGTTATCATTCGCCTTTCGCAAAGTCAATCAGGGAGTTAATCTGTCGAATCACTTTCGAGTAGAGGACGCTGTCCAGCGTCTCCAGTCTTTCCGCCAGACGCAATGTATCCGGACTTACTGTAACCCCCTCCCGCAACTTTAGCGAAAAGCAGTCGGAAGGCTGGACGCCCAGCGCGTCGAGCAGTTCGCAGGCAATATAGCGGGAGAAGATCTCGTTGAACCGGGTCCAAACCGCCATGCTCCGGTCGTGACGGGCTTCGGAGGTCACGATCAGACCGAACAGCTTTCGGACAGCAGCCAGGATACTGTCCTTGGCGATCAGGAAATACAGCGCTACGA
>CALGGS010000037.1 GCA_937915735.1 uncultured Treponema sp.
TTACCAGCCGTATCCGTTGCCACCGCACGCAGGTAATAAGTCGTGTTATCAGAAAGACGGGTCGTATCAAATCCTGTCACCGTGAATGTAGAAGAGCCGCTCAAATTAAGAGAATCGACCTTCGTAGAAAGGTCTGTCCAGTCAGAAGCGTCTCCGCCCTTGTATTCAATTCGTGTGATTGCATTTTCTGGAAGAACATTCGCATCGGTAATCGTTCCCGAAAGGGAGATAGTTCCGTTTATCTGAGTTCCGGCGCTCTCGGTGTCGGCATCGTCCGGAAGGTTGAGGGTTGCGACAGGCGCATTGAGGTCGACTACGACAGTCGCGATGTTCTCAGTCTGACTGTTTCCGCTTCCAGCGTTGTCAGTCGCAATCATCTGGACTGAGACAGAGCCGCTCGCTCCGCTGAACGCCTTGCCCTTAACTGTCGCGCTCCAGTTGTCGCCGTCTCGCGTAATCGTTCCGTAAGTCGAATCAGCCGTCAAATCGTCTCCGACCTTGATTTCTTTTCCGTTTACCTTAATTACAAGGCTCCTGATTCCTGCGCCTCCGTTATCAACGGCAGTTCCAGAAAGCTCAATGTCTTTCGTAGCGTTTGAATACTTGATTCCAGAATCGTCAGAAGTTACCGTCGGCACTTCCGTATCAACATTCATCGAGACATCAGGGTGATTTATTAGAGCAACTCCTGTTGAATCACTCGTATCTTTGACTTTTACGCGGTCCAAATCCGCATTTCCGACATTATCCACGGCGACAAGGAAAAGATAGTTCTTTCCGACCGCAAAACCTGAGATTACCGTGTCAAAGTTCGTCTTGATTGTCGCATAAGACTTCTTTCCGCTTCCAAGAGAGTTTGAGTCAGAAACATAGCCCGTAAGAGAAGCGAGGGAAATCTTCTCACAGTCTTCATTGTTTACATCGCCATCATCTGAAACGAACGGCGTGTAGAAGACTCGTCTCACCTCGATTTTGTTGTCTTTGAGAGGCGCAAAATATCCGTCCGCATTAGTCTTATAATTGTCAAGGAAATCATTTGCTTCGTTTTCAAGCTCAGTTTGTGTCTTTTCATCGGAAATGACCTTGTAGTAAATCATAGAAAGTCCGCTTCCGCTCTCGTCGTCAATAGTTCCTCGGATTCTAATCGTGCTTGCGTTTCCGTAAGTTCCCTCGCTGTACTTTCCGCCAACATTCTTGTCAAGCGAGTCGCTCCAAAGAGAATCGCTTGAAGTTATGTCGTCGTTGTCTTGGTCGCCCACTCGGAAGAACACATCCTTTGATTTTGAGTCGAGTGCGTGCAAGCCTTTTGGCGCCTTGTTGTCGAATTTGACGGTGAGAATACTTGATTCAGTATTTCCAGCGTTGTCAATCGCTGTCACTTTAAGCTCAACGGAATCGTTATATGAAGAAAGGTCTATATCTCCGATTGGAAGTGAAGTTGCGCTCTTTATATTTTTTGAGCCGTCGTTAATCACGATTGACTCTATTCCCGAAATAGAATCCATTACAGAGCCTGAGAGAGTGAACTTGTTTCCGTCAGTATTGTGAACGAAGAATGTGTTTTCGTCCGAAGGGTAGACGCTGTATTTTTCAGAGTCGTTCGTGAAAGAAAGATTCTTGATTACAGGTTTACCGGCATCAATGGCAATCCTGAAAATCGTTGAAGTCGCTTTGTTTCCAGCCCTGTCAGTGACAAGGCTCTTTACGGCGTAAGTTTTGTTTTCAAGAATTCCAAGGAATGTCGAAGGAATCGTTGCTTCCCAGACTTTATTATTCGGATCTCCCGTCATTGGGCTGTCGGTAACATTTGCAGGAATTTCTGTCTCGCTTCCAGAAATTATAAGCGGGGTCGAATTTCCGTCTACAGTAACATAGAGTTTTACAGTGTCAATTCCAGAAGCATCGTCAGTTGCTTTTCCGGTCACATCGATTGCAAGAGACTTGTTTGAATACTGTGAGCCAGTTTTGTCAGATTCCATAGTAGGGTTTTCGGCATCAATGTAAATATAAAGTTTTTTGACTTCACTTACATTTCCGGCTTTATCCACTGCCATCAGATAAACGATATTTGGCCGTGCGTTTCCGCTCTCATCATTATTGACGATAAATTCGCCCAAATTCGTGTTGAATTTCTGGTAATCCGTGCCAGAGATTCTTGAAGCAACGAATGAATTTGCAGAATCAAAATCAGAAACAGCGGTTGGAGTTACATCCTCTTGTCCCGCCTGAATAATCTTATAGTAAATTGATTCGATTCCGCTTCCGTCAGCCGCCTCTTTATATGAGCCCTGGAATGCCATTGATGAAGAGTTGTACCATGTGTGTGTCGCAGAACCCTCTGTGTAAGAATAAGATTTTTTGTTCACGAGGAATGGAGATTCCGTATTGTTTTCTTCCCAAACAGGGGCAATGCTGTCTACGCCGACAGTTACAGAAGGTTCTGTTGACTGCTTATATTTATCTTCCGCCTTGATTACGACAGTGTATCTTCCCTGAGCGTCATTTGGCAATTTGAATGTTCCTGAGATTGCATATTTTCCCTCAGAATCAGCGGTGTCGGCAATCGAAATGTTCTCAACGCTGCAAATTAAATTCTCTTCCGTTTGTTCAGCATTTTCTTTATAAATTTTTCCCGTGACAGTCACGCCCTCTTTCTTTGAGACTGTCGCTGAAACTGTAATGTCTTTACCAACCGTAACCCAAGATTCGTTGTCTGGTTCCGAAATAACGACATTAGGAGCACCTGAATCAACACCAATGCAGAATGTATTTATTTTCTTTATTCCCTTTGGATTGTTATCATCTGTGTTTGCGCCGCTTCGGAGAAAGTCACGGGCAATTACTTTTACATTGTAAGTTCCTTCCTCGGAAGGCAGCTTATAGTTTATTGAGTCTGATGTTTTTCCAGGATTTTCAGTCTGGCTTGGATTTTCTGGCTCATCAGCTCCATATTTCCATATATAAATCTCATAATCTACGATTGAGTCATCATCTGTCACAGAAATTTGCAGTGTATTGTTGGTTGTCGTTCCAAAAAGGTTCGTTCCGCTTTTAATTCCGTCCTCAGATGCTATAGCCGTATCCGCATTTCCCAAAGTAATCTTAGGTCTGTCCGTTTCCTGCCAGATGACGAAATTACTTCCGTCTTCGTTGTAATCCCCTGATTTATAAACGCCGGTATTTCCAACTTTGTCCGTCGCAGTTATGACAAGTTCAACCTGAATAGGCGCATCTTCCGTAAAGCCTGCAACCTTATCGATGAAATAATTCGTAATGAGCGTCGTCGGGAAGGATTTCGTAATCTGATAGATTTTTCCCATTGAGCCGTCAATGTCAATACCGAGCCCTTTTTCAGATACATAAGATTTTAATTCTGAAAGGATTGAATCGTCAGATGTAAGGGTTTTCTCCAAGTTCGTGCTCGCCCAGACATCATAAGTGACTTTTTCAAGATTCTGCTCCTCAATGCTTCCCTTAATGTTGACTGTTCCGTTTATGAAAGTGTAATCCTTATATTCAGATGTGTCGCCGAAATATTCGCTTCCAGAAACGCTCGGAGTGATGGAAGAAATAGTCACCGTCGGATTTGTCGTATCAATATGGACGCTTATGCTTTCTGAATATGTAAGGTTTGCGCTTCCTTCCGCTTCAACAGAAAGTGTGTACATATACATAAGACCTTCTTCCTCAACCTTAATCTTCTCGTAGTCATCGCAGAGGGAAGGTGTGAAAGTCCACTTGTTTGTTTTTGCCGCGCTGTCGTATTCACAAGACAAGCCGTTTTCGCTAGTCCAGTTATGGTCGCTGTCGCCAGTGATAGAAATTTCGATTTTTGAGTCCTCAATTTCTTCGCCAGTAGTCTCGTCGGTTACGGTGAGTGTCGCTTTTAGAGCGCGCAAAGACATTCCAGCATTATTTTCAGTCGCAGTTCCCTTAAATTCAAGCGTAGAATCTTTAAAGTAAGAAAGATTTTTAGGAGATTTGATAGAAACACTTGGCGCCACAGCAGAAATAGTTCCCATAAACCCGTAGAGCTTTGACTGAGACAAGTCGATGTCGTCTTTATCGTGGCCCGTAACGACTATCGCATAGTAAGCGTTTGCCTCGACAAAATTTTCACCAGGGATTTCTGTTGAAACAGAAACAGTCGTGTCTGTCGGAGATTGGTCAGAAGAATTGTCACACATCAGCTTCCAGCCACACACATTTTCAAGAGTTGAAAAATCTGTTTCATTTTTTTCGTAATCTTTTACGCTATCAACAAGAGACTCTATGTCAGAAGCAAGGGCTTCCTTTGAAGTCGGAGTTTTGTCCGCCTCGCTAATCTTTTTTATCCAAACCTTTAGTGAGGATGGGACGACATTTACCTGATCAAGACCCGCACTCACAATAATCGTAAGAGGCTGCTCTCCCATAGCCTTGTTCGCACCGCTGGAAATCGTTTTTCCGTCTTCATCGTAAGAAAGAGAAAAACTTGAAATTGAGTAAGTCGGGTCAGCATCAGGATTCAGTGAGAATGAAAGTGATTTGTCGCTTGCACTTGAAGTGTCGTTTGCCATTGAAGCGAGTGCTTCCTTAACCTCTGCAACAGTAACAGTTTTTGAGCCTTTGCCCTTAAGACCTGCGTCCGTCGCATTTCCATTTATTACGGCTTTAAAGTCATTTGCGGAAAGTCCGGCGCCTTTTTTTGCACTCATATAATCATCATAAATCGAATCATAGAGATAAACGACAGATGTTTTGTTTCCGTCGCCTTCTCCAGTACTGTCCGCAGTGGTGTATTCTTTTGCCGCATCGGAAACGGTTACCGTACAGGAATAAACCTTGTTTCCATCAGAATCGGCTGTTCCTACAGAGTAAACATCATTATATCGCGTGTTCACGGGCTCAGAACCACCTTCAATGTGCCGTGCGATTGTAACGCTAGTTCCGCCTGTGGTTGAGACCTCTTTTTCCAGATATGGCTCTGAGTTTATAAGATTTCCTTCTTCATCATAAATCGAAAGCTCCATTGTAGAGATTGCGTGGTCATCAGCGATTGTTCCTTCTACAGTAAAAAGTGAGCCGTATTTTGAGAGAGATGAATTGTCAATATAAGTACTTCGGACAACACCAGGCTTAGAGATGACAAAAACAGGCGCGGTGTTATCAATTTCAAAGGTTCTTGAAACCCAGTCAGATTCACGGCCACTCTTATCCCTTGACTGAACCGAAAGCTTGTATTTTCCGTCGGTAAGCTCATAGCCTGAATCAGTGAGTTTATTTACAGATACAGTCCAAGTGAGTGAATCTACGACATCCGCAGAAAGTTTTATTGGTGAAAAATCAGAATCGTCAATGCTTTCAACAGTGACGGTGACAGTCTCAACGCCCTTATCATCAGAACAAGTTCCAGCAAAAACGAAAGTTCCCTTGATTGCCGCAGAATCCGGAGGATTAGAAATCGTTACACTAGGTTTCTCAACATCAACGCTAGCACCAAGGCCAGAATCTTCACCGCAGGAAAGAATCGAAAGAGAAAGGAGCATAAACAGAGTGCATACCCCCCCCCGTTTCAATAGCATGGAACTGCCCTTTCGTTTGAATACAGGCGCACCACCGAAGGCACTTGAGTACGGCAATGACATACTTTTTACAAAACTCGACTTTTGACCTTTCATACTCATAAAATCACCTCACTGATTTTTTTTCGACAATAAACCCTTTCTTAGAATTATCGATATAATTCTATCCCAATTTTATAAAAAATACCTTTAAAATATAAGATTTTTCAAATTTAGAATGTGATTTTATTTAGATTTCCTCGTCAAGTGTTAATCAGCGCTTCCCTAATTATTTTAAATATAACAAAAAATTATCGCTGCAAATTGCCGATTTTTCACTTTCTTTTCATTACTTACTGCAGAAAGGAAAAAAATATGGAAATTATAACAGAAGAATCTTTTTACTCTGACGAACGACTAAAGGCCTTGTCGCGGCAAGCTGTTGAAGAAGGGCGAATCTTAAGTCTAAAAAATGACATCGTTTTTAAGTCGTTTTTTTCAAAGGATTCGGAAGAATCGCATTACTGCCGCTGCCGAATGATAAGCGCTGTAATCGGAAAGACCGTCGTGAAGGCAAAGGTCTTAAACCCCGAAATCCTGCCGGACTATTTTACAGCGAAAGTGCCTCGACTCGACATCCTCTGCGAGCTTGACGATGGTTCTGAAGTGGATGTCGAGATTCAGCAATCAAAAAATAATGACAACCAGGAAAAACGCGCGGTTTACTATGCGGCGAAAATGTTGTCGGGAATTTTGAGGTCAGGAGATACTTACGAAAAAATCCCAAATACCTATCAAATTATGTTTACGGATTTTAAGCTTGTCGATGATAAAAACCTGCATCACGATTACCTTTTAAAAGATTCCCAGACTCAACACATTCTCACGGATTGCCTTCAGGTCCATTTTATAGAATTACCCAAAATAAAGGAGATTATCAAGGCCTTGCCCAAAAAGTTGTCGGAAATAGAATTTTGGACTATACTTATCGCGATGGGGGACAGTTCTGAGGCTCATAAGATTTTACATTCATTCCCGAATTTTAAGGAGGACTGCGATATGGCAGAAACACTTTTAAAGAAAATGAGCCGTGATGACAGGGAATGGTACAGGCAAATAGCACTCGAAGAGGCCGAAATTGAATATGGCGCCAGAATGGCCAGCGCAACGAAAGTCGGGCTTGAACAAGGCTCCCGAAACAAAGCCATAGAAATAGCCAAAAATATGCTTGCAATGCACATTGGCACCACAGAACAAATAGCCCAGGTTTCTGGTCTTTCCATTAAAGAAGTGCAAGAACTTGCAATGCAATAAGAGCTTAATATGGCAGAATCAGAAAAAATCTCTTTTGACGGATTTGGCGTTGAAGAACTCGCTGACGGCGAGCTTTTTGACGCAGATTTGGCAGTAAAAGCGGCACAAAATGGCTTTCATGTGGACTATCTTTTTCCGTGGCAAAGAATCGTAATCGCAAATATTCTTGACGGCGAAAAAGCACTCATTCAAGACAGTAAATTTTCAGAAAATACTGACGATGACGAGCTTTATCGTGGACGGCAAATCGTGCTTTTGCCGACCGGAGCAGGAAAATCATTGTGCTTTCTAGTGCCTTCGTTGCTTTTACAGGGAGCGACTCTCATAATTTATCCGCTGCTTGCGCTTATGAGCGACCAAAAACGCCGAATGGAAAGCGCGGGAATCCCTTGCGTCGTTTTTAAGGGCGGGCAAACGAAAGAAGAACGCGAAGAAAATTTCAAGGCTCTTGAAGACAAGGAAAACCCTGCTCGTGTTATCATCGCAAATCCCGAGGTTCTAAAAGGCGAGAACCTGCTTGACCGTCTTTCCAAAATCAAGATTTCGCATATTTCGATTGACGAAGCTCACTGTGTCTCAGAATGGGGGGATTCTTTTCGCCCCTCTTATCTTGAGCTGGGAAAAATCATAAAAAAGCTTGGCGTAAAGCTGATTACGGCTTTCACTGCAACGGCAAGTAAAACTGTCCTTGACCGAATAGCCGAAATTCTTTTTGACGGAAACTATCATCTTGTGCGGGGAGCGAGCGACAGGGCGAACATTCACTACGAAGTGCGTTATGCGTATGCGAAAAAAAAAGCCGTGCTTGAAGCTGCCCTTACTATGAAAAAACCTATGATTATTTTTTGCGGAACCCGGCACCGGACGGAAGAAATGGCTCACATCTTGGCATCCTACTTTGGAAGGGAAAAAACCAGATTTTATCACGCGGGAATGACGAAAGAAGAAAAAAATGCCGTCGAAGAATGGTTTTTTAAGTCAACAGACGGAATTTTGACGGCTACCTGTGCCTATGGAATGGGCGTCGACAAAGCTGACATTGCGAGCGTAATTCACCTGGACGCACCTGAGCACCTCGAAAATTTTATTCAGGAAGCAGGCCGGGCAGGCAGAAACGGAGCAAATGTAAACTCC
This sequence comes from uncultured Treponema sp., assembly GCA_937915735.1. Taxonomy (GTDB): domain Bacteria; phylum Spirochaetota; class Spirochaetia; order Treponematales; family Treponemataceae; genus Treponema_D. The sequence goes on from CALGGS010000037.1 coordinate 7,992, forward strand.
CTTTTAATCTGGAACCATGCGGATTTTATTCACTGGCGGCAGGCAAAGGAAGGAAGCCGCGAAAAGGCATTGGGAAACTTTGCCCTTTCAAAAACCTGCAGAAGACAGATGCTGCTTGATTATCTTGGCGGAGAAGAAACAGTCTGCTCAGGCTGTGACATCTGTGACGCACAAAAAAACGGAAGTAAAATCAACTACAATGCCTGGGATGCAGAACTGGCCTACGATTTTATCAGAAAAAACCGCAGGCTTTACAATCGCTTGGAGTTAAGCGGCGAACTGACCGAAAAATTCAATTCTCAGAAGCTAAAAATCTTCGGAATGAATGTCTGGGAGGCAAAGGACACCGCTGAAATCTTAAGCCAGCTCTTTTCCGAGCAAAAAATCAGAGTTTGCGGCGGCCTCTGGAAGGGGAAAATCGACATCATAAAAAAAAGGCAAAAATCCTCGCTTTTATCGCTTATTCCCCGCCGTCAGCTTCATCGTCTCCACTCTCTTCGGCGGAATTTTCAGCGGGCGCTGGCGCGGGGGCAGCGATTGCTTTCTTAACCTTCTTTACTTTTGGTTTTTTCCGGTATTTTACGACAAAGGCGCACAAATCCATAAACAGGAAAACAATAACAGCCGTAATAATCACGCGCTTATCAGAGAGGACGGCCTTAATCACGGGAAGAAAATCGTGTGTATTCATCATATTTTTAATTATCGGCATAGAAAACCGAAAGTTAAAAACTGAAAACTGCCATTTCCACCGAAGCAAGGCAATGAAAAGAAATAAGAAACATCTTATTTGTAATAAGCAAAAAGCACAGTTACTATTAAATATTAGGAGTTAAAAATGAAAAAATCGTTCTTTTTACAAGCAATCTGTATTTCAGCTATTGCTTTATTCGTCGGATGTGCCTCTACACCAAAAGAGCCACGCTCAATCAAAATCGATTCCAAAAAAGTAAACACTGCCGCAAAGGCAAAGCTTGTCGCGGACAACTGGGAGCTAACACAAATCGTTTATTGGGACAAAAATCATGAAGAAGGAAACCTTCCGGGTTTTTTGGTTCCTCAGCACAGTATCGAAGAAATTTTTGTCGCCCAAAATGAGAACACCGGCGACAATATTGTTTTCTTGCTGGCAAAAGCAGACGGCATTGATTCTGAAGTACAATTCTCGTATGTCGATTTAGCTGGCGAAAAATCTTCCTCTCTTAAACAAATTCTTGAATTAGGAACAGTTTATTTACACAACACAAGCACTTCTGCTGAATTAGATTCTGGAACACATGAAATTTTGCCAGGCGCATACAACGCTCTTACAACTAGACTCGCAAAACGAAGGGTTTCTTTAAAATCCTCTCTTGAAAGGCGTTTCAAAATTAAATTTGACGAACCAATCAACGAAAAGCAGTCAGAAATTACAGGGCTTACAAAATAGGGCGTTACCCGCACTCCGTGCGGGTCGCTATGTCCGCGAGCACTTTCGTTGTCGTGCTCGTTTTACTTCCGCTGTCGCTTCATTCTTCCGCTCCCTTCGGTCTCTCCAGAACGCCTGACGGCGGGACTCCCAGCGCTAACGCATACAAATTCCACTCCCCTCTTATCATCTTTTATTTTTCTCCCCGTGTGTTATAATAGAAATAATGGAGTTTTTCCGCTTCTCAAATTACAAATTTTCTCACTTTTTGCGCTCTTTGCTCGTCACTGCTTTACTTTTTTGTGCGGGCGCAGCGTGGGGAAGCACTTATGTTTACACGACTAGCGGGCTTTATTCATACACTGGAGCTTTGACGGATTACGAAGAGATTGTCACTGCGGTGGAAAGCGGAACGGATTGTGAGACTTCAACGGCATATAGTTTTAGTAATACCATTACCATAACATCTTCCGATACGATAATAATCAGCAGCTCTGTTACCTCTGTATCTCTTAATAGTTTCATAAACAATGGAGTTCTTATTAATTATAGTTTACTGATGTTTGAGTCCTCATCTACAAACAATGGCAAAATCATAAATGAAAGCTCTGGAACTATTAATCTTCAAAGTGGTTCGGACATTTACAACACAAATTCTGCGACAATTATAAATTCTGGCACTATAACGGCCGGAAATCAAAATGTAAATATTATTAACAACTATGGCTCTATCACAAATTCAGGCGAAATCACAAACAACATTACAAACAATGGCACAATTACGAATACGAGGACTCTTTCAGGGACTGTTACGAACGAAAATAGCGGAACGGTAAACACTGTCGAATCTTACGAAGCGACTTTTAAGTGGAACGACGACTATGATAACGGAAATTGGAGCGATTCTTCAAACTGGCTTCAGCTGGCAAATCTTTCTAACGGAAGTCAGGACTATGTTGCTGCCCAGCGATACCCAGATTCTTCAGGCGATACGGTTTATTTTACGGGAAATGAAGAAGTTACGGTTACAGTTTCAAGCGACATATCTGTCGGAACGATTTATGTGCACAGTGAAAGTAGCAGTTCTGACCTAAGCTTTAATATTGATTCCAATGCCGTTCTTAGCTGTGATGTACTTTTTAAAAAATTCCATGGGTCAGATAATTTTAACTATCCTCCTACAGTTTACATTGATGGAAATGGAAAACTCTCCTGCAAAAGTTTTCAAACAAGCGGGAAAATTGTGCTCTCTGACGATAGTGCGAGATATTTTTTTACGATTTATGGAACTTTGGAAATTACCGAAGATTTCACAGGATTTGATGGAGGAGGAGAAATCTCTGTTATATTCGATGGTTCTGGAACTCTTTATATTCCAGCTTCTGGAGAACGCATGGGAAATCAAGAATATGGTTATTCAGAAGCAGCTTTTAACACTGATGACATAACAGTTTTACCGTACGGGCAACCAGAAGATTTTTATTATTATATTGCAGATTATTCTTTTAGCGATACAGATTTTAGTGTCACTTTGACCCGGTCTTCAGAAGATTCTTATGATGTTCACTATAAAATTGAAGTTACAGATTTTTCAGGTACTGATACTTCCTTTAAATATTATGACCATATTACACAAGAGTTTGTTAATTTACCCGCTGATGCAGATACTTTTGGAGTCGGATCATCAAAAACAAGTGAGACTTTTGTAGTAGATGCAGGACTTACATATTCTTCTGGCGATTATATCACAATAAAAATCTACACCCCTGACGGCCGCTTTGTACTTGGTGAATTTACCTATCCCCAAATCGAAGTCACTGATTTTCACACATACTACTGGACTGGCGACGGAGACGGTTCTACCTGGTCAGAAAGCGCGAACTGGGCTTATAAAGACTCAACTCGTGAGCTTTATATTTCTGTCGCAAAATATGATGACGGAGCTTACGACGGTTATTATCCTGGTCATGACGACAATGATACTGCGGTATTTCAGGGAACTAGCGCTATTTCAACGACAGGAATTTGTTTTGCTGGCGAAAATTATAACCTTACGATACTTTGCACGAACACGGCTGGAGCTACAATTTCTTCATACGGAGACTATGCCACAAGCGCGAACATAACATTCACTGGAAGCGGATTACCAATTGTAAACGCCTGTGAATTTGGCTCAGTTACTGTTGATAATAACACTGAGCTTAGGATTATCGGTCTTAACAATGGCTCTTCTTTAAAAGTTAACGGAGACCTTACGGTTTCAAGCGGCGCTAACATTTGGGGCTACGATGGTGCAGCCCTTTATGTCGGAGGCGATTTATTACTAAGCGGAAGTATTTCTGACAACGCAAGCGGGAAAATCAGCAAGCTAACGGTTGCAGGTGAAACTTCAATTACATCTACAGGCTCAATTTCTCTTTCTTCATCAACTCAAAGCTATTCTGGAAGCGTAACGAATGAAGGGGCGATAACTCTAGGCTCTTCAACTGCCACTTTTTCAGGCGGATATTCTGGAAGTGGCACATTTTCGGCTTCAAGTGCGACTACATATTTTATAAATTCCAACGCTGATTTTTCAAAATGCACGAGCTTTACTCACAATTCAGGAACGATTTATTTCTACAATCAAGAAAATGATTCGTCAAAATCATATATTTTTATGACTCCGGAAACTGAAACCGAGTTCTTTAATCTTGAATTCACAGGGGAATCATATTTTGTGTTAAATTCTAACACAAGTGTAAATACATTTCTCGTAAAAGATGAAGAAAACCTTTTGACAGAAAGTTTTACTGTTTACATAGAGTCCGATTCTTCAACAAGCCGCAGCCTTTCTATAACAGGAAGCGGAAATGCTCTGGAAATTTTCAGGGGCGACGGAACATCAATTTCTGGCGATAAAACAGGAACTTTTAAAATTGGCGAAAATGTCTCTGTCACGATTTCTGATTCTGTTTACATGCACAGCGGAACTGTATTAGAAAATAATGGAATATGTACTTTTACAAATCTTTCGGTTGTTACTGCAAGCGGAATATCAAATCCAAAGCTTTCAAACTCAGGAACAGTAACTGGAATCACGAAAATCAATATAACTGAAATCGAAAACTCTGACACTGGCTCAATTCTTACGAATTCCGGCTCAATTTCTGCAACATCAATCACTTCTTCTGGCATTATCGAAACATCTTCAGGCTCAATTACTGCCGAAACTGTAACTGTCACTTCTGAGTCAAGTAACAGCACGATAAAGGGCATTCTTTTAAACGCTGGAACTCTCACCGTCACTGGAAGCACTGCAAGCACTATTTCAGAGCTTTATGTCTCTGGCGGCACGGTCACTCATTCAGGGAGCGGGACACTCACCGTCACATATCTTGGAGTTGAAAACGAAAACGCAGGAAGCACGGCACTCACCCACACCTTCTCAAATTCCGGAAGCGGAACATTTTACTTCGCTGATTTTTCTGCAACGGGACTCGGCGGAGACACGATTTCTTTTAGCGGAAGCCTTAACTCAACGGAAAACGGCACAATCCATCTTTCTGGAACAGATTCTAACTCGCTTTTAAACATTACAGGCTCAAGCGGAATAATAAATATAACAAGCCCGCAGAACGCCGAATATCTTTCGGTTTCAAAAAATGTCACTGTAGGAACGGCTCCTTCTCCCTGGAACGGAACGCAACCGACAAACTCAATTTCTGCATATAACTCGAAAATTGCAGAATCAGGCGTAAGTCAAATTTACGGCTGGAAATTCGTAAACGAGCTTTATTGGTCAGGCTCTACAAGCACGGTCTTTAGCCTAAAATCAAACTGGCTCACTTACGGACTTGTAAAAAGCGGCTTCGGAAGGTGGGCTACATATTCTTACCAGTACACACAGGCTTCAAGCAGCCCAACTTCTTCTACAATCGCCCATATCGCGCCCACTTGCCCTGCCTCCGGCTCGGACGGAAGCTCAACACAAGCAGTCACGAATTTTCCAAAGCTAACGGCGGCGGCAAACATTTTGGGCCTTGATTTGGCTGAAGGTGCAACTCTCACTCTAAACGGCAATGATTTTACGGTCAGTTCAAACTATTCAAATTTTGGCACAATCTATCTTTCAGGAACGGAAACCGTCACTTTTGGCACAGCCTTTACTGACAACGGAACATGGTCATTTTCTGGAGGGGGCGGCAGCGGAACTGTTAAACCTGTCGAAAATCTTTCGTATTCTGACGGAACAAATTCTTACAACTTTAAAAATCTGCTTGTGACAGGAAACGCAAATATTTCTTCAGTTTCAGCGAAAAGCTTTTCAATCGGAGTCGAAGGCTCGTCAGCCGTCACTTTGACTTCTGTTTTGCAGACAGGCGAAACGGAAACAAACATTTCTGGAGCAGGCGGAATAATTCTAAACTCTAATGCGATTTTTGACGCAAATGGAAACGAAGTTATTTTTGCAAGCCCTATTTCTGGAAGCGATTATGTCTTTACAGTCGATGACTCAAACTCAACCGAAAGCGGCGGATTTGATTTTTCTGGAAGCGAAATTTCCGTTAAAGAATTTGACATTGGAAGCGCGACTTCCGCAACAAGCATAAAGCTTAATTTTACCGAGGATTTTTCTGTCTCTTCTCCAGTCCTTCTTCATACAGAAGCAAAAATTTCCGGAAGTGCCGGTAAAACGCTCACTTTCACGAAATCAATTTCTTCTGATTCCGACTCAATGCTTTCTTTTGCCCCAACGGAAGATAATTTTAGCGTAAATTTTGCGCTTACCGATGGAGAAGCGATTTCTGCTCCTGTAGATTTTTCCCCTGCCTCTTCAGTTTCCATGAATGTTTTGCGAGGCTTTGAATGTGAGTCAGTCACTTTTTCATCTGGCGAGACAATTTTCAAAAAGACGGCAAGCGAAAGTTACTCATTTGAAAGCCTGACTGTTAGCGACGGAGCAAAACTCACCGCAAATAGCGGCGAGGAAATCAAAATCATCATAAAAAGCTCTTGGACAGACAATTCAACGGCTTCTGGCGGTGGCTTTAACGCAAACGACTCAACCGTTCAGTTTGCAGATTTAACTGGCACTTCAGCAGCTTTAACTGGAAACACGAGCTTCTACAATCTGCTTGCCACGGGTTTAGGCGGAAAAACCCTTGTTTTTGACGGAAATTTCACCGTTTCAGGGGCTTTGACCCTTCAAGGCTCATCAGTTGCTTCTCTTCTTTCGATAGAAACAGCTTCCCCTCCAACAACTTCGACAAGTCCAAGCCGAATAAATCTTCTTGCAGCTCAGCACAGCGGAAAATATCTTTCTATTTCCAAGGTCACGATTGGCGAAGAAGAAGCCGGCTGGGACGGAAAAACGCTCCCAGACCTTTACTATGCCGCTTCCCTTTCTACACCAAAAATTGAATCAGACGGAGCTTACGAAATACCTTATGGCTGGCTAATCGAAATGACTTTTAAATGGGCGGGTACAACTAGCACAGACTGGGACACAAAAGCAAACTGGCTTTACTTTGACGAGGACGCCAAAAGCTCTGGAAGCCCTGCCATTTATTCTGATGAAGCAAAAATGCTTCCGAACGAATATAGCACTGTTATAATTCCTTATGTAAGCACTTACCTGCCACATTTGTCATCTGCTGTTGAAGTAAAAGCCCTTGAAATTCGCTCAGATTCAGATTCTGAATTCGGAAAACTCTATCTTGACGGCAAATCTCTTACCGTAAGCGAGGAATTTTCAAATTCAGGCACGGTCTATCTTTACGGAAAAGAAACTGTCACCTTCGGAAAAGAATTTACGGACGGGGGAACCTGGTCATTCTTTGGCGGCGGCGATGGCTCTGGAATTCTTAAGCCGATTACAAATCTTAAATTCAATAATGTAAGCGTTGAAGGCGACGGAATTCTGAAATCTTTTGAAGCAAATGCTTTCTCAATTGGAAGCACAGGACCTTATCTTACAGTCGGAACATCTGCTGGTGAAACTGTCGAAATTTCAGCCCCGGTTACGCTTTCAACAAATGCCACCCTCAATTTGAATAAATCTATAATCGACTTTAAAAATGAAATTTCCGACTCTTCAGATGATTTATCAACAAGCTCTAACATTTTAATTCTTTCAGCGACTGCCACAACAGGCGCTTACGATGAAATTATTTTTGAAGACATTGTTTCCTGCCACATAAGGGTTTCGGGAAACATTGATTTTTCTTCTGCAGATTTTGAACAGAATTCAGAAGCGAATTTTACAGTCGGAGAAAACAGCTCGTCTTTAGGCGATGCTCTTTTTGGCACAAAAAAGGCAGTTTTTGGAAATTTAATCGTAAATGACGGCTCAACCTTTACCCAGAAAGGCATAAATACATCTGACCAGTCTGTAACTTCAATTCAAAATGAAGGCTCAATCGCATGGGATTTTGACAGTGAAGGCGGAACTCTCACGCTTAACGGCTCTATTTCCGGAACTAACGCCGGTGAAACAGTCTTTAACAAAAAGAATGTTACGATTGGAGATGATGCAGAGCTTTCAGGCGTTTTCTACGACTTAACTGTTGAAAGCGGAAAAACTGTCACGAACGGAAGCGGAATCACAATCCGAAGAAATTTCACGCTGAACGGCGAATATTCGGACAATTCACAAGATTTGCGACTCGGAGAAATCACAATTTCCGTAAGCGGCGAAAGCAAGACCTTTACAAGCGAAAACGGCTCTTTCTCAGGAGATAATGAAAGCGCAAATCTCGGAAATCTTATAATCACCCAGAATACGACGGTCAAAAAGTTTGAAAGCCCTCTCTCAATTTCTTCACTCACTCTTTCTGACACGACAGAAGGCGCCGGAGCCGTCATTTTTAACGAAAAGGCAGTAATTTCCTCAATTACCAATGCTTCTGGAACAGATTTTGGCATCGTGTTTAATAAGGGAGCGGATTTTACAAACGGAGCAACCTTCAACACGAGCGGAAAACTTACTCTTGGCGGGAATTTTACGAGCGATGCAGATTTCTTTGTCACTTCCGATACGATTCTTTCTAGCGATGTGAATTTTCTTGCAGCTGACAAAAATCTTACCTTCACAGGCTCTGTAAACGGAAACTACAATTTTGTGGCAAAGACAGACCCGATTTTCAGAAGCGATGTCTCAATTTCTTCAATAGACATTAGCGGAATCACGACAATTAATTCTCTTGCAACGGGCACGACGATAACAGTTTCAACGACTTCAACTCAAAGCTATACCGGAAATGTCAATTTAAAATCTTCCGCAATTTTTAAGGCAGAAGCTTCAGATTCAACTCGCTCACAGCTCACATTCACTTCGATGACAGGCGACTCTGGTGCAAACTGCGAAATTTACGGCTCTACAGTAAATTTTCTTGCGGGTGACTATGTGCTTTCTGAAAGCCTTACAGCAAACGGAAGCGAAAAAATCCTCTTCAGCGAGGGAGTAAGCGGAAATCTCAGCGCAAGTGGCGGATTTGATTTTTCTTCAACCGATGTTTATTTTGAAACAGGCTCTTCTGTCTTAAATCTTTCCTCAGTTATGAGCGCGAAAAATCTCTATCTCTTTGAAGGCGAGCTTTCACTTGCTTCCAGCGCAAGGGTAAAGGCTTCGGATTTTGCCGCTTTTGGCTCAAATTACAGCGCAGACGACCTGCGTTATCCGGGAAGCGACACAAGATTTGCATATTTCTCACTTTCTTCTCTTGCCTATCTTCCTCTTGGAACTGACGGCACTTTCAAAAAATCTGAAATCATTTCGGCAGCACCAGGCTCTTCAATTGAGCTTTCTGGAAATTTTTATGTGAACGGACTTGATTTATCTAATATCTCTCTTCTTCTTCCAGATTTATCATCCTCAAACCCGATTTTCAATGAATCATCAGATGTTACTGAAAATCAGTGGGGAACTCCTTACGCAGTCGTTTTCAACTCAGAAATTTCTTCTTGTTCGGCAAGTGCAAACTCTGGAAAAGCCTTTGTCACGGCGGCAAAGGTTCAGAATGTGACTGACGGCGCGGGAAATTCCGGCTTTACCTTCAATATTCCAAAAATAAGCGAGGCTTATTCAGTTTCTGACTCAGTAATCTGCATAAAATTTGATATGGACTTGGAAAATTCCAATGGCGAGGTTTCTACTTCTGTCGCTCTCGTTTCAAGTCTTGCAAGTGGCGGCATTTTCTACAATTCAAAGGGAACGGGCTCTTTGCTCGCATTTGACGGCCTTTTCTACACAGAATCTGACGGAACCTTCTGTACAGTTCCTCTTTCAGAATCAGATTTAGCCTCAACTGACATTCCTGCGGGAACGGCTCTTTATCTTAAGGCAGCAAAAGCTGACAACCAATGGAACACTGACGCAACTGCCTCTTCAAGCGGAAATTCAGACAGCTCTGACAGAAGCGGAATTCACCGCACAATAACGACGGATTTGTCACTTTTTGAAGGGCTGTTCTTTAGCGCAGACGGAAAAACAATGAGCAAAAACTACGGCTCTGGCCTCTGGAAGGATGAAGACACGGATGGCGCCTATTCAGCTTCTGGAATTTTTGAGACGATTGACAAAGCTCGACCTGTTCTAATCGATGTTTTTGTTGGTCAGGAGCTTTTCTCTGAAAATTCCGGAAGTGCGGACTCTCAAAAGCCTTATGACTCGCACAATTTTATTGAATTCAGATATTCAGAACCTGTTGACATCGGAGATTTAGCAGGCGGCGCAACAGAAAATAATCAGAATATTCGCTCAGATGACAATTTTGACTCAGCTTCTTCTCACGGAGGAGCAATTTTAAACAACGAAACGGGCGGAATCACAATTTTAGGCTTTGCTTCAATCGAAAAGGGACAAGTAACGGCCGGTATCCGAAACGGAGATTCTCACACAATCGACACGGCACTTCCGCACTCACTTTACAGAAAATTTGCCAGAAGCACATCAGAAAGCGAGAGCGTTCAGCCCTGCAGAGTCAGGCTCGCAATAGCAGGCTATGTTGACGAAGACAATCCTGTTTCTTACTCTGGCTCTACCTACAACAACTGGATTGGCTACATTGACTCAAGCACGACACCAAGCGCCCTTGTCACACCGCTTGAAAACTCCTTCATCACGGACTGCGCAAGGGACAGCGACGGAAACGCACTCAAAAACATTTTTGACGAGACAAATTCTTCACGAACGATAAGCGTAAACGAAGCGTCACCAAGCAGTTCAGTAGTCTCTTCCACAAGTCTTTACGGAGAATGGGACACGCTTCCGCCAGTTTTTGCCCCATACATCGACTCAACAAACTATCGCTGGACAGACGAAGACAACGAAGAGCGTACTTACGAAATAGTCGGCACCGTAGACTCAAATACGAGCGCTTATCTTGAACGAGTTGAGCTACATATTTTTGACAACAAGCAGAATTATTCTAACACTGACACATACAAATGGGTTTCTCAAATCGGCTGGACAGAAGGCTCGGCAAGCCTTTCAAATCATTCTGCCCCGGAAAGTTCTGGAGGAAGCCGCTCATTTACCGATGATTCTCGCATGACACAAGGTGGAATTCGCCGTTCAAGCCTTTCTGGCTCTTATTCTGCATTCGTCTACAAATATTCTGTTGACGGTTCATCTTCGAGCGAGCGTGAATTTGCAGCGGCCGAGGTTTCTCAAAATGTAAAAAGCCCTCTTTTCAGAAACGAAAACTTAACCGTAACCTCGACAGAAAATGACGGCCTTTACCTTGCCTTTACCCTAAATGACTCGGACAATACGCTTCCAATCAGAACTTCATTTGTTCTCACATATTCACCAGACAAATCTTTTATCACGGATTTGGCAGGAAACAGGCTTATTCAAACCGACAGCGGAAAATCGACAAAAACGATTCGCTCAGTTGACATTACGCCTCCTTCATTCTCTATCGTTCTTTCTCCGATAGGCGAAGATAAAATTTACGCAGTTTTCACGAAGCCACTCGCTTACCAGGGAACATACTTATCTGAGCTTTCAAATCTTGATGAAGTTTTAGAAAAAATCAGGGGAAGTCTGGAATTTGTTTATTCAAATGGAGACAATATTGACTCCGCAACAGAAGTCTCTGGAGACGACGAAATTTCTGTCACAAAGGTTGAGCTGGCAGCTTATTCAGCTGATTACACGGCACTTTTGTTCACCTTGAACCGAAAAATCACCTTGGACGATGTAGAAAAAATCTGGCTCAGAATTAACGATACCGGCGACACTGTAGAAACCTTCTCCGGCGAAACGATTGCCTCATATTTCCAGGACTCAACAGGAAATTCAATTCCCTTCCATACTTGCCACGCTATTTCAGATTTTGCGGTAAATGCCGTAAATGTCCTTTATGCTTATTCAGAAAGTGACGAGGATGAAAACTGGAACGAGCAGGGTGTTTACGGAGACGGACTTAACGCACTTTCAAGCGATTTCGCTGTTCACGATTTTAGCGCAGATGGCGGAAACTATGCGAAGCTCAGAACTGGCCACGATATTGTCTTCCAGCTGCAATTTGTCGGCGGAAAAGATGACAATGATGAATATTTTGCTCCGATTAACAATGAGTCTCTTTCCCTCGTAATCGACAAAAAATCAAACATTTCCAGTGAATGGATTAGCGACAAATTCAATCTTCTGACTGGAAATGACTGGCGAATCTGGATTGACACTTATATGAATTCCCTGGCAAACGGCTACAATTCAAGCCCGACTCAACTTAGCGATAATTTTGAAGATATTGAAGATTCTGAAATCTTAAAAAATATGACTCTTTCAAACGAAAAATTCAATTTTGCAAACAAAGACGCATATCAGTTCTTCTTTAAGATTTTGGATTCAAACGGCGAAGTAATAGAATTGAATCATGATGGCGACACAACGACACCAAAAATTCCGCTGTATTCTTTCTGGATGCCGGAAGCAAACATTAAGTCGCAGAAATTCTCTTTCCTTGACTTGTGGTCGTTCAGTTTAAGCGACATCACAAAGCAGCGAGGCGGGGTAAGCATTTTGAACAATGTCATCAACGCTTCTGTCGGTGAAAAAACTGCCATCGAAGTTGAAATGAAATCAAGCGGAAATTTAAATGTCTATATAATGACTCTCGACGGAAACATCGTAAAACGCCTTTCAAAGGGCACTGTAAGTGCTGGAACTCACTTCTTCTATTGGGACGGAAAAAATAACGCTGGAAAGCCGGTCGCTCGCGGGCTTTACTTCGTCCGTGTAAGCGCAAGCGGAATTGACGAAACAAGAAAGGTTATGGTCGTAAAATAAAACGGGGCTGCCTGCTAATGCGGATGAGGCGGACAGGCCGCCTCGTCCTGCTATCGCAGATCTGGAGTGCTTCGAACTCAAAAATCCCTCCATGGATTTTTGAGTTCGTACGAGAATTTTCGCAGAAAATTCTCTCTTCCTTTCGCTCGCTCCATGCTCGCAAATGATAGGTTTATCTAAGATCTGGTGTTCTTATCCAGTCTTGGTCGGTGTAGGTTCGGTTTTCGCCGCCCATACTCCAGATGAAGGTGTAGTTTGATGTGCCGGCTCCTGAGTGAATTGACCAGCTCGGGTTGATTACGGCTTCGTTGTTGTGCATAACGAGGTGCCGGGTCTGCTGAGGTTCGCCCATAAAGTGGAATACAACCTGATCCTCCGGGAAGTCAAAGTAGAAGTAGACTTCCATTCGGCGCTCATGTGTGTGAGCCGGCATTGTGTTCCAGACAGAGCCTGTTTCGAGGTGAGTCATTCCCATTGAAAGCTGGCAAGTGTCGAGAACTGACGGATGAATGTACTGGTTGATTGTGCGGTCGTTGCTTTCTGCGGCACTTCCCATGTGAATGTGGTTTGCCTGCTCGTAAGTAATGATTCTGCTTGGATATGTGCAGTGAGCAGGGGTTGAATTCATATAGAATTTTGCCGGATTTTTTGAATCCTTTGAAGCAAGAGTTACTTCTTTTGTTCCGGCACCAAGATAAAGCGCATCATAGTGATTTACTTTGTATTCTTTTCCGTCTGCGACAACAATTCCGTCGCCGCCAATGTTAATCATTCCTAGCTCTCGTCTCTGCAGGAAGAAATCAACGCCAAAATCCTTCATTGCGTCAATGTTCTTGTCCAGGGCGACAACCTCGTCAACTGGCATACAACCCAAGGTTACGATTCGGTCGATATGGCTGTAAACGGCAGTTACATCATTTTTGATGAAAATGTTCTGGATGAGGAATTCCTCACGCATTTCTTCTGTAGTCATTCTTTTGAATGGCTCTTTTCCTGTTGAATAACGAATATCCATTTTGTACCTCTATTCTGATTTGAATGCCTCTTTGACACCTTTTCCGAAGGCTTTTGCGGCATCTCCAATTTCTTTGCCGGCTTCCTTGGCTACCTGACCGACTTCTTTTCCAGTTTCACCGACGGCTTTTCCTGCTTCAGTCAGTTTTTCGTTTGTGTCTTTTGCAGTTTCTTTTGTTTCTTCTGCTTTTGTTTTTGCATCTGAAACAGTCTGTTTTGTTGTTTCATTAGCTTTTTTTGCTGTTTGTTCAACGGTCTGCTCTGTGTCAGATTTTCCGTTCGCAAAACTTGAAGTTGTTCCGAAAACGAGTCCAGAAACAACGATTAATGATAAAATTGTCTTTTTCATATTCTTAATATACTCCTAATTTTATTTGTAGTCGAGAGTTTTTAAAACTTAACTTTAAAGCACGCCAACAAGCTTTGCAATCAAAGCCATTCTAACATACATTCCGTATTTGACTTGCTTAAAGTAAGCGGCCCGCGGGTCACTGTCAACCTCTGGGGCAATTTCATTTACTCGAGGAAGAGGGTGCAGAACAATCATATTTTTGCGGGCAAGAGACATTTTTGCATTGTCAAGAATATAGCTGTCCTTTAAGCGGATATAATCCTGCTCGTTGAAGAAGCGTTCCTTTTGAACACGGGTCATATAGAGAATATCCAAATCACCGATTACGCTTTCAAGTCGCTCCGCCGTAGTGTATTCAATTCCCACCTCATCAAGCTCCTGCGTGACATATTCAGGAACTTGAAGTTCATTTGGGCTGATAAAAATAAATTTATTGTTTTTGTAGCGGCTCATTGCCTCCGCAAGAGAATGAACCGTTCGTCCAAATTTTAAGTCCCCGCAGAAGCCGATTGTGTGCCCTTCAAAACCGCCCTGAAGAGCGCGAATTGTCAGCATATCAGTTAATGTTTGTGTCGGATGATAGTGTCCGCCGTCTCCCGCATTGATAATCGGACAGTTAGAATACTGGCTTGCTACCAAGGCAGCACCTTCTTTTGGATTTCGCATTGCAATTACATCGACATAAGAAGAGACCGTGCGGATTGTGTCAGAAAGTGATTCGCCCTTGGATGTTGAAGAATTCGCAGCATCTGAAAAACCTTCCACAGCCCCTCCAAGATGAAGCATTGCAGCCTCAAAAGAAAGCCTTGTTCGTGTGCTTGGCTCAAAAAAAAGTGTCGCAAGAATTTTCCCACGACACACATCTTGAAATGAAGAAGGATCAACAATAATTTGCTCAGCCAACGAACAGATTTCGTCAATTTCTGAAACAGTAAGGTCATTTGGTTTTATTAAATTTCTACCTTTTAGCATAATCCGATACTAGCACAAATGTTGAATTTTATCAATTTGCAATGAATTGATTTAGTGAACTAAAGTTGATTTTTGGCATTATCTCACTTGACCCAATAATTTTTTTTTAACATATTATTCCTATGAGTGAATATAATTTTGATGTAAAAAAAATAACAGATGAACTTATCTCCTGGATTCAAAAATGGATTAGCGACAATGGAAACGAACGAACGAAAGTTATTGTTGGTGTTTCTGGCGGTAAAGATTCTTCTACAATTTCTGCACTTTTGGTAAAAGCTCTCGGAAAAGAGCGAGTTATCGGCATTATGATGCCAAACGGAGAACAAAAGGACATTTCAGACTCACGAACGCTCGTTAACCATTTAGGAATAAAAAATTACACAATAAATATCGCAAAAGCATACGAAGGGATTCAAAATGCTTTTTTAGAATCAAATATTATTGACAATAAAAATTCACAAACTAACGATAGTTTTTCTCCTGTTTTTAAAACAAATACTCCTGCCAGACTCAGAATGGCGACTCTTTACGGAGTTGCCGCACAGATTGGCAACTGCCGGGTGGTAAACACCTGTAACCTCAGCGAAGATTTAGTCGGCTACTCCACCTTCTACGGTGATGCGGCCGGAGATTTTGCCCCAATCAACAAACTCACCACGGAAGAAGTCGTTGCAATCGGAGATTACTTAGGCCTTCCAGAAAGCCTTACTCACAAAGCCCCAAGCGACGGAATGTGCGGCAAAACTGACGAAGACAATCTTGGCTTTACATATCACGAGGTAAACGAGTTGGCTCGAAAAAACCTTAAAGGCGAAAATTACGAAAAAATTCTGGCGAAATACAAAGCAAATCTTTTTAAAGTCAGAATCATAAATCTTCCCTGCTACCGTCCAGATTTGCCCTTGTTTTTAGAAATATAAATGCTTTATTGGGCGTGTCTTTGGCCACTAAGAATTGAGGAAATTTGCAGTGCGGTTGATTAAGAATATTTTTCGTTCAGGGCTTTGACCATCGTAAGAACTGCATTCAAGTCTGAATCAGAAAATCGCCTCAATTTGTTTTCGATTTCTGAAATCTTAGAATTCAGCGGATTTTTTGAATTTTGATTTTCATCTTCGCACATGTCCAAAAGATAATCGAGGGAAACGCCTAAAAAGCGGGAAACTTTGAGAGCGGTGTCGGCGGCGGGAATGCTGTTCCGCTTGATTCCGAAACTGATGTTTGCGGCGTCAAACCCGATTGCATTTGCCAGCTCCTTCCGAGTCTTTCCTAAATAAATAAGTTCAGAATCAACCTTTTTCCAAAAATTCATAATTTGAAAATATGACAAAAGATAATTTTAAACTTGATTAAAATATCAATAGATTTTAGAATGATAAAATAAATATCTTTTGATATTTTTAAATCTAACGAATTGAGTGGAGTTAATTTATTAGACAAAATTCAATTTAAAAATTTGATTTTCAAAAGGAGATGAAAAATGAAAATCTTTAAAAAAATTGCCCTTGCCATTGTGTTTGCAACTGTTTCAATTGGTGCAACTTTTGCCGCAGAAGGACTTGGAAAGTATGCAAAGCTTACGCTTGGATATTCACGAGGCGGAGTTGATACGGAATGGGATTTTGACTCTTATAAAATAAGCTATGCGCTTGCTTATTCAGGGTTTGAAATTGTTCCGACTTTTGGATTAGAACTTCCGATTTCTGCATTGGAAAAAAAGAACATGAGTCTTGCTCTTGAAGGTTCTGTAGGTCTTACATTTGGTGGAGACAGTGATGGTCTTTGGGAAAGTAGCACAACTGTAATTGCTCCAGGAGTAATGGGAATTTTAAACTATCATTTTGATTCACTTCCAAAATTTTCTCCGTATGTAGGAGTTGGTTTTTCTGTGCCGATTCAGATTGTGAATGTAAAGTATGAATATACGACAGTAGATTATACAACAATGTATGGACAGCAAATTCCAAGTGGAACTAAGACAGAAACTTACGAAACTGACAGTACGGTCGTTGGTTTTAAAATCAACACGGCTTTTGGAGCAAAATATGATTTTACCGATAAATTTAGTGCTTTAGGCGAATTTGGCATGGGAATAATTGGCGTATTCTCATGGTCAATTCGTGCAGGTGCAATTTATCATTTCTAAAAATGTTCTAACCGAAGAAATCTGCCTAACACTATATTGGGCAGATTTTTTTTATTTTGCCAGCCGACCTGTGTAAAGTTTGTGTAATAACTTTTCACTAGTGACATATTTTTTTTTGTGATAAAATAAGAATATGTTTTTTGCTGACTGGGAAACCCACAAAAAAGAACAAATTTCACCAACAATTCTTTGGGAATATGATACGAACAAATCGACTTGGAATTGGAATCGTATGGATACTGTTGTCGTAAAGAGAGTTCTTGAGTACGGTCGTAAGGAAGACTATTACGCGATGCTTCAGCTTTATGGTGGTTTTGAAAAAGTCGGTGAAATAGTTATGAGAATTCCCGTTTTAAATCCAAAAGAAGCCGAGTGGGGAAGAAGGCTGTTTAATCTAGACAAGGAGAAAATGCTTTGTTACAAACGGCAACGGTCAAAGAATCGACTTATAATCTTCTGAAAGAACTCATGGCAGATTCTGTTTTTTCTAAGTTTTCTCTCGTCGGTGGAACTTCTATTGCGTTACGAATGGGATATAGAAAAAGTATAGACCTTGATTTGTTTACGCAAGATGATTTTGATGTGGCGGAAATAAATGACTACTTGGTAAAAAGATATGGATTTATAGAGCGATTTCGTTCTGGCAAAACTCTAAAAGGTGACATAAAAGGAGTCTTTGTTGATTTTATAAAATATCCATATCCTTTGGTAAAACCTATTGAAAAAAATGAAGATATAAGGCTTTTTAGTCTTGAAGATGTTTCTGCAATGAAGCTTTCGGCAATCACAGACAATGGAAGCCGTTTGAAGGATTTTGTGGATGTTGCATATTTGTCCTTTAAGTTTTCTCTTAACGAAATGCTTCTATTTTATGAAGAAAAATTTTGTGACAGCAATATTTTATCTGTTTTGAAATCTCTTGGTTATTATGGTGATATTGATTTTGAAGGTGAACCTATAGAACTTTTATCAGGAAATTTTTCATGGGAAAAAGTAAAAAATCGCATAGATTCAATGATTTCAAATCCAGATAAGAGATTCAAGGATTTTCCAATATAAAAAGATTTTTGATTTTCCATCTCTTTCCCCTCGTTCTTGTTTCTTTTTCCAAAATCAACTATAATTAAATGCTCTAAAAGTCTTTTCATGTCTTTTATCCAAAATCATAAATCTTTAATTTACAAGGAAATAAAAATGGCTGCTAATTATTCGGCGGGTAGTATTCAGGTTTTAAAGGGTCTTGAGGCTGTTCGCAAACGACCTGGTATGTATATTGGTTCAACTGGTCCGAAAGGCTTGCATCATCTTGTTTATGAGACTGTAGACAACTGTATCGATGAAGCTATGGCAGGCTTCTGTGACACAATCGTCGTTGCCCTGGAAAAGGATGACATCGTGCGTGTTGAGGATAACGGCCGGGGAATCCCGGTTGACATTCATCCCACCGAAAAAATTTCCGCTTTGGAGCTGGTTCTCACCCGTCTTCATGCGGGCGGTAAATTCGACAAGAACGCTTACAAGGTTTCGGGCGGTCTGCACGGTGTAGGCGTTTCCTGCGTAAATGCCCTTTCTGACTGGCTTGAGGCTACTGTCTGCCGTGACGGTCACATCTACCGCCAGAAGTACGAGCGCGGAATTCCTGTCACAAAAGTTGAGGTCATCGGCGACACTCAGGCTCACGGAACTACAATCCGCTGGAAGGCCGACAAAACTATTTTCACAGAGACTACGACTTATGATTTTGATGTTCTTTTGCAGCGACTCAAAGAGCTTGCTTTCTTGAACAGCGGAATCGTGATTACTTTCCGTGACGAGCGTCTTGAAACTCCAAAAGAAGACGTCCTCAAATATGAGGGCGGTATCGTTCATTATGTAAAGGAAATAAACGCCAACAAAAAAAGCAAGTTCTATTATCCGGAAGAACCTATTTACATCACTGGCGAAAAGGACAACGTAATCACTGAGCTTGCTTTCCAGTACAACGATTCATATTCAGAAGATATTCATACCTATGTAAACGACATCAACACCCGCGATGGTGGTACTCATCTTGACGGATTCAGAACTGCTTTGCTCTGGGTCTTGAACAAGGCTCTTGACGGCAACGAAAAGATGAAGAAAAAAATGCCTGACCGTGACGGAAAATTCGAGCCGGGCGAGGACAAAAAAGAAAAGCTCACTGGTGAAGATGTCCGTGCAGGATTAGCCGCCGTTCTCTCAATGAAAGTTCCAGAGCCTGAATTCGTAGGTCAGACAAAAGACAAGCTGGGAAACACCGAAGTCCGAACAATCGTCGATTCTCTTGTAAAAGAAAAACTGACTATTTTCTTTGAGCTGAATCCGACTGTGCTTGAAAAAGTGCTTGAAAAGGCTGTGGGTGAGGCTGCCGCGCGAGTCGCCGCCCGAAAGGCAAAAGAAGCCACCCGCAAAAAGACTGTCGGTGCCGGTTTCCAGAAGCCTGAAAAACTTTCTGACTGCTCAATAAAAGACAATCCTGAAATTTGTGAAGTCTACATAGTCGAGGGTGATTCGGCTGGTGGTTCAGCAAAGAAAGGCCGTGACTCAAAAACTCAGGCAATTCTTCCTTTGTGGGGAAAAATGCTCAATGTCGAAAAAGTCAGCCCGGAAAAGGTTATGGGCAACGATAAGCTTGACCCTGTAATCAAAACTTTGGGAACAGGATTCGGAAAAGACTTCAATATCGAAAAACTCCGCTATCATAAAATCATCATCATGGCCGATGCCGATGTCGACGGAAGCCACATCCGAACCCTTTTGCTCACATTCTTCTTCCGCTACATGCCGCAGCTGATTGAGCATGGATATGTTTATCTCGCAATGCCTCCGCTCTTTAAAGTCCAGCTCGGAAAGAAAGAGCCGGTTTACTGCTACTCTGACCAGGAGCGCGATGAAGCCCTTGAAGCCCTGGGCGACCAGAGAGACAAGGCCGATGTCCAGCGGTACAAAGGTCTTGGTGAGATGGACGGCGAGCAGCTCTGGGAAACCACAATGGATCCCGCTCACCGAAAGATGCGGGTGGTGACAATCCCCGACGCCGAGGCCGCCGACAAGATTTTCAGCGTCTGCATGGGCGAGGAAGTAGAACCCCGCCGAGAATTCATCGAAAGCAACTCCAGCTACGCTAATCTGGATATTTAAGGCAGAAAATGGGAACTCAGAATCAAACAGAAATGGATAAAAATCTTCTCGTTGTGACCGCAATACAAGGTTATGCGGAAAATCACCATATTTCTGAATCTGAGGCATTTGACAAGTTTTCTATGCACAATATCCAGAACTTAATACGAGAACAATACGATGCTCTTCATACCCAATCTTTGGAAGAAACAATTGATTTCGCAGAAGATGTGATGAAACGCTGTGAGGAGAAAAAATGATTTTGTATCACGGAACTAATACAGCGTTTTCAAAAATAGACTTGTCTCGGTCAAAAGATAAGCGTGATTTCGGAAAAGGGTTTTACACGACTACGATTTATGAGCAAGCGGAAAAATGGGCAAAAAATCAGTTTATTCGTTTTGGCGGAGACGGGAGTTTTGTCAAAACTTTTGAATTCAATCCGACAAAAGATTTAAGAATCCTTGAATTCAAGTCAATGAATAAAGATTGGCTTGAATTCGTAAAAGAAAATCGTACAAAAGGTGGAGTTTTTCACGATTACGACATTGTAAAAGGACCTGTTGCAAACGACAATACAATGCGAACAATAGCCTTGTATATTTCAGGAATTTATACAACAGAACAGGCAATACAACAGCTTTCTTTTTTCAAAGTGAATGGCCAAATTTCTTTTCATACGGAAAAAGCCTTGACCTGTTTAAATTTGAAAGAGGACAGAGAGGTCTAAATGCCGAAATATATGTGGAACAATCAGGACATTACTTTAGACATTCTCATGAAGATAGAGCAGGTTGTCCGTATTTTATCGGAAAAGTTAAAAAAGCCTTTTGACGAGGAATTGAGAGATTTTTATAAATCAAGAACATTCCGAGCTTTGAAAAACAGATCGGAGGAGC
>CALGGS010000038.1 GCA_937915735.1 uncultured Treponema sp.
TCAACCCATGCCTGCGGGAAGAAATGCTCTGCTCCGCTTGCAATCTCTGTGATTAAAAGCGGCAACATTCCAAGTCCTGTGGTTTCATCCGCAACCTGTGCTGCAGAAAGAACACCGTTTGAAAGGCTTGTCTGCAAGAGTGTGACAGTTACATCGTAGCAGCCGTTTGCACTCTTAGAGCGTACTACCTCACCGTCTGCGCCAACCTTACGGGTAAAGCGTTCCTCGGCAGGAGCACACTCAACAAAAGAATCCTCGGCGTAGCCCATAATCGGAGTTCCGCCGAATGTGATAACGACCATCTTCGGGTCGTATGTTGCCATCAATGGCTGACTAGACATATTTCATTCCTCCTTACAGCGTTACTACGCCGTCAATAGCGGTCTTGTGGATAGCACCTGAAAGCGGTGCGTTGAACTTAACATCAGGAAGTTTTCTTTCAGCCTTTGCAGCCGCATCAACTTCATCCGCAGTCGGACATTCAATGGTGTATGCACCTTTTTTGAGAATCTGGTAAGTAACCCCCTGCTCAAGTCCAGCCTTGAGCTGACCTTTGATTGCTTCAATTCCAGAATCTTCATAAGGAACTTTGTCCTGCTGAGCAAGCGTTGTAAGAACAAGCTGCTGAATCTTAGCCTTAAGCCAATCGCAGCCGTGAATTACATCAATGTATTCTCCGCTTCCTACCTTACCCCAGCGTGTGAGCGGTAAATCAGAAACAGAAGTGTAGAAGTTGCAGTTCTTTGCTGTTGCGGTCTTACGCTGGCCTGCAGAAAGGCTGACTGTTGCAGTAGCTTCAAGAGCTTTGAGTGCCCAGGTTGCGCTTCCCGGATGCTTAACAAGCAGTTTTCCGAAAAGACCTGAAACAAAATAAGGGTCGCTCGGATGATAGAAACAGAAAACACGGTCAATGTTGTTTGTTTTAAGCCAGTCGGCAATGTCGCCGGAATCTTCATCAACAACAGTGCTGTCGCTCGTTACGATACCACCGAGCTTTTCATTTGCCTGTACCCAAAGCGCGAATTCCTGCAAATCAGCCTGAACATCGCTGTGGATTTCACAGGCATAGAAGCCGTTGTTGGCATCGTTACCCATTGCGTTGAGCGCATCTGTCCAGCTTGCATCAGCCGCGATAGGTGTATTTGTAGCTGTCACTGTCTGGTCATGGCTTGTACCGCCTGTAACCTGTAATGAAACTCCGCTTGGTATAATTCCGTAGATTTCGATAACGAGCGGATTATCAGCTGAAACGGAAGCGTCCATCTGACCTGCAAAACGCTCGTTGATTTGTGCCGCAATTTTTTCAACTACAGCATTGCTTGAACCTTCTGTATCGAAGCTGACATCATCGAGTTTTACAGTGTTCAATGTGAGTGCTACCACATTGCCTGTAACGAAAGCCGCGCTGATTGTGATTTTTGAATCAGCAAGTCCGCCTGGTGCTTTCCAGCCCACATAAATATTCTTGATATGCGGTGACTGTGAGAACTGCCGTGCAGCAGCCTTGTAAACCCATGAGTCTGTTGAGAACCCAGCCTCAGCAACATCAGCCGCACTTCCAAAGATGCGGACACGATGTTTCTTGTCAAACCGTGGCTTTATACCTACCGGATTGAATTGGTCGGCAATAAGGTGTTCCGAGAATGAAGCCATAGAAGCGACAGATGGCTGCCGCGAAATATTGACTTCTACGATTTCGTCAATCTCTGCCATTATGCTCCTCCTGCATTTATGTCTATCTCTGGATTTGCGGGCATATCAGTCTGAACGCCGACGCTTTCAATCCAGCCAGTTTCCTCTTTCACTACGCGGATGTAAGTGACCGCGATGTCAAAAAATCCGTGCGTTTCAGTGCCGTTGGCCCTGTCCTCAGCCGATGTTGTAGTTCCTGTTATCGGATTGACCACAACACCGTTCCGCCTCAACATTAAGCGGTACTTTTCAGAACTGATGCTGTCCGCAATTTCGTCCAGCCGTTCCATGCATCGCTCACCCCAGCCGTGAATGCTCACGGTTTTCCGCATATCGAAGCGGCTTTCCTGCTCGCCGGTCTCTGGATCTACCCGGCTCTTCCACGGAAAAGTTGAACGAGTACCGCCAATCATCTGCATCGAAACAAACGGTGCTTTCGGTCTCGTTCCGCCCAATCCGTCCCACACAATCGGGCACGGAAATTTTTTTTCAGCAAGTACAGCCTCTATCCAATCATAGAGCGCATCCTGTACCATTTCGCGCTGTGTTCTATCATCGCTCACTGCTCGCCCTCCTTTTCTTTCTTACAAAGAAGCTCCCAGTGAGGGAGAAGTCCGTTATTCCACGGCGCGGCAAGAATTACTTCATACCGAACGCCGTCTTTCTCTATTCTGTCGCCGGAAACGCCCTTGTCGGCATCTGCGGCGGTAAATGCAATTTCAATAGGTGCGAAACATTTGAATGTCTCGTCGTTTCTTTTACCTTCCGGCAGTTTCTGCAAATCCTGTCCGCTTGCAGGCTGCCATGTCCCTGAAAACTCAGTCCGAGTTTCAATTCCTTCCGACCAGCGACCTTTTAAAAGAACGCCTGGCGTAAAAGATATTTTTGTCAGCTCCGTACTTCTAAAAAGGCTCATTTCTTTTTCACTACCTCATAACTGACCGCATTTCGCATTGTTCCAGTGTCAATGAGCGGCTTAGAACTGCCCTTTTGTTTCACAGTAGACGCTTTGTTCGGTTCAAAACCGCCGTTCACTATGTTTTTCTTTATTCCAGAGGCTCCGAACTCACCGATTCGCTTCATCGCATCCTCGGCGGTCCGTTTGCCGGAAACTACGCTGTTGAACGCAGAATCCATAACCTTGTTTATCTGCTCCTGATTATTGTCTACCCAGGAGCGGATAAAAGGCCTTGAAGGAATATCCTTCGTTCCCTCTTCGTTGTATGCGGCGTATTCGGCGATGTTGGCACCGCTTTCACTGATATGATTTCCCTCAGTAATGCCGACCTTCACGCCCATCTTCTTGAACTTCGCAAGTTCTTTCAGAATGTCTTTATAACCGAGGTCTCTGTCCTCAACGCCGCTCTTACCCATTTCCCGAACTCCGCTCTATTCAGCCGTTTCAGTTGTGTGCTGTTTTGCAAAAATGCCGGGATTCAGGATTACCACAGTCAGTGAAACTGCGAAAATCACGAAAGCAACCACAAAAACAACTACAACAGGAACACTTCCAGCCGCAAGAGAAACAACCGCAAGCATGAAGCTGAGGAGAATGACACAAACCCAGCCCCAGAATGAAATGAGAGCCTTTACAGGCGCAAAGTTTTTCATGCCGTGCCCCCTATTTCTTTGTTTCTGTCTTTGCAGTGTTTGTTCCCTTGATTGAGCCTGTCACGGTCATGCCGAGCTTCGGCTTTGTAGGAACTTCAACAGCCTTTTCAAATTTCAATTTGCCAGTATCAATGAGCCTTTTTCCCCAAGGGTCAGAAGCAATTGCTCTTGCCTGTGAATCGGTAACAGTTCCGCCGTTTGGCTCGATTTTGATGCCGCACTTAAGAACCTGAGTTTCTTTTACATTTGCCGTATATTTCATACCACGCCTCCCGCAAGACCCGCCGTATTTACGCCCATTTTTGGGCGGCTCTTTATGAGCCCAAGTAGCATCTTGCCGTATTTCGTTGTTTCCAGTCCGCCGTTCGCATCTGATGCGGCACTTCCGGTAGCAAAACTAACCGAAAGACCGCCCTCAGACATCGACGCAACCTGCCCAAGTCCTAAAGCAGCATTTCCGCCCGAACCTGCCGTTACCGTGAAAAGGTGACATGCTCGGTAAGCAACTGCATAAGAATACTGCTTGCCAAAAAACTTTTTATTCGAGTTCTCCTCCGCCATTTTGATGAAAACGGTCAAGGATTCGCTTTTAGCAAGTTCCGGGCAAATCGCGCCGATTATCTCGCGGGCTGTCATTATTTCACCTGTACTGCAGGGTTGTCGAAATCAGGGATGTCATCATCTCCGTTTCCGGCATCGCCAGAGTCATCTTCTGAACCGCTCTCGTTGTTCTCGTCACCTTTGAGGGCTGCAAGGAGAGCTTCCTTGCTCTGACTAGGGTTGATACCCTTGGCCTTAGCAGCGGCTTTAAGCTCGTTATAGCTCATGCTGTCGAAGTCAGGATCTCCTTTTTCAGAAGTTTTTTCCGAATCTCCGTTTCCGGCATCGCCAGAGTTAGATTCATCGCAAATATCAGCATCAGAAAGCTCGTTGCTTTCTCCGCTGATTTCGTCAATGTCCATATTGAGGACACGCATACGCTTAACGACGAGAAGAGCGATTTCATCCGGGAGATTATCCTTAAACCATGAGCGGAGAGTGTCCTTGTTTGAGCAGGCATTTACAATCATGGCGGCAGTTGCTGCCGGAACATCTTTCAATGTTTTTGCCTTTGCCTTAACACCTGCTTTTTTTGTCTCCACTGTGAACGGCTTAATGGTTCCCTCTGCAATTTCAGCAGAAAGGCTTGGCTTGATTTTCTCCCATTTGGCCTCGCTCACTTCATTTGTTCCTGGATTGAGAATAATGCTCTCTGCCGTAACAGACAGACCATCATTGTTTACAATCGGAACAACTTTGATATGCGCATGTTTAGGAGTGTATTTTACGAACATCGCCCGGCCTCCTAGCAGATTCCGTCCGCATAAGCGAAAGCACCAGGATAGTAAACGATTACTCCGGCAGTTGAAGCCATACAAGGAATCTTGTACTCCATACCTTCCTGCTGAACATCACCCTGCAGGAACTGAGTTACGATCTGATTTTCACAGTGCATTTCGTCGAACTTTCCGACCATAGCGCGTCCCTTGTTTCCTGCTCCGATTGTGTTCAGCTCGTTGAGCCAGTCAATCTTCTTGAGCATAGGGATGTTGTCTGTGATGTACTTGATGAGCGAAACTTCTGTAGTTCCGAGTCGTCTTGACTGCAATGCAGTGTAAACCGGGAGCGGAAGTAGAAGAGTGTCCGGTACTTCGATTCCTTTTGTCGGGTCGATTACGGCAGAAAGCAAAATGTTGATGTCACGAATGATTTTATCAACATCTTTTGTTGCCCATGCCTTTGAGCTTCCTGTTCCGTCTGCCGGAAGAGTTGCTTCTGTAAGGCCAGGGAAATCGAGCATACCGTATGTACCTGTATTCTTGTTTGAAACAAGAGTAAGGGAATTCAGCTTGCTTTCGATAGCGTTTCTTGCAGCAAGAGCGCGTCTCTGGTCGAGGCGTTTTCCGGCGCGTGCACTTTCGCGGATTTCCTTGATGTTGTAGCCGTAGCTGTCACCGATGTCGAAGACCTTAACGGTATCTTCTTCACCAAAAACATCAACACGAGGGAAGTCCTTTGCATAGTTAGCGATAACCTTAGCCTCGCCAGCTTCTGAATAGCGGCGATAAGTTACTTCGCTGATACCTTCCGGCAAGTCTGTTGCCTGAGGAACAAGAGCAAGTCCTTTCAAGGCAGGTGTCTTCGCATCATAAGTGCGTGATTTCACGAATTCAGTCTCGCGGGCGAAGAATGCGGATTCCTTTGAATCCAAATTAGTTACAGTAAGTCCCATACTGATATCCTCCTGTTATTTCAGCCCGTTAACTTCAACGAGCGCAAGTCCGTCCTTTTCGTCCGAACGGAAAACACAGCCACAGTCATAAGCCCCAGACGGATTGTCCGTGAACTTGCCCTTGTCGTCTCCAGAAAGCACAACATAAGCAGGCTTTTTGTCTGCCGGTGTTGCTCCAGTAGCTACAGGAACATAGATTTTTCCGTGAGCCATTACATTCACCGGAATGTTTGCAGGATAGAATCCTGTTCCTTCGCGGTAAGCAAGCTCTTCGTGAACTGCGACTCCGACAAATTTCATGTCGTTTGAAGCGGTAGCTGTGAATGTTGCCTGTGATTCTCCGCCTGTAACGGTGATAGAACCTGTCACATCGGTTTCGCCTGTGATTGTGATGGTCTTTGACCCCTCAACTACACTAGCTGAAATTCCTGCCTCAGAAAGGCTTTCATTGGAATTGATAGCCTCAGCAAGGACTGCAAGAGTTGTGTCTGTGTCTGTGTCGAAATCGACCTCTTCAAGCTCAACTCCGTTTACTTTTGCGGCAAGTTTGTTTCCTGTCACGAGATTAGCCGAAGCTACGAGAGCAACGACATTCTTGTGTGCATTGAAAACTCTGTCGTCTCCGACCTTTCCGAAGAGTGCAGCACCTGGTTCGATGTTCTCAGCTGCAACATGGCTTTCAACGACATCCTGCAGGCCGTATTTCTGTCCCGCGATTGCACGGGCTGTTCCGTAAAGATTCATCTTATGCCTCCTCGCCGCGTGAACGACGCTGATTGAGTTCAATCATTCTCTGGCGGGCTGATGCAGAATCAAAGTTGTCCTGAGTTCCGCCAACTCCGTCAGCACCAACGGCACGCTGTGCGCTGTCTCCGCGCTTTTCAAGTTCTGCCTTTGCAGAATCGAAGCAAGCGGCAACATAGTCGTCATTCTTGCCGTCAAGATTCACTGAAGGGAAAACTGCCGCAATGACAGCACGGCGAATGCCGTCCATCTTCATCTCCGGTGTTACCTTCACGCCAGCCTTGTCAGCCGCATCAAGAATAGCAAGACGCTCCTGAACCGCAGAATCAATCCGTGATTCGTCAAAGGCATCTTTGCGAGCCTGTTCAAGATCAGCCTCAGCCTTGTCGGCACGAGCCTTTTCTGTGTCGCGTTCTGCTTCAAGTTTTGAAACAAGAGCCTTGCTGTCGCTGACTTCCTTTTCCAGACCGTCGGCTTTCTTCACAGCCTCGTCTGATTTCTTGGTGAGGGCGGCAATGTGCGCAGCGACGCTGTCAGCCACTTCGTAGTCAATGCCGTCAATTCTCACAGTCTGTTTCATAGACTTATCCTCCTGTTTTTGGTGGTCTTTGTTTGTGGTAGATTGTGCGGCGGTTTTCTGAACTTTCGGCGAGCCAGTAAGGATTGCGTCCGCGCCGTCCAAATGTATCATCGCGGCATCCCCCGCGCGGGCTGCGTCAACAATGGCGCAGTGGTTGTATCTGATTTTTCTCTGAATGCAGTCGTATTCAACGCCCATGTAAACGCCGGATGTTTCCTCAATCTCGCAGGTGTACCCCATCGAGAGAGCACGGCGACCGTTAAGAACATCGTCTATTGCATCATCACGGTTGATGGTCATGTCGATTGCAACATGGATTCCGTCTGTAAGCTTGTCGCTGTCCGTCCAGCCGTCATAATCCCGAATCTGTGTTGTTGTAGTCACATCGCTTCCCAGGCTTCCGACCTGAAGCTCTTTCTGATTTTCCGGTGTGACGAATCCGTCAGGGTGCTGATTGGTGACGGGCTTAAGTTTCATAGATTCAAGGCTTTCTGGAGCAAAGACTTCTTCCGGAAGGCGAAGTTCGCGGAGTACGGTTCCGTCCGCATACTGGTAGGTGAACACACCGATACTTGTGACAATAGCACGGCCTGTAAGGAATCCTTCGGTAGTTCTTGTGAACTTGGTAGTCATCCACGAGCCAGCATCGAGCGTGTCAAATCTTTTTACTGTTTTGGGTGTCCCCATGTTTTCTCCTCAGGGCATAAAAAAACTTGCCACTGTTTCAGAAAGGCACATAAGTACCATTCCGAAAAACTCCGGCAAGTTATTTCGGTCGCGGGCTTTCCCGCAAATGCCCGAGCCGCATGGGTTCGGATAGAAATGTAAAACTTGATTTCAAGAATATCACAAAATTAAAAAAAGTCAACAAAGATATTTTGAAAATGCCACAAAAAGATAAAAAATGTTTTTGAATAAAATCAG
This sequence comes from uncultured Treponema sp., assembly GCA_937915735.1. Classification (GTDB taxonomy): domain Bacteria; phylum Spirochaetota; class Spirochaetia; order Treponematales; family Treponemataceae; genus Treponema_D. The sequence continues at coordinate 7,824 of CALGGS010000038.1, forward strand.
GAACGAACGAACACACACTCTCTACGCTGTTTAAGTGTATGTATTTAAATTTAGTATTTAGAATTTAGTATTAAGTATTTAGAGTTATTCGACACCGTATGATGAGCGTCTAACATTGATATATCACCGTCTAACACCGTATATACGAGACCCGACACCGTATATACGATGTTAGATACCGTCCTATCGGTGTTCAACACCGTATATACGCCGTATCATTTTTATAAAAACCGTCTACTTTTATATACACCATTACAAAAATTTTAATAAAAGTAACGATGTTGAACGGTATCGAACACCGTCGGACATCGATTATACGATGTCTAACACCTATCATACGGTGTCGAACGGTGTATATACGATGTCCGACATCGATATATCACCGTATATACGGTGTCTAACATCGTATGCCAACAAACTAAAAAAATAAGGGTACGATGAATTGTCGTACCCTTATGGCATAAAAAAAGCCCCGCAGATTTATTCTGCAAGGCTTCCCATGAATTAAAAATCAAGCGGTCAAGCTGATTTCTTCATAATTTCAAATGTCTCTTTAGGCGAAATAACCTCTTCAAGAACACCGTTAGTATCACGAATAAGAACTGGCATACCGACACAAATATGCTCCGCTTCCTGAGAAGTTACTACATAAATCACAGAGCCATTCCAGTCATCCAGCAATTTTTTACAGCCGTCAAACTTAAAGGACCTGTGCAACTCATTGTTTGCAAAATCAAGAATCTTATCCATTTGCAGCCTCCAC
>CALGGS010000039.1 GCA_937915735.1 uncultured Treponema sp.
TTGCCGAAATCAGCGGCTCGGAAACATTCTTCTTTATATAAGTGAATCGCACCAGTTTTTCATCCTTTTCCAAGCGAACCACGGGCGAATTCTGGGCAATCAGCTCTTCCACTTTTGAAAGATTTGAAGTGGAGCGGATGAATCGTCTGGTCACTTCATTCTGCGGATTCGCAAAAATCGAGAACACGTCCCCCTGCTCAAGGATTTTTCCCTTTTCCATGACCGCAACCTTGTCGCAGATTTCCTTGATTACTTCCATCTGGTGCGTGATGATTACGATTGTAAGGGAAAGCTGCTCTTTGAGTTTTTTCAGCAGTTTCAGGATTGATTTTGTCGTCGTTGGATCAAGCGCGCTCGTCGCCTCGTCACACAAAAGAATGTCCGGTTCGTTGGCCAGCGCTCTTGCAATGGCAACCCGCTGCTTCTGTCCGCCAGAAAGCTGGCTTGGAAAATTCTCCGCCTTATCGTCGATTTCCACTAGCTTCAAAAGCGAATGAACTTTTTCTGAAATCTCGCTCTTAGTCAGGCCGCTCCGTTTCAGGGGAAAAGCCACATTGTCAAAAACATTGCGGCTTTTCATTAAGTTGAAGTGCTGGAAAATCATGCCGATTTTTTTCCGCTCCTCCCGAAGCTCTTTCTGGCTCAGAGAAAGAAAATTTTTGCCCTTGACGGTGACGCTGCCGGAAGTGGGGCGGCCGAGCAGATTTATTGTCCTTACCAGAGTTGACTTTCCCGCCCCGGAAAACCCGATGATTCCGAAGATGTCGCCCTTCTCTACCGTCACAGAAGCATTTTCAACGGCATTGAAAGTCTTTCCGTCCTGAACAAAACTTTTCGTAATGTCTTTTAATTCAATGATTCCGTCCATTTTTACTCTTTCCTAGTAGCTTAGTAGGTTTTGTTTTGATATACTAGTTATAAATTGATTTACCTAGTCTGTCAATAGATAAAAAAAAAACAAATATTAAAAAGGAAGCTTTATGAAAATTCTTGATGAAACGCGTAACTTGACCCCATATATGGTGGACTTGCGGAATTATTTCCATGCCCATCCTGAATTGGGTTTGCAGGAATTCAATACAAGTAAAAAAATCGAAGAAGAACTGGACAAAATCGGTCTGGAACATGTCCGCGTCGGTGATACGAACGTCATCGCCACAATAGATTCCGGAAAAAAAGGAAAAACACTCCTTCTCAGGGCCGACATTGATGCCCTTCCCATTCAAGAGGCAAACGATGTTCCCTACAAAAGCCAGAACAAGGGCATAATGCACGCCTGCGGACACGACGGACACACGGCATCCCTTCTTGGAGCCGCCAAAATCCTTATCCGGCACAAAAATGATTTCACGGGGCGAATAATCCTCGCTTTTCAGGCCGCCGAAGAAATCGGGAAAGGCGCCAGGGACATCATTGATGCGGGAATTCTCGATACAGCGGACCGTTGCTTCGGGATTCACTTCCAGTCTTCCCTTCCAGTCGGCACAGTGGGAATCAGAAGCGGAGCCGACATGGCAAGCTGCGACCGCTTCAAAATCACGGTCTCAGGAAAATCCGCCCACATCACATGCCCGGACCAGGGAATTGACGCCCTCTTCATCGCATCTCTCACCGCCACAAAGCTACAGACCGTCGTTTCCCGGCTGGTTAATCCCGCAGAAGGAGCCTTGATTGGCGTCGGCAGAATTGAATCAGGCACGAGCTACAACATCATAGCAGGAAACGCAGAGCTTGAAGGCACAATCCGCACATTCACGAAAGAAACAAGGGAAAAACTTCAAAAAGCCGTCACAGAAATCGCCAGCAACACGGCCAAAGAATACGGCGGAAGCTCAGAGATTTTCATCGACGACCTGTGCGACCCCGTCAACAACGACGAAGAAAGCACGAAAGAAGTCATCACCTCGGCAGAAAAAATATTCGGAAAAGAAAACGTGATTACGGGAATAGAAAAAAGATTCATGGCGGACAATTTCGCCGACTATTTCAGAAAAGCTCCGGGCTGCTACGTCCATGTCGGCTCATCAGACGGAGAAAGGACGAGCCACGACCATCACAACGAGCATTTTGACTTGGCAGAAACATGCTACGCTTATGCCGCCGCCCTCCACGTGCAATACGCCCTGGACTATCTAAAATAATACACAACGAGCATTTCGCAGAGGAAATAAAAAATCCACAGATGTCACAGATTACACAGATTAATAAATTCCTCACAGAGGGCACAGAGTTCACAGAGATATTTTTATAGTAACAAAATAAAATGCCTCAGTCCCACTGCCTTTAAAAGCAATGCGACTGAGGCTTTATTTTTGAGCCCAAGAGAGCTCTCTGTGCACTCCTAAACTCTGTGAGGAATTCTCACTAGAAGCTTCCTGCTACTGCTACTGCACAAGCTACTGTACAGCCAACCATCGGGTTGTTACCCATGCCCATGAAGCCCATCATTTCGACGTGAGCCGGAACTGATGAGCTGCCGGCGAACTGAGCGTCTGAGTGCATACGACCCAAAGTATCTGTGAAGCCGTAAGAAGCCGGGCCTGCAGCCATGTTATCAGGGTGCAAAGTTCGGCCTGTACCGCCGCCACTCGCTACAGAGAAGTATTTTTTGCCAGCGAGGAGGCGCTCTTTTTTGTAAGTACCTGCAACAGGGTGCTGGAAGCGGGTCGGGTTTGTAGAGTTTCCTGTGATAGAAACATCAACATCCTCGTGCCACATGATTGCAACGCCTTCGCGAACATCGTCTGCACCGTAGCATTTTACGATGAGGCGGTCAGGATTTGAGCCGTAAGGAACTTCTTTTACGACTGTGAGAGCCTTGTCAGTTCCCTGTCCGTTGAAGTAGTCGAATTTAGTCTGAACATAAGTAAAGCCGTTGATTCGGCTGATAATCTGAGCGGCATCTTTTCCAAGCCCGTTCAAGATAACGCGGAGCTTGTTCTTTCGGACTTTGTTTGCGTTAGCGGCGATTTTGATTGCGCCCTCAGCGGCAGCGAATGACTCATGGCCAGCCAGGAATGCGAAGCACTGTGTCTCCTCAGAAAGAAGACGAGCGCCCAAGTTTCCGTGTCCCAAGCCCACTTTGCGGTCATCAGCTACAGAACCTGGCAAACAGAAAGCCTGCAAGCCCTTACCGATGTTAGCGGCAGCAGTTGAACCTGTTTTGTCTCCAGTTTTTTCTGCTTCTTTGATAGCGATTGCAGAACCGAGAACATAAGCCCATTTAGCGTCCTCGAAACAAATCTGCTGTGTTGACTGACAAATCTCGTAAGGATCGAAACCGCGAGCCTTGCAGAGGTCACGGGCTTCGTTAAGACCAGCCTCACCTTCTTTAAAACCATATTCTTTAAGAGCCTTATTCACCTGAGGAATACGGCCAGCGAAATCTTCAAATAATGCCATAATTATATTCCTCCTCTAGCTACTCTTTTCGTGGGTCGATAAGGCGAACCATACCCTGATCTGCTGTGACTCGTCCGTAGTGTGTGCGAGCCTTTTCGATTGCTTCTTTTGGCTCAACACCGGCTTTGAGAGCGTCCATCAATTTACCAAAGTTAATGCAGTTGTAACCGATAATCTGGTTGTCTTTGTCGATTGCACAAGTCTCGACATAACCTTCTGTCATTTCGAGATATCGAGGACCTGTTTTTCGGGTAGCGAACATTGTTCCGACCTGGCTTCGGAGGTTCTTTCCTAAATCTTCGAGGGAAGCACCAACCTTAAGACCGTCTTTTGAGTAAGCTGACTGAGAGCGTCCGTAAACAATCTGGAGGAAAAGCTCGCGCATTGCCGTGTTGATAGCGTCGCAAACGAGGTCAGTGTTGAGAGCCTCAAGCAAAGTTTTTCCGATGAGAATTTCACTTGCCATAGCAGCTGAGTGAGTCATACCAGAGCAGCCGATTGTCTCAACAAGAGCCTCTTCGATAATGCCGTTCTTGACATTCAAAGAAAGTTTGCAAGCTCCCTGCTGTGGTGCACACCAGCCGATACCGTGAGTAAAGCCAGATACATCTTCGATTTTTTTAACCTGAACCCACTCTCCCTCTTCAGGGATAGGGGCAGGACCGTGATATGCGCCCTTAGCCAATGGGCACATATGTTCCACTTCTGCAGTGTAAGTCATTTAATGCTCCTTACATAAAATATATAAAGAAGATTAACACAGATTAAGGGAGTTTTCAATTAGTTTTAATTTCAAGTTCTCAAATTTTTTAGTCGAGTCTCGGTGAGGGCTATGCCCGAAGTGCACAGAACCTAGCGAGCCGTTCGCCGAAGGTGAAGTAACTCGTGAGACGAGTTACTAGGTGAGTCTCGCTGAGAGCTATGCTCGATGCGCAGGTTCAAGTCCGTGCGATTAAAATTGCATTATAAAAAAAACAACCCCCCGATGATAAAACCGGGGGCTATAAACTATAGGGGCAATAGGTAGGGAGCGACGGCTGAAAGCCGGGAAAACTCGTGAGACGAGTTTTCAGCGAGTCTCGGTGAGGGCTATGCCCGAGCCGCGCAGAACCGCAGGTTCAAGTCCGTGCGATTAAAATTGCATTATAAAAAAAACAACCCCCGATGATAAAACCGGGGGGTATAAACTATAGGGGCAATAGGACTTGAACCTATGACATACGGAATATGAGTCCGGTGTTCTACCAGCTGGACTATGCCCCCAAGTGATTGCTCTATAATATAGAAATTGATAATTTATGTCAAGAGCAATCGCAAGATTTTTTACATTTTTTTTATTTTTTTAAGCCTTTCAAAAGAGAGCTAGCCGCATTGCTTGCAGATTTTCCGGCGCTGCTATTAGACACAGCCTTCGTAGCGGCATCGGTTGCGGCACTCTTAGCAGCCCCAGTAAGCTGGCTTTCAAGCTCTTTCTTTTTTGCCTCAAGTTGCTTCTGAATTTCTTCCGTAGCAGACTTTGAATTCTTTAGCTTAGAGCCGATTTCTGTAAATTTTGCAAGCTGCTCGTCACTGCTACCAGTGTATTCGGCCAGCTTTTCTTTGAGTTTTGCTTCTGCCTCTGCAGTGACATTTCCCATTTCGCTTTGAATCGCACTCTTCATTGCGTTCATAAAAATCTTATCGGCATCAGTTGAGATGTCAAGGTCAAGACCATTTTTCTCTGAAAATCCGACATCTGCCTTTACATTCATCGATTTTATACTGGCAAGCGCATTCGAATAGATTCGGTTGACCATTTCGTTTGAGATTTGGCCTGCCGTAAGAGTAACAGGATTCATTGCGAGATTTCCACCGACTTTAAAACTGAAATCTGAATCAGCAGAAAGTTTTGCCCTTACGCTTGTCGTGCCTTCAAAGCTTGGGACACCAGAAACATTTGTTTTTTCTGCAAGATTTAAATTTACCGGGAAATTGCTTCCTGAATAATCTCCAGAAATAAGCGGTGATGTGCTTGCTGAGCGGGCATCAATCGTAAGGCCTGCATTATGAGTTCTAGAAACAGCATTGTAAACGCCCTTAGCAACCATTGGCTTTCCGATTTTGTCCATGTCACTTGAAATATTCGTAACGAGCAAATCTAGCGAAGTTCCGTCCCCTTTTCCGTCGCCATGGATTTTTTCGATTAAGAGCTTCGGAACAGTGTCTTTTTTCCAGTAAACATTTCGGCCAGCATAGCGTTTTGATTCTTGCCGAGCCTGTTTTTTAGCTTTCTTGACAGCCTCTTTTTTAGCTTCCTCATCATTTGAGTTATTAGATTTCATAGAGCCGGCATAAGAAACGGCCTTTTTAAGGTACGGATAGTATTTTCCAAGCATTTCATAAGCAAATGAATCGAAAGTATCCGAAAGGAAGCCTTTTGCTCCGTCAACCGACAAATCCGGAAGTGCATTTTTGACCATATCAGTGTCGGCCTTTACGGCGTCCTGAAGCCTAGTCTTAAAGCCCTCGACCTTTTTAGAATCTGCTTCAAATGAAGAAAGAGTTGAGTCTACCCCGCCCTTCAGTTTTTCACCGGCAGCCATTGCATTCTGAATGTCAGAAATGGCATTTTTGATGTCAGAAGGAGTTTTTAATGAAGAGGCATTTAGCTTCGAAAGCTTTTCTGCATTCGTCTTAAATTCATTTACATTGTTCTGAATCTCAGCAGGTTTTTCTTTCCATGACTCAACAACTTTTTTAACATCTTCGGAAACTTCGGCAGCGACCGTTTTTGTCTGCAAATTTTCGTTGATGTTGTTCATAATTGTCTCTGGATTGTATTCGGCAAGTTTCTGTAAGATTGAGTCCTTTGCCTTATCGCCGGCCACCCCTGTTTTTGCCTTCAGGGCATCATAGAAGCCCGTTGAGTCGTTTTTTTCTTCTTTTTCTTGAGCAGACTTTGGTTTTACAGGAAGCTCACCGCTAGTTTTTCGCTCCGTTCCCAGTGCGATTCCCGTAATTTCGATGTTTTCTGCGTGAAATTTTGCACGGAGAAGATCCGTCAGATTAAAATTAAGGTCGAGCTTATCAAACTGGAAAAGATTTTTCATAGGCTCATCTGCGTTTGCCTGAGCTAAGTCGCGAACTGTAAGCTGCATTCCGAAGATTTCGACATTAACAGAGCCGATGTCACATTTTGCCCCGAAAATTCCCTGCATACCAGAGCGGATTCCCCATTTCGTGACAGGATTTTTAAAAACAGTAACAGTAATTCCGATTGCGGCGATAAAAGCGACGACTGCGATAAACGGAAGAAGCTTGATTCTGCCCTTATTCGCCTTGATATTTTTTGCAAGAGTCTTCAGCTGGACAAGTTCTTTTTTAGTGAAGGTTTTGTCCCGGGGAATACGAAGCAGCTCTTTATTTCCTTTCTGATATTTTTCAGAGAAAAGAGACTGAATTTTTTCTTTATCTTCAGGAATATAAATTTTCTTTAAAATCTTATCAAATTTTTTCTGGGTGTAAGATTTTTTGAAAAATCCCGTAAGTTTTTTGAGAGGAAAAGTCTTAGCTTCTTTCTTGTTTTTTTCCATTTTCTTACTCTCCTACCATACCAGCGATTTTTGCGACTAGGGGCAATTTTGCAACAGCCTTTGCAAGATGAGTCTTACGAATCCAATGAGTGATATGATTTCTCCAGAGAGAGACGAGAATACGACCCAAAAAGTACATCGGAACATAGAGAACTATACCGCACAAGAGAGAGCCCATAACGACAGAATTATTGAATTTCGTAAAGCCGACGAAGGGAATGTCCAGAAGAGTACCGAAAAGGGCCGACAAAGCTGGAATCGTTAAAAAAGCGTAGCCCACCGTATCGAAAAGAGAATCCATAACAGGCGAGAAAGTCGAGGCGATTAAGACCATAATGAGATACATAGGCTTGTTTATTCGGATAAAAAGCACGAAAACAAAGACCAGCCACCAGAGAAGGTTATCCTTTGGCATAAAGCCAAGCAAAATGCCGCATGAAAAGGCATGGGCAATTTCTGCAGGATTGACATTAGCGTTCAATGCGCTGAACAATTTTACAATAGACTTTAACATAAAAATATTTTAACACAATAAACAAAAAATTTACAAGAATTTATCTTTTAATCAGTGCCAATCTGTGCTAATCTGAAAGCTGAATTATGGGAACTTCGAAAAACTCGCCTTCGGCGATTTTCCGAAGTTCCCGACGAGTTTTAATTTCTGATAATAGCAGAAATTAAAACATCGCACTTTCAGAGTTACCTCTAAAAATTGCAATTTTTAGAGGCTCCCTTATGAGGAAATAATGAAAATAATTGCGGAAATCGGAACGAGCCACGGCGGAGACCTGGAAAAAGCAAAAAAAATGATTGACCTGTCAATTGACAGCGGAGCAGACTATGTAAAATTTCAGTGGGTCTATGCCGATGAAATCCTGCATCCTGAAACTGGCTTCGTAAACCTTCCTACCGGAAAAATTCGCCTTTACGACCGCTTCAAGGAGCTTGAAGTAAAGCCAGAATTTTTTGAGGAATGCAGTCACTACACCCACGAAAAGGGAGCGAAATTCCTGTGCTCTCCATTCGGGCTAAAGTCGCTTGAAGAGCTGCTTTCCATTAAACCTGATGCAATAAAAATCGCCTCCCCGGAGCTGAACCATATCCCGCTTTTAAAAAGCCTTGCCGAATACCGAAAAAATAATAAAATCGAAGTGATAGTTTCAAGCGGAGTTTCTCACCTAAGCGACATTGAGGAAGCCCTCTCAATTCTTGGGACAGAAAACATAACACTGCTACATTGCATAACTAGTTACCCTGCCCCCGAAGAAGAATACAACCTGAACTTAATCCCAAATCTTTCAAAAATTTTCGGGCTTCCGTGCGGTGTAAGCGACCATTCGCTAGACCCAATCTTAGTTCCGTCAATAGCGGCCGCCGTCGGAGGGACGATGATAGAAAAGCACATAACACTCTCAAAGGAAACTGACGGTCTTGACGATCCGGTTGCCCTTACAGGCGAGCAGTTTTCTCTTATGAGCCACTGCATCCGACAGTGCGAGGCGGCTTTTCGCCAATACGAGGAAAAGGCAAAAGGCTATATCTTAAAACAGCTAGAGGAAGAATACGGAGAGAGAATTCAAAAAATTTTAGGTGATGGAGTTAAGAGGCTTGCACAGGCAGAAGAAGCGAATTACGGAAGGACGAACAGAAGCCTTCACTTTATGAGGTCAATGAAAAAGGGCGAAACCATCAAAACCGAAGACATAGCCGTCCTTAGAACAGAAAAAATTCTCTCTGTCGGCTTGCACCCCCGCTTTTTGAACAATATAATAGGCTCTACCCTTACGAGAGATGTTCAAAACGGAGAAGGAGTTTCGATTGATTGCGTTATCAGCAAGAAAACCAAGGAGCTGTAAATTAAAATGAACAGAGAGCATATTGTAAAAGACGGTGTTTTTATCCCGGATACAGGAATTACTTATCCAGAGATTCCCGATGAACGAATGTTTCCTTCAGTCGCTATAAGAAACATTGAGGTTGACGAAAACTACCCTTATTTAATGAAATCCTTCAAAGAAAAATTCTTCCATTACTTGGTTTACGCGGCAATTTTTACATTTGTTCCTTTTGTTCACAAATTCAGACACGATATAAAAATTGAAGGTGTCCAAAACCTTAAGAAAAACAAAAAGCTCTTCAAAAACGGCGCCATAACCGTCGCAAATCATGTCTATCGCTGGGATTTTCTCGCTGTCGTTCAGGCCGTCAGCAAAATCGGAAAAAGACGACTTTACTTTCCGACATTCGCCGACAAAGTAAACGAAAAAGACGCTCTTTTAATCAGAAGCGCAGGCGGGATTCCTATTCCAGAAAAAGGAATGGGTGCTACACGAAAGTTCAACGAAGCATTTGACACGCTCGCAAGCAAAAAAAAGTGGATTCATGTTTTCCCTGAGCACTGCCGCTGGAATTATTACGAGCCAATCAGGCCTTTTAAGACAGGAGCCTTTGCGATGGCATACCGATATGACTTACCAGTAATTCCAATGGCAATTCATTACCGGCCTGTAACAGGATGGCGGAAAAGGCTCGGACTAAAGGACCCGCTCATAACGATTTCAATCGGAGAGCCGATTATTCCAAACAAACAAGAAAAGCGAAAGGAAGAGTCAAAAAGAATGTGTCTCGAAGCCCACGCTCAAATATGCTCAATGGCAGGAATCGTCCAAAATGGCTGGAATGCAATAAGCGAAAGCGAAGGCTGACAGAAAAAAAAACAAAGAGTCAAATTCAAAGATTTTTGATTGACACTTTTTTTCGTTTTTGATAATATTTTTTCCGTTCAGTTTCGGGCAGTTAGCTCAGTTGGTAGAGCCCCTGGTTTACACCCAGGTTGTCGGGAGTTCGAGTCTCTCACTGCCCACTTTCAAACTCAAGGTCAGCCTTGAGTTTTTTTGTTTTACCCCAGCGCTGCCTCCGTGTGGCACACGCCCCCCCATTTCTTAGCGGCCGCTCACTCAAACCAGTTTTCGATTTGAAGCTCGCTTACTTCCTGAATCGGCTCAAAATGCCTTGTGTTCCGGGTTACTAAGACCATGTGATTTGCAAGGGCGATTGCGGCTATCATGCTGTCTTCTTTTTGGGTTGGCTTTCCGATTTGTTCCAGTTTTGCCCTTAACATAGCTTGAATATCTGCGGCTTTTTCCGTAAAGTTTTTTATCTTGAAAGTTTCGTGAACATCATCTTTTATGAATTTTTCAAGATACTTTTTATTCAGTCCTTCCGGCAAACGGTACAATCCAAAAAGCAATTCCTGCCAGACAGGAGCGCAAATTGCGCAGTCAGAATTATGTTCCGCAATCTTTTTAATCACATTAAAATTTGCTTCCGGCTTTATTATTTCTGAGACAATATTAGAGTCTAAAAGATAGTGGGGTTCTTCTTCATCATATTCGTTAGTCATCGCCAAACACTCCGTCAAAGACATGGCTTTCATAAGAATCAGGGGTGTTATCCCTCACATCAAAAATCCTGTCGATATCTTCGTTTGTAAAAAGACCGTCAACTTTTTTACGGAACTCGGCTGCCCGATCAAGAATGGTGTCTTTGCAACTTTTAGCGATAATACGATTATAGTCGGCAATGGAAAGAATAACCCCGACAGTCGTGTTCCTGCGGGAAATAAAGACCGGCCCGCTTTCTTCTGCCTGATGCATGAAAAGAGGAAGCTTGTTTTTTGCCTCGTAGATGGGAACTGTATTCATAGTATGCCTCCGCAAAACTGGTATATAAGAAGCATACTATGAGATAGCTATAAAATCAAGCCTTATTTAGCTATCTTACCTGATTGAATCAATATTGAGGTTTCCGCCTTTAACGAAAGGAAGGACATTCTCACAGCGGGCGATTTTAGTTCTTACAAAGACAGGACCTTTTACATTGAAGGCCTTTTCTTCCCAGTTTTCATCTGTGTCGGCGTCAACAGCCGTAATACCGAAGCCCTCTGCGATTTTGAGCAAATCCGGATTTGAGGCAAAAGTACTTGCAGAATAGTGCTTTTCAAAAAGATATTCCTGCTGCTGGCGAACCATACCCAAGGCCCCGTTTTCAAGGACAATGACAGTGACATTAAGATTATTCTCTGCCATTGTGGCAAGTTCCTGAATATTCATAAGGATTGAGCCGTCACCTGAGATACAGACGATTCGCTTGTCAGGCTCGGCAAAAGCCGCCCCTAAAGCCGTGGGAAGACCAAAGCCCATAGTTCCCAGCGAGCCAGATGTCAAAAACTGACGGGGACGCTGAATGTCAAAGAACTGAGCCGCCCACATCTGATGCTGACCGACATCTGTAGTAACGATTATGTTTTCGCCAGACGGAAGATTCTTTATGAATTTCCGTGGATTCCGGTAATTTGCCCCACCCTTTTTTCCGCAAGTTTTTTCACCACAGCAATCAGCGGCCTTACAACTCATTTCGAGGTGAATTTCTTCCTGTTTTTTAAGCTCAAGACAAGCTTTCAGCCAGCTTTCACGCTCATTATGATTCTGAGATAAATCTGCGCTTTTGAGGGCCGAGTTGATTTTTTCAAAGGCAAAAGCCGTGTCCGAAACGAGATTTATGTAACTCGTTAAGATTTTATTGATTTCAGCGGCATCTATGTCGATGTGAATGATTTTTGCACCAGGACAGAAGCCTTCAGGAACTCCTGCAGCCCTGTCATCAAAGCGAGCCCCAGCAACGATAACGAGGTCACTTTCGTATGCGGCTTTTCCCGCACAAAATGTGCCGTGCATACCGACCATTCCCAAAAATGAAGGCGCATCCTTTCGGACAACGCCCAAGCCCATAAGACTTGAGATTACAGGAATATCATAAAGCCTTAAAAATTTTCTGATTTTTTCTGAAGCTGAGGGATTGTTTGCCCCGCCACCAAGGTAAAGAAGGGGCTTTTTTGCGTTTTTAAGCTCGTCGATGATTTGCGAGATGATTTTTGGAAAATCCTCTTCACGAGTTTTGTTTTTTATTGCGCAAGAAGCGTATTCATCATAAATGCGTTTAAATGAAGTATCGAAATCTTCCCCAACCTCACACAGCTCTGTCTGAACATTGCGGGGAACATCGATTAAGACAGGCCCCGGACGCCCGGTCTCAGCAATCGCAAATGCCAAAGGAACTGCCGTCAAAAGCTCTTTTGCGGATTTTACCATAATTGAGTGCTTCGTGATTGGAAAAGAAAGGCCGAATGTGTCCGCTTCCTGAAAAGCGTCTGTTCCGATAAGATTCGTGTTTACCTGACCTGTAAAAGCCACGAGAGGAACAGAGTCACACCGGGCATCCGCTACGCTAGTAAGAAGGTTCATTGCCCCCGGTCCGCTCGTTGCCATACAGACAGCGGCTTTTCCCGTAACTCGTGCGACCCCCTGAGCCATAAAGCCCGCAGCCTGCTCCTGACGAACAAGGACATGCTTAAAATTTGAGACATAAAGCTCGTTATATAAGGGAAGAATCATTCCGCCAGGAAGGCCAAAGGCGACATCAATTCCGTTCTGTCTCAAAAGATTTATGATAATCTGGGAACCGGTCAACTTTGCCATATCAGCCTCCGAAAAATGGGGAATAGTTAGGAGTTTAAAATAAAAAAAGTTGGCAGCGTTTTACTTTCCCCCGATTAGGAGTATCATCAACGAAAAGGTGCTTGACGACCGTGTTCGGAACGGGAACGGGTATTTCCACCTTTCTATGACCACCAACGAGAATAATATTATTGATTTTAGAAATTTTTGTCAATATTCCAAACAAAATAGATAAAAATTTCAAATTTGTGTTATACTCTTATTATGAAATTTTCTCGACTTCTGAATCTGTATCTTTTTATAGCACTCTTTTCTTTTTCGTTCGCTCCTCTTTTTTCTGAAAATTCCCTGTCAACAAAAATTCGAGTCGGGTATTACGAAAATGAAGTCTTTCAGGAAGGGGCAAAGCCCGGCTCCGTAAAAAAAGGCTACGCTTACGAATATTATCAAAAAATCTCTGAATACACTGGCTGGAAGTACGAATATATCTATGGCTCATACGGAGAGCTTTACCAAATGCTTCTTGACGGCAAAATCGATTTACTTGCCGGCCTTGCAAAGAATAAGGAAAGGGAAAATAAAATCGCTTACCCAGAAAACGCAATGGGGGAAGAAACTTATTCACTCCTGAAGCACGATTCAGACGAAGGAATCACATCCTCCTACGCAACTTTAAACGGAAAATCGATTGGAATCTTAAACAGCGCAATGGTCGCCATTCTAGAAAATTTCTTAAAGAAACACAGCATCTCTGCCAAAATCGTCACTTTTGACGCCTATGACGAGCTTTTTGACTCCTTTGACTCAAATCAAGTTGATATTCTAGCGGCCGAAGGAGACGGAGCGTACGGACGCCTTCACGCCCAAGTCCTCTACACTTTTGGCTCATCTGAATACTATCTATGCGTAAATATAAATCGCAAGGATTTGCTTTCAGAGCTTAACAAGGCGCAGAATCTTCTTGCAACTGAAGAGCCAAATTATTTAAATTGCCTAAAAACAAAATTTTTTCCAGTAAGCATTTCGAGCCGCGCATTTTCAGATGCCGAAAAATTATGGATTGCAACACACAAAAAGCTTAGGGTTGGCTTTTTAAAAAATTACCTTCCGTACAGCGACACTACAAAAGACGGAAAAGTCACCGGAATCGTACAGGAAATTCTTCCGAAAATTATGGAGGCACTAGGTGTCTCTGAAATTGAAATTTCCTATGTGCCATACGAAAACTACACTGAAATGACAAAATCAATGGCAAGAAGCGATGTAGATGTCATTTTTCCTGTCGGCGGCGGTCTTTACTACTCAGAAGAAAACGGAATCTACCAGTCCACGCCTCTCGTAAGCTCTTCAACAGAAATGATTTATAACCCGAGTTTTTTTGGGAAAGACTCAACAATTTTTGCAGTAAACAAAAACAACTCAATGCAATATTACTATGTAAAAACGAATTTCCCCAAGGCAGATATCCTTTTCTGTGACTCAATAGAATCATGTCTTGAAGCAGTTTTGTTCGGCGAGGCAAGCAGCACCACAATCAACGGTTTAAGGAACGAAATCTTAAAGAACCGGAAATACCGGAGTCTTTCAATAATGCAGCTCAAAACAGGGGATGACAGGGCATTCGGAATCGAAATTGGAAACGAAGGACTGTTAAAGCTTCTGAACCGCGGAATCAATATTTTAGGGCCAGATTACGCACAAAATCTTGCTTACCGTTACACTCAGGGACTGTACTCCTACACTTCTCTTGATTTTTTTCTCGACAACTTGGGATTATTTACGCTTCTCGCGCTTTTATTCGCCACCTTTTTATTTTTCTTTTTAATACGGGATGCAAGGCGCTCAAAAGAATCTATGAGGCTTGCTGAAAACGCAAACAAGGCGAAAACGACATTCTTGAACAGCATGTCACATGACATTCGAACGCCAATGAACGCAATCGTAGGCTTCACTACACTTGCAAAAGCAAACATAGAAAAAAAAGAGCAGGTTCTTGATTATCTTGAAAAAATCTCAGTTTCAAGCCTTCATCTTCTTTCCCTCATAAATGATGTCCTGGATATGAGCAGTATTGAAAGCGGAAAGGTCACAATCGAAGAAACTCCCCTCCACCTTCCCTCTTTCATAAACGACCTGAAGATTATGTGTCAGGCGAGTATTCTGGACAAAAATATAAGACTGAATTTCAAAACCGAGCAAATTCAGCACAAAAACATAATCACCGACAAGGTACGACTGAATCAAATTTTACTGAATATACTCTCAAACGCAATCAAATTCTCAAATAACGGCGGTAAAATTGACTTTGAAATCAATGTTTCTCAGAAGGAAGTGGATGACAGCCAGAGCGACAACATAAAGAATTTCATTTTTAAAATAAGAGACAACGGCTGCGGAATGAGCGAAAGTTTCCAAAAAGAGCTTTTCGATACATTCACACGGGAAAAGACAAGCACAGACAGCGGACTTCAGGGAACAGGACTGGGAATGGCAATCACCAAAAGGCTTGTTGAGCTAATGAACGGAAGTATCAGCGTCGAAAGCCGTGAAGGTGAAGGCACTCTTTTCACAGTTACCCTTCCAATCAAAATCAACGGTGAAAAATCAGAAGAAGAGCAGGAGACTGTAAAAAATAAAAAGGAATTTGAGGGAAAAAGACTTTTGCTTGCGGAAGACAACGAAATGAACCAGCTCATCGCAAAAGAAATACTCGAAAATTCAGGCTTTACTGTCGAAATAGCAAATGACGGGGATGAAGCCGTCCAAAAAGTCAAGGAAAATCCCGAAGATTTCTTTGACATTGTCTTAATGGACATCCAGATGCCAAAAATGGACGGCTACGAAGCAACAAAGAAAATTCGGGCACTTCCTGAAAACAAAAAAGCGACGCTTCCAATCATTGCTGTTACGGCAAATGCCCTTGATGAGGACAAGATTCTCTCAAAAAAGGCAGGCCACAATGCACATTTGTCAAAGCCGTATGACATTGAGAAAATGATGAAAGCAATCAGGGAAGTTCTTTTCCGCTAAATCAAGAAAATCTCTTAACGCCGTCCCCGCTTTCGCATACGAAAAACCCTGCGGCATATCCGACTTTTTCCCTATAGATTTTCTGCACATTCTCAATGAATGAGTCAATTTTGTCCTTGTGGACAAGGGCAATCGCACAGCCGCCAAAGCCCGCTCCGGTCATACGGGAACCAAGACAACCATCCTGCTTCTGAGAAGCTTCGGCTAGTGTGTCAAGTTCAATGCCCGTAACCTCATAATCTTCTTTTAAGGATTTATGAGAAGCGTTCAAAAGAAGGCCGAGTTTTTCCAAATCTCCAGATTTAAGAGCTTTAAAAGCATCCAGCACCCTTTGATTTTCGTAAACGCAGTGTTTTGCCCTCTTTTGTAAGATTTCATCGCTCACAAAAGATTTTACACTTTCCCATTTTTCAGGAGTAAGCTCGCAAAGGGCCTTGATTTTAACATCATTGTCCTGCAATATTTCAAGAGCTTTCTCGCACTGACTCCTTCTCTCGTTATATTTTGAGTCAGAAAGCTTTCGCACCTTATTCGTATTCATCACGACAAAGCGGTAGTCTCCCAACTCCAAAGGGGCGTATTCATATTCAAGTGTCGCACAATCAAGCATTTCCGCAGTATTTTTCTTTCCAGTCGCAATGATAAACTGATCCATAATTCCGCAATTCACACCCATAAAATTGTGCTCACTCATCTGACCTAGCTTTGCAATCTCAACTCTGTCAATATTAAAGCTGAAGGTCTCGCTAACAGCATAAGCAAAGCCACATTCAAGGGCAGAGGAAGAAGAAATTCCACCTCCAGCCGGAACATTGCTCGCCATTAAGATTTCAAAGCCACACGGGAATTTACAGCCTTTAGTCTTCAGCTGGCTTAAAATTCCGTTCAGATAGTTCGCATAGTCATTTTTTTTGTCAAAAACAAAATCATCATTTATGTCAAACTCAAAGGTTCCAGGAAATCGCACATCGTTATAGATGATTTTTGTGTCATTTCGCTTACGAATCGCCACATAAAGATAGCGGTCGATTGAAGCAGGGAAAACCTTGCCGCCATTGTAGTCGATATGCTCGCCGATGATATTGATTCTTGCAGGGGAAGCAAAAACAGCAACATCGCTTTCAGAGCCACCATAAAACTTAACAAACTCCGCCGGTAACACACGCGGATTATATTCTTTTTCAGTAAGTCCCATAATTTTTCTCCATTTCAAAATAAGCGCGAATCGCAAGCCGCTAAAGAATCACTGTTAATTCGTGAGATTAGAGGTTTTAAATTTTAACACTGTTTTATGAGAATATTTTTCACCAGGCTTTAGTATGCAGCTTGGGAAAGAAGTCTCGTTCATTGCGTTCGGAAAACGCTCTGTTTCAAAGCAGATTCCGTCATGTCTTTTGTGAGTAACTCCGCCCTTTCCTTTTAAGCCTGAGACAAAGTTTCCAGAATAAACATGAACGCCCCTTTGGTTCGTAAACATTTCCATTCGGATTCCACTTTCACAGCTCCAGAACTCCCCGAGCCTTACGACTTCACTTTCATCCGCGTTCGTGACAAAGCAATGGTCATAACCAAAAGGAGCAGAAGATTCTTTCGCAAACTGACTATTCGCAAAGTCAGATTTTTCTGTAATAAGCTTTTCGATATCCCGTCCGACAGTTTTTTCCCTCGTAAAATCAAAAGCAGTGCCTTCTACAGATAAGATTTTTCCGGTCGGAGTTAAGTCTTCCTTTGCCTGTAAGAATTTTTTGCAGTCGAGTTGCAAATGCTGATTTAAAATGCTGCCTTTTCCGTCAAGGTTAAAATAAGCGTGGTTCGTAAGATTTATCGGTGTCGCCTTGTCTGTAGTTGCCGTATATTCCCAAATAAGCTCGTTTTTATCGTTCAATTTGTAAATTACAGAAATCTCCAAGTTTCCAGGCATTCCCTGCTCTCCGTCGGGGCTTAGCCGTGTAAACCTTACGCCCTCCCCCTCTGAGTCAGAATATTTTTCGCCCTTCCAAAGCATTTTTTCGTAGCGGCAAAAGCCTCCGTGAAGAGAATTAGCGCCATCATTTTTGTCAACCTCATAAGTTTTTCCATCAAGAGTAAAGCGGGAGCCTGCGATTCTGTTAGCGAACCGCCCGACAATCGCATTATGACTTGAAGTTCCTTTCTTCCAGCCTTCTAAAGTGTCAAATCCGAGCAGAATATCAATTTTTTCGCCAGTTTTTGAAGGCACAAGAATATTTGTAATCGTGCAGCCATAATTCATAGCCGAAAACGAAACAGTTCCCTTCGAGACTGTGTATAAAGTAATTTCATCATCTAATTTTCGCTCTTCTACCATAAAAAACTCCTATCCTAATCTATCCTTTTTAATTATTCAGAGAATTTACAAAGCTCTCAAAAGAACGCCGTCCTTCAGCGTCGCATTTATAAACACCAGCATGCTCCAGGACCTTGCTGAAAACATGACCGACTTCCTCTTTTAGAACGCTATCGGCTTTTTCCTCGCTCATTGAAGGAAAGTCGTATTTTTCTTTCAGTTCTTTTGCCCAAGGCCCGTGCTTTGAAAGATTTTCGTCTTTGGAAATATCCAAGCCTGCTCTGAGCGCTTTATTAAGATCAGAAAGCTCAGTTTTAAGCCGCCCTGGTAAAATCGCAAGCCCCATAACTTCAATTAAACCGATATTTTCTTTTTTGATATGATGAAGCTCTGCGTGCGGATGAAAGACTCCAAGCGGATGTTCTTCTGTCGTAATGTTGTTACGCAAAACCAAGTCCAGCTCAAAAAGCTCTCCCCTGCGACGGGCAATCGGATTTAGCGTATTGTGTTTTTCACCGTCAGTCTCGGCAAAAATAAAGGCTTTTTCGTCCGTGTAGCTTCGCCACTTTTGCAAAACAAGATCAGAAAGCTCAACAAGCCGTTCTTTTTTTTCGCTTGTAAGGCGGATAACGCTCATCGGCCATTTTACAATTGCGCATTTTATGTCAGAAAAGCCGTTTACGGAGAATTCTTTTTCGATTGGGGCACGAGCCATAGCAAATTCATAAGCTCCCCCCTGAAAATGGTCGTGTGTCAAAATTGAGCCGCCGACAATTGGTAAGTCCGCATTGCTTCCAATCGTATAGTGGGGAAATTTTTCGACAAAATCCAAGAGCCTCTCAAATGTTTTTTTTGAAATAAGCATTGGAGTATGCTCAAAACTAAAGACAATGCAGTGCTCGTTGTAGTAAACATAAGGAGAATACTGAAAGCCCCAGGTTTCGCCAGACAATTCGATTGGAATGATTCTGTGATTATTACGCGCAGGATGATTTAACCGGCCCCGATAGCCAACATTTTCCTTACACAGAAGGCATTTCGGATACCCCGCCTGTTTCATCAGTTTTGCGGCAGCAATAGCCTTAGGGTCTTTTTCGGGCTTTGAAAGGTTTATAGTAATATCCATATCCCCATAGGGAGTTCTTGACAGCCACTTTAAGTCCTTACAAACCCGGTAACGGCGGATATAGTCAGAGTCATTGGAAAGCTTATAAAAAAAGTCCGTAGCTTTTTTTGGGTCTTTTTCGTATAGCGAGTAGAATTTCCTGGTGATATTGCTCGGTCGGTCGACAAAAACGCTCATAATCCTGCTGTCAAATAAATCACGGTAAACGACACCTTCTCCGCCAGTAAGATTTTTATCCGTGGCATAATCCAAAATATTTTTCAGGATTTCTTCAAGGTCACAAATCTCAACCTCCGGAAGAGAGCAAGCCTCCTCGTCATTTTCAAAGCCATCAAGATTTAAAAGAGACAAGATTTCGTTTTTCGCAAAGATTACATCTTCTTTTTCGATAAGGCCTGTTTTTACCGCATAAGAAACAAGCCTGTTAACTTCTGTAAAAATACTCATAAAAATGATTGTGCAACCGATTGCGCAAAATGTCAAGTACTACATTTTCATGCCGAATTTTTCCATTAATTTTGCGTGCAGGCCTTCTGTTTCACTGTCGTTCAAGCCAAGGCTCTGAGCATTTGTCAAATCCTTTAAAGCATTGTCAAAATCACCGATTTTATAATAAGAGACTGCCCGCCTGAAATGAGCGTGAGACTGATACTCATTAATTCTGATTGACTCGGAATAAGCGGCAATAGCCTCTTCATGCTTATTCATTATGCTCAAAACAATTCCAATGTAATAATAAGACCTGAAGCCATTCGGATCTGAAATTACGCTCGCCTGAAAATCTTCAAGGGAAGCCTGGTAATTGTTCTGCGCAAAGTACGCCATTCCCCTATGCTTGTGAATTACAGAAAGAACCGGTGCCGGAGGTGTCGGCTGGGAATTTAAGATTATGCTGTAAATTTCTACAGCCTTTTCAAGTTCTCCGTGGTTATGGGCCTGAATCGCCTCAAGAATCATATCATCGATTGTGCCGTGAACATAAGGAGAAACCCGGTTTATGCTCTTTGGCTCAAGATTTTCGATTTTTTTGCCACTTGAAGAAAGGGTAAGCTCATCTGCCTTTTCGTAAAACGCCTCTCTGCGGGCCTCAACCTCTCCCTGTAATTTTTTCTGATAGTCTCGAATTTCCTGAAAAATTATGTCCGCGAGGGTAAGGCTTGCGTTCATTGAGGCGAGTTTTCGCCGAAGCGGCATATCAAAAGGAGTAAATTCAGATTTATAGATTAACTCGTGCTCAACCTCTGCCCAAGCATCCTGCAAAATAGTTCTGATTTGGATTTCACACACAAGGCTTTCCGGAAGCGGAAGCTCACACCGTTCGGGCATACAGTCAGCCGGAATTGAAACCAAAACATGTACTGACTCATATCCGAATTCCCTAAAACTCTGCTGGGCTCCTTTATACTCTACTTCCTTAACTACAAAATTTTCCTTGATTTGCTTTTCAACCTCGCTCAAATCCTCAAGAAAAGCACAGATAACGCGGATTCCCATCATATCCGTAAGCTCAACGAAATTATTTTTTTCTGCTTCATCAGATTTTAAGCGCAAGACCTTTCTGTAATAGCTGTTAAAAGATTTAACTCTTGATTTATATGTTGGATTTGATGCTAATTTTATTGTTTTACGAAGTTTTTCTTCGATTTTTGTCATAATTTCTGACAAAACTGGCTTGTAAGACTCGTAAGTAGCTTTAATATTATTCTTGCTCGGCATTGAATTTACAAAATTTTCCATAAAGATTATTTTAACACAGATTTTTATAAAAGCAAGAAAATAAAAAAAAAACCGCCTGCATTTTGCAAGCGGTTTAGGATTAGAAGAATCTAATCAATTATTTTGCGTCAGCAGCCTGACCACCGTTAGACTGAGCTGCAGAATCACTATTTGCGTCAATAGTTGGAGTGAAGTTCTCTTCTGTAGCCATCTTCTGTCGTTCGATGTATCTGTTAACCTGTTTGTTACCAAATCGAGACATTTCAAGAGCCTGTCGAGCATTCTCTTTGCGTCCGATGATACCCCAAAGGTCTTCATCTGCGATGTCGCGTTCTGTTTCAAGATTTGCTTTATCGTAAATGATTTTTACATTCTTGAAGTATCCAATGTAGTCATCACCAATGTGAGCTGCATCACGGCAAATCTGGAAGCCTTCGAATTTAACGAATGGCTCGCCACGAGGATAGATTGGGTAAACACGGATTTCGCGAGTGCGAACTTCTGTGATGTATTCTGGGTTGTTCCATTCAAGAGTTTTCCAACCGTCGAATCCGAGGTAACCCATAAAGTAGCGGCGTACAACATTGTCGTTGTCAGAAAGAAGTACATAAAGTGCGTGTGGGAAGTTCATACCCATTGTTGTAACAGCAACCTTTTTGAGTGTACCAACATTCTTAACAAGACCGTAAGCTGGCTGATCTTTGTTTGATGGATCGTCTGATTCAAACAACCATTTTGGTCCTGAAGATTCGCCTTCGCTGCTCTCTGAAGCCTGTCGGTTACCAGAATCATCTGCTACTGCATAAGGCTCGTAAGCTGGAATCTGGAATGGAGGAACGATTTTAGCATTTGCGTTGTAAGCACCTGTTGGGAATACAACTCGAACACCCATAACCTCACCAAACTGCTTAGATGGAGCAGCTTTTACCTGAGACTGAGCCAAGCTTGAAACATTTCGAGCAGAACTGTTGAGAACTACTTCCCATTCTGGAAGTGCGAGAGAAGACTTCATGAGCTCTTTCTGTTTTGAGTCGAAAGATGCACCAGCTGCCTTTGCATAATCCATAATGGTTCGCTTGTTCTGGTTGTTTGTTTTTTCACCGTCGTAGTCCTCTGGATAAACGGCGATGTCCGCAGTAAGCGTTGAGAAATCGATAAGAGTTCTTTCTTCTGCGAAAGATGAAAGACCGACGATTGTCATCAATGCTGCTGATAAAACCAAAGTTTTCTTCATTTTTGAAGCTCCTTTTATCAATATGATGTAGCCTTGTATATCCTACAGTATCTAATATAAAACGATTTTTGTCAACGAAAAAATTATATAATTTTCAGTCTTTTAAACTTAAATCAATAAAATTCCCGTCGATAAAAAGCTCTATATTTTTGATTTCTGTAAAATTTTTTCTGATGTTTTTTTTGAACAGCTCAACACTTTCCCCGATGTTTCTACTGCCACTTTCCTGCAAGACTGCCTCCTCAGAAAGCCCCACATATAGCGTTTTTCCACGCAAAAAGCAGTAATCCACCACAGTTCCGAGAGTAAAAAGCGGGCGGCCACGGTAAAAGGACGGACCTAAAATAAGCTCGTCGACATAGCAGGCAATTTTTCCCTGGACAGGATTTGAAGAGAGATAGCGGACCTCCTTCTGTGTCTTGTTGCTTCCTGAAACAGGGTAAATAAAGACCCGGCGGTTAGTCCCTAAATGAGACAAAATATGAATCAAAACAAAGAGAAAAACAATTGCCAGAAATGCAAAACCGATTTTTAAGAGGAGTTTTTTGTCTGAAAGAATAGCTTTATAATTCATAAACTAATGATTTGTAAATCCCCTTGAACGCTCGAAATGAGTTACGAAGGCGGACAGCCCATTATATATTCCCAGCGACATTTTTTGCAAGTATGAGTTGTCAGCCAGAAGCAGAGCTTCTTTTTCGTTTGAGAGGAAACCAACCTCAACAAGAACGGCCGGCATATTTGAATTTTTTACGACAAACCACTCCTCCGCCTTGATACCGCGGGGACTTGAAAGATTTCCTACCTGAGCTGAGATTCCGTCCATAATGAATTTTGCGATTAGAATGCTTTCGGTTGTGTACTCTTCTTCCATCATTGAATTCATGACATTGAAGAGATTTTTGTCAACATCGCCAGTTTTTTCGAGAACGGTGCGCCGGTAGCCCGGAGAAAGATACCAGACCTCATATCCGCTGGCTTTTTTGTCGAGAGAAGAATTTACATGAACTGAGACATACAAAATGGCCTCTTTTTCCCCCAGCTTTACGCCGTTTGCAATTTCTGTTCGCTCTGCAAGGGAAAGGAATTTATCAGTGTTGCGCGTCATAAGGATTTTTTTGTCAGGATAAGCCGATTTCAGGCGGGAATAGAGCATTTTTCCAACAGCAAGGTTAACATCCTTTTCTTTTACGGTGAAGGTTTTTCCGTTCACCTTGTGCGTCATCATAGCTCCCGGGTCTTTTCCGCCGTGACCAGGGTCAATTAAGATTGCTCCGATTTTAAATCCGTTTGAATTTTCGGCATTTTCACTCTTAAAAAGCTTGTTCGCACTGTCTAGAAATGCCTTCGTAACTAAAATTCCGCCGTCTTTTAAGAGAGGAGCGTCAACGAGAGCGAGTTTTTTGTAGTCCTGAAGTACGAAATTGTCGCCTGCGCGGAAAGAAAGCTGATGGCCATTTTTTTCGAGAAGACCAGAGCCGCTCAATGAGTCGTAGTAGACAGTCGCCCCGAGTTTTTCAGCCTCAGAGATGAGATTGAGATTCGCCGTCTGAGCGAAAATTGCCGTCGCAAGAGAGAAAATCGCAAAAAGTAAAAATAGTCGTCGGTTCATGATAATGAATTATTACAAATATTGTCGGCAAAATATAATGCCCCCTGAATGCCTCCCCTGAGGACTGCCTGCCAGAAAAGTTTTCCGTCAAGGGCCGGATGGTCAGGGTAAATTTCGTCAAATTTTTCGAGAGTTTTTCTAAGCGTCGTGTGATTCCAGTCCTTCAGCGAGTCAGCGAGAGGAATCAAGCTTTCAGGGAGACAGTCGATTGTCTTTTTACCGGCGGGAATTACAGAGCCCTCGCCTACGCTGCTTTTCGCACTTCCGTTCGGACTGAATGTGAATGCTGACGGAGGGAAGCCCTCTTCATCGCTCTCACATTCTCCGCGCAGAAATCGCTCGGTTTCAGCGTTGTTTTTTTCGAGCCGTAAGGTAATTGAAGAGACAGCCTCTTGTGCAGCCTTGTACGCCTGCTCGTGATTTATTCCCACTGCGATGATGTTTCCGCATTTTTCGACATTGTTGCGGGGAAAATTCACAACATCGCCCTCTTTTGTGCGTGGAAGGGCGTCACGGACTCCATAAATCTGCTTTACTTCGCTGAGACCGTAGATTTTTGAAACTCGTCCGGGAATAGAAAGCCAGGCCCGCTCAGCAGACACTAAGGTCGATGAAACTTCATAAAGCTCAAAGGGCTGAGCCTTTCCTTTTACAGATTGGTGCGGTTCCCAGGGAAGTGAAACTCTGTTTGAAAGGAGATAATCCGGCTCTAAGCCCAGCGAGATTTTCATCGCCTCTTCGGTGAGGTTCATTCCGCTTGAATAGGGAAAAGTCCATCCGCTCATATAGCCGCCTGAAAGTCTGGCAGCAATCTCTCCAATCATAGGACCGTTTTTCGTATATTTTATGTCTGCCTTCGCAACGCCGCAAGTCAAGCCCAGAGCCTTGATTCCGAGAGCGAAGGTTGCAATCAATTCGTTCTTAATTTTTGACGGAACCTTTGAAGGCATGGAATGTCCCATTTCGATAAAATACGGAGGATAAAAAATGTGCCTGTCTGCAAAGCCCGTAATTGTGAGCGTTCCCTTGTAGACGATTGAGTCGATTGAAAACTCCTGTCCTTCCATAAAATCTTCAAAAATCGCACGGCTGCTTCTGGAATTTTTTATTGCGGATTTGACAGAGGTGTTGAATTCATTCTGATTACGAACCAGACGGCAACCGCGACCGCCCATATTGTCGCATGGCTTTACGACCTTCGGAAAATCAATGTTAGAGGCAGGCAAAGGCTGAGTCAGGAAAGTCTTATCCAATTCTATGAATTTCGGGCTTGGAACACCTTCTTTTTCGAAGCACTCTCTCATACGGACCTTGTCACTTGCGTTCAATGCAGCTTCAAATGAGTGCGCGGGAAGTCCTAAATTTTCTGCGACATAGGAAACGCTTGCCGAAAAGTCAGTTCCTGCGGTAAAAACTCCCTTTAACTCGCCCTTTTCATTCAATTCTTTTGCCAAATCAAGAAGAGCCGGCCTGTCTTTTAAATCGACGGGGTAAAATTCATCTGCGAGAGGGACGGCAACGGCATTTTTATTTGCATCTACAACGACGGCCTTAAAGCCTAAGTGTTTTGCGGCGTTTATCGCAGGAGTCTGCATGAGACCCGCACCTAAAATCAGGATTTTTTTATTTTTTAGTCCTAACATAAAACTCCCCTAGAATCCAAATTTTCTTGAGCTTACGCTCATCAAAAGTCCTACGCTCATCATACTCATCCAGAGAGACGAGCCGCCATAACTCAAAAATAAGAGCGGAATTCCTGTAATGGGCATAATTCCCATAACCATTCCGACATTTACCATAAAATGGAAAGCGAACATCCCTAAAATTCCTGTCGCTATGAGCATGCCAAAGGTGTTTGTAGAATTCTTTATGATAAAAATCGTTCGCAATAAAATCAGAAAATACAGGGCAAAAACCGCCATACAGCCGACAAAGCCAAGTTCTTCTGAAAGAATACTGAAAATAAAGTCGGTGCTTTGCTCAGGCAGAAACCGATAATGACTCTGAGTTCCCTGCAAATAGCCACGGCCAAGCAGGGAGCCTGAGCCAATCGCAGTTTTTGACTGAATGATATTCCAGCCGGCACCAAGTCTGTCTGCATAGGGGTCAATAAAAACGATTAGTCGCATAACCTGATAATCTTTCAAGACCTTTCCGGCAAAATACGAAAGAATTAAAGAACCGCAGAAAATCGCTGCAAAATATGTAATCCAGTAAAAATATCTGTTGTGGCGGTAGAAAAACATACCGAGAACGGCCAGAATACCGACCGAACCGCTGGCAAAAATCAGAATCAGGCGCAAAGTTCTGTTCGTAAGGATTCGGACAAAAACAAATGAGCCATGGGCAATCTTAGTTTCCCAAATCGGAAGCACAGTGAAAATGATTGTAAACATTCCGCCCAAAAAAACAAAAAGAATGTAGCGGACAGGAATTCCTGCGATAAAGGCCATAAAAAGGAAAATCGGAAAATAAACAAGGGCAGTTCCTAAATCAGGCTGGGCCAAAATCAAGCCCATAGGAATGAACATAATGCCAAGCGAAATAATGAATCTTTTTAACTGGTTCTGAGTTTTTTTTGTTCTGTCCAAGTACCAGGCCAAAAAAACTATAAAAATGATTTTGCAGAACTCAGAAGGCTGGATTCCGAAAGGTCCGAAACCGAGCCAGCTTCTCGCGCCATTTACATATCGACCGAAAAATTTAGTAAAAAGAAGTACGAAGCATGCGAAAATGAATAAGATAGGAGCATAACGGGCAATTCTTCTGTAATCTATAAGGGAAAGAGAGAGCATAAGAAGAAGCCCCGTTCCGCCCCAGACAATCTGCTTCAGATATTCGCTGGAAACATTCATTCCGTCAGAGTTAATTCCTGACGAATAAATAAAAAGGATTCCGAAGGTCACGAGAGCCGTAACGCAAAAAAAGAGGATAAAATCAAAAAAATTCAAAAACTTTAAATTCATTCTACTCTGCCCTTCCTCTTGCCCGTTTTCTGTCTTTGATTACGCTTCTTACGCTCGCCGGCAATGCCTCAACAGCTTCTTCATAAGTCTGATTCGCAAAAATTCCCTGAAAAATAATGTTAGTCGCATAGGGCGCCCACCACTCCCATTCATTTGCCGCCTCGACAAGAACGACAACGACAACCTGCTCCTCCCGCGGAGCATTGAAGGGTGCATAGCAAGCCATCCAAGAATGCCAGTGATCGATTGAGCCGACCTCGGCTGTACCAGTTTTTCCTGCAATCTGGACGACCTTGTTGTTAAGAGGAAAAGCCGGAGTTCCGTCTGTAATAGTGTAGCGCATTGCGTTCTGAACTTCACGCCAAACGGATTCATCAATATTAGACTCGTGTAAAATTTCAGGTTTTATTTCCTCAATAACTTCGTTAGTCGCAGGATCCCTGACTTCTTTTAAAAGATGGGGTCTGTAAATTTTACCTTCATTTGTAACCATTGCGACCATATTTGCGATATGAAGCGGAGTGACAAGCGTATATCCCTGACCAATGGACATATTCATAGTGTCACCGCCGAGCCATTTTTGGTGATATTTTCGCTCTTTCCATGGTGCCGTAGGAACGAAGCCTGCTTGCTGGGCTGGTAAATCGATGTTCAGGCTTTCCCCAAAGCCGAATTCCTTTGCGTATGAAGAAATTTTATCGACACCAAGATAATCACGGCCAACAACCCAATAATAAACATCACAGGACTGTGCGAGAGCATCTTTCATATTAAGATAGCCATGCCCCCATTTTTGGTGGCAGTGGAAAATTCTGTTTCCGTAGTCAACTCGTCCAGTACACTCAATGTCTTTTGCAGAAGAAAAGGCCTTTTCAGCGAGCATTGCCGTGGACATTATGATTTTAAAAGTAGAAGCCGGAGGATAAGCGGCATTCACGACACGATTTAGAAGAGGACGGTTTTTATCTTCGGCAAGCTTATTGTACTGGCTGGCAGCGTTATCATCATTAAAAAGATTCTGATCATAAAACGGATAGGAAACCATAGCCAGGATTTCACCATCACTAGGGCGAAGAACTACAGCCGCCCCGATTCGCTCTCCAAGAGCTTTTTCAGCAAGCTCCTGAATACGCATATCTATCGTCAGCACAAGATTCTTACCCATTTGCGGCGGCTCGATAATCGGCTTGTCAGAAAGGATTCGCCCGCGGGCATCGATTGTCCGGCTTTCACGCCCCTGGATTCCCTGAAGGCGCAAATCATATTGCTTTTCGATGCCTGTCTTACCAACTACGGATTTATTTGAATAAACCTTCCGGCCTTTTTCATCCGCAATATTGTACATAGCCTTTATTTCTTCATTCGTAATATCACCGACATAGCCTACGACATGGGCGATGGAACCTGTCTCTACATAGTTTCGGATTGGCTTGTTGCGCCAGGAAACGCCGGGCAAATCAGTCGCATTTTCCGCAATATTTGAAATCACAGAAAAAGGAACATTTGAGCGGACCTCAAGTGCCGTATATGAACGGCGCAGATTTTTAGGAACTCTTTTATCAATTTCGTTTTTAGAGATTCCAAGATAAGAAGCAAGACGGGAAGCAACAGAATCATAGTGCCCGATTGGGATTTCTGCGGGAATCAAGTCAACAGCGAAGGAGTCGGTGTTGATGACCATAGGCATAGTCGCGTTTCTGTCAAAGATTTCGCCACGCTGAGCGTCAATAGTCCTTACCTGACTTGAAATTGTCTGAGCCTGCTTTCTGTATTGAGCGCCCTCAACGACCTGAAGCGAAAAAAGCTTTAGGGCATAAACAAGAAAAAGAACGGCAATCAGAAAGCCCAGAATCACGACTTTTGCGCCCGTCTCAACGGATCCGTTTTCAGTTCCAAAATATTTTGCCATTCCACAGCTCCTTATGAAATCTTTTCAGGGTCAAGCAAAATCACATTGCTGAAAACATCCAGAAATTTAAAAACCAAAGGCGTCAAAACCGCATTTGCGGCAAGCTCAAACAAAAAAGTAACTGAAAACAAAGAATAAGGGACAACAGAATCAGGAAAGAAAACTGAGATGATAAAAATCAGAACGGCCTTAAAAAGCGTCGCAAAAAATCCGATAAGAAGAGGCAGAAAAACGCCCTGAATATTCAAGGTTTTGTTAAAAATTCCTGAGACATAGCCGATTATCGTCCTTAAAAGCGAGTGAAGTCCAAAAGGAGACACAGTCAGGAAATCAAGAAAAAGCCCCGATGCAAATCCCGCTGAAACTCCGAAAATTTTTCCGTTGTGAACAGAAAGATAAAGCGAGATTATGAGAAGAAAGTCAGGAATGGCTGGCAAGAAAAGCATATTCGAGAGAATCGCAGTCTCAAACACAACGAAGCAAAGGAGAATCAAAACTGATACTAAAAAAGATTTTAACACCTTTACCCCCTAGTTTTTCAGAAGCGGATTCACTTCGATTAAATCAGAAACAATCACCATTTCGATTCTTGAAAAATCAATTACAGGAGCGACCTTTATGCTCAAAGAAGAGTCATAATCAAGCGTCTTTATTTCAGAAATAGAGCCAATCGGAATATCGCTGGTATAATTTCCGCCCTCACCGCTCGTAACGATTAAATCCCCAATCTGAAGCTCGTCCAAAACTCTTTTTTTTATGTAAGACATATTGAGCATTGAGTCGCTCGAGCCATTACCCGAAATAAGGCCGATATCACGAGTTTTTTGAATTCGCGCAGAAACTGAGCATTTTGTGTCATAAATCGGCATTACAAGGCTGGTCCCCGCCCCGACCGTCACAACCTTCCCGACAAGGCCAGTGATTCCGTTCTGAACGGCAAGAACAGGCATATTTTTCTTAATTCCGTGACGGCTTCCCTTGTTAATCGTAAAAGCTGAATAAAGACTATCTGGATTTCGGGCAATTATTTGGGCTGGATAATTTTTTTCCTGATATGTGACAGAAAAATCAAGCTGCTCTTTTAAACGCTCATTTTCCTTACGGATGTCAGTATTAGCCCTTTGTAAGATTTCGTAATTTTTTAGCCTTTCCGTAAGCTCCTTGTTTTCCTGGCGAAGGCGGGCAAGTTCGTGGACGGCATTAAAAGTGTTTTCAATTCCGTTTGTTACGGTTGAGACACCTTTTTGAACAGAGGAAAGAAGGGTAAAACCCAAACTCCGAAAATTTAAAACAAAGCCGCCAGAATGAAAGGCGAGCATTGCTCCAGAAAAGAGAAGGAAAACTATGAGCAGGATTTCAGATAAACCAAATCTGAAGGATTGTTTTGACGAAGCCATTTTTGACACTAATCATTGAGATTGTCGTAAATTGCCCTGTCAGAAGACATATCCTTAAACAAGTCGAATGCCATTCCGGCTCCCAGAGCCACGCATTCAAGAGGCTTTTCCACGGTAAAGACAGGAACACCCGTTTCCTTTGCGATAAGTTTTGGCAAGCCCTTCAACAAGCTTCCGCCGCCGCTCATTACGATTCCCCGCTCAACGATGTCGGCCGCAAGCTCAGAAGGAGTTTCACCAAGAGTGACTTTGATAAGCTCAACTATTTCGTTTACAGTAGATTTTAAAGCCTCACGAACCTCAACGCTGTCAATTTCAAGGCGGCGCGGAAGACCTGTGATTGCGTCGTTACCACGAACCTCCATTTTTTCGATTGCCTTGTCTTTTTCTGAAAGAGCGTTTCCAATCTGAATCTTGAGCCGTTCCGCTGTCTGCTGACCAATGCGGAGGTTATGAACATTAAGGACATATTTCATGATTGCGTCGTCGAATTTGTCGCCACCGACACGAATCGCCTTTGTAACGACCATTCCGCCCAGCGAGATAACAGAAACCTCTGTCGTTCCACCGCCGATATCGCAAATCATGTGACCAGCCGGCTCGTTGATTGGAATTTGAGCACCGATAGCAGCGGCCAGAGACTCTTCAATTACATCAACTTCCTTTGCCCCGGCCTTAAGGGCCGTTTCAATAACAGCCCGTCGTTCAACCTGAGTGATACACGACGGAATTCCGATTTTCATTCTTGCAGATTTAAAAAGCTGGTGACGAGAAATGACCTTTGAGATGAAATATTTTATCATTTTTTCGCAAGAATCGATGTCTGCGATAACCCCATCCTGTAACGGACGAATTGCTTCGATATTGCCAGGGGTTTTCCAAAGCATTCGTTTAGCCTCGGCACCCACAGCCCAGACATGCTTTGTTCCTTTTTCGACGGCTACAACGGAAGGCTCGTCAACAACGATTCCTTTACCGCGCACATAAATCAATGTATTACAAGTTCCTAAATCAATACCAATATCTGTTGAAAATCGATCCAAAAAGCCCATGAAAAAGTCCTCCCAAACTTTTTTTATATATCTATTTTACTTTATTTCGCTCATTTTTTTCAATGCTAAAGGGTGATTATTTTGAATTCTTAACGCTTTTCTCCACTCAGAGCGAGCCTTTACAAGGTCACCCCGGCTTTCGTAAACCACACCAAGACCATACAGGGCGTCAGCAGAATTTTCATTTTTTTCGAGAACGAAATTGAATTCCCTTTCGGCATCATCAAATTCTTCCCGCTCCAAATAAATATTGCCCATCAGGATTCTGCTTTTCAAGATTATCTGCTCATCCTTACATTCCTGAGAAATTCTGTAAAGATACTGCTCTGCGACTGTGTCCTGCCCAACTGCATGATACTGCTCCGCTATTGAAAGAAGCAGGATGTCGCTTTCCCGAACTAAAAGAGCTTCAGTAAAAGCAGAGATGCTTTCCATTGTCATTCCAAGAGAAGCGTAGCTTAAACCGAGAAGCTCAGGAATATCGTCGTTTTTTGGGTTAGACGCCTTATATCCGTCTTTTTTTGCCTTTAAGAGATATTTTACTGCCAAATCTGCATAATAATGATAAGAAGACTGAAGGTTTTTGTAAAAATAAGCCTTTCCGAGCATATATTCGATTTGACTTACAGAGCCGAACCGAGCCGTCTGAAGGGCAATCCGCAGGGAATTTATTGACTCGTCAAGATATGTAAGAGATTCCGTTAAATCTGACTGAGAGACGGCAAGGAAAAATGCCGCGTATCCGTTGTAAGTTCGTGCAGTCGTATTGAAGGGCTTTTCGTAAAGAATTGCGGAAGAAATGTCGTAAACGGCCTGATAGTCGTAACTCTTCCATTTGGATTTCAGGTTGATTAGTGAATTTCCCTTGCTTATTTTTGAATCAATCGCACGGTAAGCAAAATAAAAGAGCGTAGAAATCAATGCAATGACAAAAGCGAAAATAACAAACTTTTTAAAAATAACTTTTTTTTGCTTAAAAACTTTTCGCTTTTGCAAAGATTTTAATCTCATTTTCCCACCGCTTAAACATAAATAAAAAACAGAAAAGACAATAAGCCGGGTTCTGTCAGTCCCTCGCAAAGAAGGACTTATAACCATCTATCCGAAGCTCCTGTTACCAGAAGCCTTTAGCGGTCTACCCGTAGACACAGCCCGAAAACGCATATCTACTGCTTGACCTTGCTCCAAACGAGGTTTTCCCTGCCAGCCTTGTTACCAAAACTGCGGTGCGCCCTTACCGCACCTTTTCACCCTTACCCACGAAAGCAGGCGGTTTATTTTCTGTGGCACTTTCTGTCAGAAAAAAGGCTTATGCCCACAAGAACAAGTTCCTTTTTCTGCCCGGTCGTTATCCGGCGTTTTTTTCGGTGGAGCCCGGACTTTCCTCACCCGCAAATGCTGTCATAAGCAAAGCAGGCACGGTTACATCTTTTCTGTAATTTTTATTCTTAGAAAACTACTCGTCGAACGCCATGGTCTTTTCGTCATCAAGGCCATTAGAAGAGTCAGAAAGCTCGCCGTCCTCATCTTCAGCATCGCGTTCATCAGCAAATTCATCCTCGAAATCAGCAAGGCTGCCCGTTTCTTCGAGAGTTGAATAATCCTCGGCCTCGTCCTCGGCAACTTCCTGATAGAAAAGAATTCTTGAGCAATACGGACAGAAGAGAATTTTCTGACCGTCACGAACTTCGTTCGCAAACTGCCCCGGGAGAATCATCTGACAGCCAGTACAAACGCCGTTCTTTACGGCAACGATTCCCTCGGAATTTCGCTGGATAATTCGCTGGAATTTGTAAACGATTTCAGGATCCAAATCCTGTGTTATTTTATCTTCCTCTGCATTGAGAGAACGGATTTCCTCGGCATAAGAATTAACCTGCTCCTGAAGGGAAGACTCGCCCTCTGCAAGACCTGTCTTCTGACTTTCAATCAAAGCCTCGTCTGCCTTCAATGATTCGTTTATTTCTGACAGTTTTTTTTCTTCACGGAGCAAATCCTTTCGGATATTTGCCTCACGCTCAGTCGCTTCGGTAATCTGCTTATCGAGTGCCTCGTACTCACGGTGAGAAGTAATACTATCCATATCCTTTTCGCCCGCTTCGCGAGACGCCTCTGCCTGAGAAAGCTGTTCTCTTAAATCGTCAACTTTAGTTTTTAACTCTTCGTAATTCTTGTTTTTCTCGACATATTCCTTCTGGAGACGCTCTAAAAGCTCTCTCTGAGAATCAAGCTGTTTTGGCGAAGACTCTACTTTTTTTTCCAAATCGTATTTCTTTACCAAAGTATCCTGCAAAGATTTGAGTTTATCAAAAACTTCTGTCATTTCCATAATCAAAAGACCTCAGACTTTATAAATTTCAAAAAAGAAATTTAAATTATTTTACCGAAAGATTATATACAAAAGCAAGCTTCGTGTCTATCACCAGAGAAAGAGAAAATAATGATTTTCAGCTCCAAGCACAGCCAGCTAATACTTAAAGGAGCTTCCGCCAATGAATTCGCGCACGAGCGACTGCTTTGGAACATAGTCCGAAGAAATTGCGTTAAAATGCGACAGGAAATTCAACAACCTGCAAGCCTCAGTGTACTCAGGCTCAGTCGGCTTTACGGCACGGAGCTTTGGCTCAGCGTAAATCTTTAAAACCGGAAGCTCATAGTCCAAAGCAGTGTTTAAAACCGCATCTGCCGAATTCTGGAAGGGGAAAATATGAAGCCTCTCCCCCCTCTGAACGCTATCCCACATTCCAATCGTACCCGCAGCACTCTTTCCCCGGAAATTTGCATCACGGACGATTCGGCGGATAAGTCGGTTATCGCTTGTAGGAACCCTGTTATGGTCATCAAAATTTAACTGGGTTAAAGCCGAGAGATAAATCTTGAATTTGTATTCAGGCTTGATAAGCGGAGTAAGTTTATCGTTGAGGCCATGGATTCCCTCGACAATAAGAATATCCGTCGGTGAAAGGCGCATTTTTTCGCCAGTGTAATACCTCTGCCCCAAATCGAAATTGTAGGAAGGAATATCAACCTCTTTTCCGTCGAACAAATCAATAAGGTTCTGATTCAAAAGCTCAACATCCAGAGCCTCGAGACACTCGTAATCGTAGTTTCCGTTCTCATCCTTTGGATTTCGATCCCGCCCCACATAGTAAGAGTCAAGGCTCAGAGTTTTTGGAGTGTAACCAATCGCACGGAGCTGCAATGCCATCTTGAATGCGGAAGTCGTTTTTCCTGAAGAAGAAGGACCTGCAATCAAAACTACCTTCACATTCCCCCTGTCATGAATCTGCCGGGCAACCTCGGCGTAATTCTGCATCTGATAGGTCTCGCAGATATCGATAAAGTCATTAATCTTTTTGCGTGAGACAATTTCGTTAAGGCTTGCGGCAGATGTGACATTAACAAGCTTTCCCCATCTTTTGTACCGCTTGAAAATCTGATAAATTTTCGGCAAATCTTCAAACGGAGCGACTTCGTCAGGTTTTTCGGCCGTCGGGAATCGCAGCAAAAAGCCGTCGTCATACGGCATAAGGTCAAAAACCTTTAAGATTCCGGTTGAATCCACGAGAGAGCCGAAATAAATGTCGCAGAATTCTTCAGTGTTATTCTCAAAAGAATTTACAAGAACCACATCACGGCATCTGAACTGAAGCTGCTTTGCCGTCTCCGGCATATTGAGCCTGTTGAAAGCCTCGATAGCCTCTTCGTAAGAAATATGCTTTGTCGTAATCTTCAGGTCTTTTTCGACGATTTTAAGCATTTCGTCCTTTATCGCCGAAATTTCATCCTTCGTGACCGGCTTTTCCCGGTCGAGAGTGTAATAGTATGAATATCCCAGAGAATGACCGATTAAAAGACGGTCTTTTGGAAAAAGCTTATGGCAGGCTGCCGCTAAAATAAATGAGAGGGAGCGGCGATAAACATAGCTTCCTTCTTTTGAAGCTAAATAAACACCTTCAATTTTGCTTGAAACACGAATAGGCCGGCAAAGAGAAACAACTTTATTGTTCACCTTAACAGCGACAAGAGTTCCATCTTTTTTTGGAAGATGCCCAAGAATATCTTTTCCATGCACGCGTGCAGAAACTTCGATTTTTTTTCCATCAGTAAAAGTTAAAGTAATATTATTCATAGGAAAGATTATAACACAGATTTTTGATAAAGCGAGAATTTTTTTCTCAATATTTTCTTTGAAGATTTTTGATTTTTTTTAATTTTTTGACTGACAAGTTATTGACACATTCTGCGTTTTTTTGATATATTACAGCACATCAGTTACACGGTGCCTGTAGTTCAGGGGTAGAGCGCCAGATTGTGGATCTGGTTGTCGAGGGTTCAAATCCCTCCAGGCACCCAATCTGCAAGTGGCAATTCTCTCGCAGATATAAAATGCGTTCGTAGCTCAACTGGATAGAGTAACGGACTTCGAATCCGTAGGTTGCACGTTCGATCCGTGTCGGACGCATACTTTTAACTGATAATCGGGCGACTAGCTCAGTTGGTAGAGCAACAGACTCTTAATCTGTGGGTCCGGGGTTCGAGCCCCCGGTCGCTCATCTCCCTTTTTAATTTTAGCGAGAGTGGTGAAATTGGCATACACGCTAGACTTAGGATCTAGTGCTTCGGCGTAAGGGTTCAAGTCCCTTCTCTCGCACTTTTTCGCAATCTTTTGTTTTCCCCCAAATTATTTTCAAATTTCTTTGCTTATTAAAATCCTTAAAATCAGAGTCTTGGTCTTATGAATAAAAGCTTGGGAAGCACGCAATTTTTTGCTGCTTTCGATTAGCTGTGGATTTTCAAAAACAGCAATATTTCAGTATCTTCCCGTATATTTTCAGTCCTCGCTCTCGCTTTTCGTTTGCTTTTCTTCTTCTTCGAGACGGTTGAGTTTGTTCACCATATCGAAGCCGTCTTTTATGCTTGTGTCAGCAACGAATGTCAGACGAGGAAATTTGTAAATCGAGAGTTTTTTAGCGATTGAAGACTGAATGAAGCCAGCCGCACTCTGCAAGCCTTCAACGCCTTTTTTTACCTGCGATTCATTCAAAAATGAAGAGACATAGACCTTTGCATAAGCTAAGTCCCGCGCAACCTCAACACGATTTATTGAAAGAAAGGTTGAGACCCGCGGATCCTTCACTTTTTGCGTCATTATAAGCTTGGAAATTTCCTCACGGATTTGTTCTCCAAGCTTCAACATCCTAAATTCACCCATAAGCTATTCCTCGCTTTCAGAAACAGCCTCTGCCTTAGCAGCTTCGGCTTCCTTCTCTTTTGCGATTGCGTCTCCAAGCTTTCGGGCAATTTCGACATACTCGAATACTTCGAGAATATCGCCTTCCTGAATGTCCTGCCAGTTTTCGAGACCGACACCACACTCAAAGCCGTAAGTGACTTCTTTTGCATCGTCCTTAAAGCGCTTGAGGGAAGAAATTTTGCCAGTGTGCTTTACGATTCCGTCACGGATAAGATTTACGCTGCTCGTTCGTTTGACGACACCCTCGGTAACATAACATCCGGCAATAAGGCCGACCTTCGGCACCTTGAAAGTGTTTCTGACTTCGAGCTGACCTGTAACTTCTTCTTTTGTGTCAGGCTTAAGCATACCTTCCATTGCAAGGGTAATTTCTTCGACACACTTGTAGATGACATTGTATTTTCGGATATCGACTTTTTCCTGATCCGCCAAAAGCTTTGCCTTTGGAGTTGGTCGGACATTAAAGCCGATAAGAATTGCGTTTCCGTCTGCGGCAGCAAGGGTAACATCAGACTCGTTAATCGCACCAGCAGAAGAATGAATTACATTCAAGCGGATTTCCGGAGTTGAGAGCTTTTCAAGGCTTGTTTTAAGAGCCTCGGCAGAACCCTGCAAGTCCGCCTTGATGATAACCTTGAGCTCGTTGACTTCGTTTGCCTGAATTGTCGAAGCGAAGTTGTCAAGATTGATTTTCTTGACAGCCTTTGCCGCCTCGAAACGCTTGAGTTCCTGTCGTTTTGCAGAGATTGCCCGTGCGTCTTTTTCAGTTTCAGTAACCTGGAATGGGTCACCCGCATTCGGCATATCGTCAAGACCAAGAACCTCAACCGGCATGCTTGGCAAAGCCTCGTTTACCTTTTCGCCACGGTCATTGAACATAGCACGGACACGGCCTGAGTAAATGCCAGCGACAAAGGGGTCGCCGACCTTAAGTGTACCGCTCTGAACAACCACTGAAGCGACAACACCCCGCCCCTGATCTACGCGAGACTCAATGACTTTTCCTTCTGCGCGGGTGTCATACTGAGCCTTAAGCTCCAGCATTTCTGCCTGCAAGAGGATTGCGTCAAGAAGGTCGTCGATTCCCTGCCCTTTTAAAGCAGAAATCCTTACATATTGAGTGTCACCGCCCCACTCTTCAGGAGTAAGCCCCTGATTTGAGAGCTGTGTCATTACATTCTCAGGATTAGCGTCCGGCTTATCGATTTTGTTCACTGCGACAATAATCGGAACCTTTGCGTCCTTTGCGTGGCTCAAGGCTTCGAGAGTCTGAGGCATAACGCCGTCATCAGCCGCGACAACAAGGACTACGATATCTGTAATCTGAGCACCGCGGGCGCGCATCATAGTGAATGCTTCGTGACCAGGAGTGTCAAGGAATGTAATCGTTCCCTTTTCTGTGTGAACCTGATAAGCACCGATTTTCTGAGTAATACCACCGGCCTCGCCAGCGGCAACATTGGTCTTTCGGATTGCGTCCAAAGTCTTAGTTTTACCGTGGTCGACATGTCCCATAACGGTAACGATTGGCGGACGGACCCGAAGATTTTCTTCTTCACCGACATCGTGCTCGATAACTGTCTCGTCGTAAAGAGAGACAAGATGAACATCACAGCCGTATTCTGCGGCAAGAAGTGTCGCCGTGTCACTGTCGATTGACTGGTTGATTGTGACCATCATCCCCATTCCCATGAGCTTTGCGATGATGTCTCCAGCCTTTAAATTCATTTTGCGGGCAAGATCAGAAACTGAAATAGATTCCATAATGTCAATTGACTTCGGAACTACGCTCGCCTGAGTCGCCTGCTTTTTCTTGTAAAGTTCTTCCTCGTCAAAAAGCTCTTCCTTGTCTTTTCGCTGACCGTAAACCTGCTTTTTGCCCTTGAACTGTTTTTTACCAGCCTGCGGAAGAGGCATCGGAGCGGGAGCGAATCCGCCACCCATTGGCCGAGAGCCTCCGAAGCCCGGGCGTCCGCCGCCAAAGCCTGGTCTGCTTCCCTGCGCTCCGCCGAAGGAAGGCCTGTTGTTGAAACCGCTGCGATTCTGACCATTCTGGTTGTTGTAGCCGCCTCGATTATTATTATAGCCGCCTTGACGCTGACCGTTCTGACCATAGCCTCCGTTCTGCCGGTTAAAGCCACCATTCCGGTTGTTGTCTCGTTCACGGTTCTGATAGCCTTCACGAGCCTGGGCGCCGGTAAATCCGCCGTTTCTCTGTCCGTTCTGACCATAGCCTCCGTTTCGGTTATATCCGCCGTTAGAGCCATTATTGTAACCGCCCCGGTTGTAGCCGCCATTCTGCCGGTTGCCGGAAAGATTTCCAGCCTTTACATTCGGACGGGCTGAATTTAACTCGAAGGTTCGCTGAGGTTTTGGACTTTCCTGAGATTTTGAGCCTTCATTTTCAGATGAAGTTTTCGGTGCGGAAGAAGGAGCTGTTTTTTTGACAACGACATGAACGCCATTCTTAGCTTTTTCTTCCTGATTTGAGTCCTGTTTGCCTTCGTTTCCACCAGACGGATTCTTCTTTTTGATGACAATTTTCTTTTTTGTCACGGACTGAGATTCCGCATTTGCGTTTTCAGCATTCGATTCTGGCTTTTTTTCTTTTTTTCGTAAAACAAATCCTTGTTTTTTCTCTTCTTCTTCCGCCATATTTTCCTATAAACCTCTTATTCCTCATCCTCTTCAAATTCGAATTCAACGCCACATGACGGACAATGAGTCATATCAAGCGTGATTTTTGCACCACATTCAGGACAGAAATATTCTTCTTCCTCTTCTGTGACCGTATTTTCTTCTTCAGACGGAGCAGCCTCTGATTCTTCCTCGTCTTCCTCGACGAACTCAACATTGTTATGAATGATTTTGCTGACTTCTTCGAGTTCTTCGGCAGTAACGCCTTCGATTTCGCCAATTTCACCGTTCTCGTATGCAACGATGAATTTTTCAATATCTTCGTAACCAGCGGCCTTAAGCTTAGAAACCACATCCTGATTTACGCCCGGTAAGTCAGCGATAACCTGAATTTCATCCGGCTCTGCAGAAGAAGTATTATTGAAAAGCTCGGCGGCCTTTCGTGTGACAAGCTCACTCAAATCAAGCTCTGCAGCCTGCTCCTCAGTTTTAACATCGATATTCCAGTCACACAAGCGATTAGCAAGTCGTACATTCTGACCATTTTTTCCGATTGCGACAGAGAACTGCTCGTCGTTTACGATTGCAAGAGCAGTTTTCTTTTCGTCATCAAGAATAACTACGCGATTAACCTCTGCCGGTGAAAGAGCATTTTTAATGAAAACAGCAGGATCATCCGAGTAACGAAGGACATCGATTTTTTCACCTTCAAGCTCATGAATTACATTCTGAATTCGCATACCCTTCTGGCCGACACAAGCTCCGACCGGATCAATATCCTCTTTTGAGGTGGCTACAGCGATTTTTGTGCGATAGCCTGCGTCACGGACAATCTTTTTGATTTCAACCGTTTTGTCCTGAATTTCAGGAACCTCAAGCTCCAATGTAGTCTGGACGAATTTCGGATCAGAGCGACTGAGGACAAGCTGCAATCCAGAGGAAATTCTTTTTAATTCCATAATGACAGCCTTAATCCTGTCTCCCTTCTGATAAACCTCGCGGGGAGACTGATATTTCTTCGGCAAAACGCCCTCAACCTTGCCCAAATCAACATAGATATTGCCATTGTAGTCGCGCTGGTAATATCCGATGATGATTTCTCCAACCTTATCTTTATATTCGTTGTAAAGCTTATCTTTGAACGACTCGTTAAGGCCTTTGTGCGTTTCCTGCTTTCCTACAGAAACGGCAGAGCGGTCAAAGCTTTTCGGGTCAACGATAATATCAATTTCATCACCGATTTCACAATCCGGAGAAAGCTTTAAGGCATCCTCAAGCTCAATTTCGATTACAGAGTCATAAACGCCGTCTACGATAGTTTTTCTAGAAGCGACCGTAACATCAGACATATCATCTGCAAAGGTTATGACACAGTTGTCCGCAGTTCCAAAAGTTCTCTTGTACGCCGCGCGCAAGGTGTTCTCGATTGTTTGTTTTACTGATTCCAGTGAAAAGCCTTTTTCCTGAGTCAATTCACGGATTGCATCTGCCATTTCTGACATATTTTATCTCCTACTTCTTTATAAGTGAATAAATTTTGCCTTAGCGATATTTTCAAAAGAGACAGTTTTTTGCTCTGACGAGCCGTCTTCTTTTGAAAGCTCCAATGTCACGGATTTGTCATCAGCGGCTTTTAAAACTCCGCCAACCCAATCCGTAACGGTTTTGTCATAGACACGGATTTCCCGGCCGATAAAGAACCGGAATTCCGCCGCATTTTTGATATTCCTTTCCATTCCTGGAGAGGTAAGCTCCATATAAGTGTTGTCAGTCCCAAGCATTTCTTCGAGTGAAGGAAGAAGAACCTTATGAACCCTGGAGCAATCATTCACACCGATATTAGTGCCAGAATCTTTTCCTGTGATAGTCGCAAGAATCTGAGTAACTCCGTTCTGCGGGGAAATTTTTAGCTCCACAAGATGAAAGCCCAGCTCACTTACGATTTTTTCACATTCTGTGTAATGCGGATAAGAATCTAAAGAAATGTATTCCAAAAGAAACTCCTGTCGCCGTTCAAATAAAAATGGACTCGTTTTTGCGAGTCCATTAAAATATTTCTATTAAAATGTTAGAGAGAATTTATATTTTTTCAGAAAAAATGTCAATAGCCCAGAAACTCATCGACATACTTTTCTCTTTCAAATTTCTGGATATCCTCGTATTTTTCGCCAGTACAGACAAAAAGAACAGGAATAGAAAATTCCTTTCCGATTGAAAAAGCACAGCCGCCACGGGCAGTAGAATCGTATTTTGTGATTACGATTGCATCAACTCCCACCGTTTCACTAAAGACCTCTGCCTGCCTGAGTGCGTTCTGGCCTGTAGTTCCATCAATTACGAGAATTTTTTTAAAGCAGCCTTCATCCGCCTTTTCACGGGCAATTCTGTCGATTTTCTGAAGCTCACGGACAAGATTTTCCTTGTTATGAAGCCGGCCCGCAGTATCAGCAATAATTACACCACCACCATTCGCCCGACAGCTTTCCGCCGCATCAAAAACGACCGCGCTAGGGTCACTTCCGTGCTGATGAGCAATCACGCGAATACCAAGACGCTCGCCGTGCATCTCAAGCTGCTCCTCGGCCGCCGCCCTAAAGGTATCGCTTGCCGCCATAATCACATTTTCGCCGTTTTTTTTGTAAAGATTTGCGATTTTAGCCGCAGAAGTCGTTTTTCCGACTCCATTTACGCCCAGAAGCATATAAATATTGACCTTTCCTTTTTCAGGAAGAAACTCACATGAAGAAACAAGGCCCAAAAGAAGGGACTTTAATTCAGATTTTATTGACTGCTCATCGTAAACTTTTTTTTCACGGCAAATTTTCTCGAGCTTTTCAGTGATTTCGTAAGCCAGTTTCGCCCCCATATCACCTTCAACCAGAGCATCCGTAAGATTTTCAAAAAATTCCCCGTCAATTTTTTTTGAGCTAAAAAGATTTTTAAAAGCCTGCGCAAAAGAAAATTTCATAACTAATATTATCATTTAGGGGAAAAAAAATAAACCACACCTTCAATGAATCTCCGCGCACAAAAAACCGTCAATTCCGCTTTCAAGGGCTTTCGTAATTTTTCCGTTTCTGTCGATTACGCAGGTTTTTCCGTCAATCGTGGAGCGAATAAAGGGAGAAGAGTTTTCTGCCGCACGAAAAACCGACATCGACAGGTGAATATTCCTGGCCTCCTCCGCCTCACTCCAGGCGTCATCTGAAATATTCACAAAAAAATCAGCGCCGCCCCTCTTCATTTTTTTTACCAGCGAAGGGAAGGAATCCTCAAAGCAGATTGGGGAAGCAAAGGAAAGTTTTTTTATTTTAAAAATTTTAATTTGGCCGCCAGGAGAAAAAAACTCACAGCCCAGAGACTTTTTCAGTCCGTCAAAGATTTTAAAATTCAAGGTCTCAGGCCAATACTCCGTGAACGGCACGAGATGATTTTTGTCATAAATTTCGATTTTTCCTGTCTCACTAGAGAAAAAAAGAGCTGAATTATGAGTTCCGGCCTCGTCATTATGATTATTTCCAATCAGAAAAGAGCAGCCTTTGCTTTTAAAATAGTCCGCCAGATTTTTAGAAAGCTCATGCCGCCTTTTGTCACCAGGATTTTCAAGATTGTAAAGAATATCCGGCACAATTGCAGTTTCAGCCCAAACTACAAGCTCGGTCTCCGGATTTTGAAAAAGAGCCTGGTCAGTAAGAGTTTTCAGAAGAGCAGCATCTTTTTCAAAGTCAGAAATAGTTCTTGAAGAAGCAGAAGAAGAGTTCTGAATCAAAGCTATTTTTAGGCTCTCACCAGATTTTCGGGAAGAAAAAAGGCACTTCCCCGCCCAAAAAGAAATTACTGCAAAAACGAGAAGCAAAAGCAGGCAGATTTCCCGTCTCACCGTCTTTCGGAATTTTGCTTTAAAAGAGAGGAGTTCTGACTCCCTTAAAATTCTTTCAGTAAGAGAATTGAAGAGCAAAATGACAAAAGAAACGCCGTACACGCCAAAAGCGGACGCAAAGCCCAGCAAAACGGGATTTTTCCACTGGCTGTATCCGATTATTCCGTAGGAGAAGGCAAAAATCCCCTGAGTTCTTAAAAAATCAACAAAGAGGACTAACAAAGCCCTAAAAATCCAAAAATATTCCTTAAAATTACCAGTAAGCTTTGTTTTTATGAAGCTAATCAGAAAAAAAGTGACGGAATTATAAAGGGCAAAAAGAAAACAGACAAAGAATAAAGCGGCAAGCCCAAACGAAGAAAGCCAGTGGCACATTAAAAGATATGAAAAAAATCCGTAAAGAGCGCCGAACAAAAGAGATGATTTCAAGGAAAGATTTTCAAGAAGCAAAAAATACGGGATGTAAGCGATAAAAGCACAAAAAGAAAGACCTTCCTTAAAGATAAAGGAAGGCTCGCTAAGCACGAAAAGCGCTACGGAAAGAAAAAGCAAGATTGAATTTACAAAAATGCTATTTCTTTTCAACAGGAATCTCCATAAGAGCTTTTTTCAGGTCCTGACCGGCACGGAAAGCCGCGACATAATGTGGCTCAACCGTGATAATCTCGCCAGTTTTTGGATTTCTAGCCTTGTCACGGCCGTTCCGCAAACGCGGCTCTAAAGTTCCGAAACCACGGAGTTCTACAGTATAGCCGTCCTT
The DNA here is from genome assembly GCA_937915735.1 of uncultured Treponema sp. Classification (GTDB taxonomy): domain Bacteria; phylum Spirochaetota; class Spirochaetia; order Treponematales; family Treponemataceae; genus Treponema_D. The sequence goes on from CALGGS010000039.1 coordinate 43,372, forward strand.
GAGGGAGTTTTTGAATTCATCGATAATTCCTTCAAAAGCCTCCATAAGAACTTTCTTTTCGATTTTTGTCGATTCGTGAACCTTGTCAACGATGTCGTTTTTTGTAACTTTCTTTACAGATTTTGAAGCCATAATTCCCACCAAGTTGTAAATTTAGAAAAAAAATGCTATCTGAAGTGCATATTATACAATCAGATAGCTAAAAGTGAATTAACTCACCGCTAGAATGTTGCGATTTTATTTTTCAGCGCTCTGAGCGAAAGTCACATTGTAAAGTCTCTGCATGCGTGACTTTTTGCGAGAAACAGCGTTGCGGGTAAGAACACCCTTGCTTCGAGCTGAGTCAAGTTTTGAAGTCATAAGAACGAGTTTTTCCTGAGCAAGCTTTGAATCTTTTGCTTGAACAGCCTCGATGAACTGTTTAACATAAGTGCGGCACTCGCTCTTGATAGCCTTGTTGTGTAAGCGACGGTCTTCGCTCTGGCGGAATCTTTTCTGTGCTGATGTCTGATTTCTTGCCATAAGAAATTCTCCCAATATAATTTCAGTCTTTTTATAAAAAAATACCTTGCAAGCAAAAAATGTTGCAAGGTTAATTTTACATCTCCTAGCAGAATTGAACTGCTGTTGTCGGGATGAAAACCCGATGTCCTAACCACTAGACGAAGGAGACATCTTTGCAACTCTTGTCGAGCTGACGGTAAGTATAATATCAAAAGGGGAATTTTTAGTCAACTGCTTTAGAAAGATTTTTAAATATTTTTTTTAAGTCAAGAAAGACCCGCTAAAACAAAACGCTCTCAATCCCTTCGATAAAATCTTCGGGTCTTTCAGCTTTCTCCATTTCTTTTTCGCGCCTGATTCTTTCTTCTGCCATTTCATCGGTTTCTTCGGCTTTCATACGGATTTTCTGCATTTCCTTTTCACCAGTCACTGTAAAGGGCTGAGACTCCCGCTGTTTTTTAAGCAAACTTTCTTTACGGGAACGCTGGATTAAATTTATTGTCAAATCCGTAAGACCAAGCCCCAGGCAAGTAACGGCGGAAATTCCGATGATTTTTTTTACATCTCCCTCAGTAAAGCTGTCCGTATTTTTACTCAGCGGATTTCTGAATTCTCCGTATTCGTAAAGTGAATAGCCAAGGGTTGTCCAAAGAGTAACAAAGGGAAGTGAGCCAAAGGTGATGATTTCAGTCCGTCGTAAATCACGGGCCCACTGAGGAAAATTTATGTCATCATAATTCGTAGAAGAGGATGAGGATGACGCCGCAAGAAGCTTTTGAGGGAGAAAAATAAAAAGTGAAAAAAGAAAGATAAAGATTGAAATTCTTTTCATTTGCGATTTTATATCACAGCCCTAAATTAAAACCTTCAGGCAGTCAGAAAGTTTCAGAAGCCCGTCCACGCTCAAATTTTCAGCGCGTTCATTAGGCTTTATGCCCGCTTTTTCGAGAGCCGCATCTGTTTTTTCGCCAGAGCAAAGGGCAAGGAGATTGTTTCTGACAGTCTTTCTCCTTGAAGAAAAAAGCTGGCGAATCATTTTCATAAAGAATTTAGGGTCCAAGCAGCGGGGAAAATCCTCTCTTTTTGTCATTAAGACCGCCCTGCTGGCCACATTCGGAACGGGCCAGAAATTACCGCCGGCCAAATCAAGGACATTTTTGACATCGTAGGCCCACTGGCACAATACAGAGAAGGACGAGTAATTTTCAGTCCCCTCCCTTGCGCTCATTCTCTGGGCCACCTCCTTCTGAATCGTGACCACAGCCTTTTCAAAGCGGACGCCCTCGTTTATTGTGTCGGCTATTATCGTGGCCGCAACATTGTAGGGAAGATTTCCAAAAAAACTGTCGGCGCTTCCATTTTCATCGTGATATTTTTTCCAGGTTTTAAGGACATCGCCCTCAACAAGCGAAAACCTGTCTTTTTCTGAATAACTCTCAAAAAACTGCCTTAAAAGCCGCGCAAATCCATGGTCAATTTCAAAGGCTGTAAGACAAGCGCCTCTCTCTAAAATCTCGCTCGTCATGCAGCCAAGCCCCGGTCCTACCTCCCAGACCTTCATCCCATCTGCAACATCAAGACAGTCAATGATTTTTTTCCTGGCATCTGCGTTCACAAGAAAATTCTGACCGAATTTTTTCTGCATCGCCATTCCGTTTTCATCCAAAAAGGCCTTTAAAGCGACAGGGCTGTTATAATCTGGTGTTTTCAAAGTTGTTTTTCCTTAAAAATTTATAAAAAAGCCGCTCCAAACAGAAGCGGCAAGCCTGTGCGCAAAAGCTCGGACACACAACACATTGTTGTTGTTGTTCTTGTTGTTGTTGTTGACATTGCCGGAGCCCAAATTGACATTCCAAGCATTGTTATTGTTGGAAGCATACTGACTCGACGACCAGTTAATGTGAAGTTTTATAATGAAACGGACAGAAAAGCCATATTCACTTGACAAAAGCCTCATACCACAAGAAAGGAAAACTCCGAAACACAACGATTCTTTTTGACTTATGGTAACTTCACCCTTTTACGCAAAAAGCATGTCTCGCTCCATAAAGCTATTTTTTTCACCCTATGGATTCTGGACTTTACCGCTCGCATTTCGCCATGCGGTAATTTGCCTGCCGATACTTTCCATTTTTGTTGAAAATTCAGCCTGCTTTTTTATTGTAATCAATTTTAAATCTGTACACAAGCGAAATTCAAATTTTAAGATTTCAAAATGGTCTAAAAACTGCTCAAGATACTGATATCTGTCTTTTGTTTTATTCGCACGATAAATGTATCGGACAAGTATTATACAGTCGCGTTTCATATCCTGCCCAATCGTAAATTTATATTCACGGGGAAAATTTGTAGTCACCCGAAAAAGCTCAAGCGCAAGCTGGTAAACATCTTTAAAGACCGGAAGATTATATATTAATGCCATAATTATTTTTTCTCACCCCCCCAAAAAAAACATAAAAAAAAGCGGCTTTCTGCATTTAGAAAGCCGCCCGCAAAAACCGCCGGTATTTTCGCCCCAAGGTGCGAAAATACCGGAAGAATAGTTGAATAGTTAAATCGGTCGCGCTGCTCCCTTTTAAAAAGCTCGGACACACAACACATTGTAGTAGTAGTACTTGGAGTCGTCGAGGACACTGCCGGAGCCCAAATAGACATACCAAGCATAGTAATTGTAGGAAGCATACTGACTCGCCGACCAGTAATAAGAGTTCGCCAAAGAGTTTCCGCCTACAAGAGACAATGCCTGATTTACGACAGTCTTGTTTCTGTAAACATAGCAAAGTTCAGCCAAAGAAGGCATATACCAGCCTGTCGCATAAGTGCCAGAAAGACCTTTGTTTGTTCCGTAATTTTCGGCATAATCCCAAGCTGGATAATAAGTGCTGGTAGAAGTGTCGTCTGTAGAATTAGTCGAAAGGTATGTTTTTAAAAGGCTATAGTTGCTGCTTCCGTCAAGAACACCAGTAAATGTTGCAGTGCCTGCCGCCCCACTTCCGCTTGCACTTGGTGTACACTGGATTGTGGTTATATTTTTTGAATAAGCGTTCGCACTCGAAGAGCACCATCTTAAAGAGCCTGTTCCGTCATAATATGAATTATACAAGCCTACTCCGAGAGTTCTTGAAGTTGTCGTGTCTCCGTCATTATTCAAACCTGTTCCAACATAGAAAATAACAGAAACTGCCGCCGCTTTCTGTTCTACGCTCAAATCACCGATTGTGCTGTCATCATAAGCGATTGCACTTCCATCAGAAAATACGATGTCACCGACAGCCGTTGGAGTTTCTTTATTGCCATATTTTTCAGCAGCCTGTTTAAAATAGGCGTAATAGCTTGTGTCCGAACTCTTGTTGTAAGTTGTGGAAAGAGCAGTTTCGTTTTCATCACGCCAACGGATAAACCAGTAATCTGTTTTGCCCGGATTTGAAGGCGCTGTGAGTGTTGATCCGTACAAGCCTTTGCCTGAAGAATAGACCTCGTCATCGACATAATAAGTGTAGGTTATAACTTTTCTGTCATAGAAAATGTTAAGGACATTCGTGTCGTCTGCAAGAGTTGTCTCGGTAAAGCCTTTTGCACTAAAGCCCGTGTAATAGCCTCCGTAAGTTTCTTCAATGGTTTCCCATGTAGTTTCAGAAGTAATTTGGACAGAGTTTGTGTTGTAAAGGCTGTAGTCACTTCCGCTTGTGTTCTGCTGCCAAAAATAGACCTTTGAGTTAGTCTGTGTGGTAGCAGTTTGATTAACTGTGACTGTCTCTGTAACATATTTTGTTACAGGAACATACTTTGTTTCTGGCTCACAAGCCATAAAACCAAGAACGAGTATGGCAAGTGTCATAATCGTACCAATTTTGAAATGCTTCATTTTTTTGCATCTCCTCCGTAAAATATTTATTTTCACCACAAAAGCGATGAATAAGAAAAATATAAAATATTTCTGAAAGTTTTTAAATAGCCCGAATTTCGAGTTTAGTTGAGAATTTACAAAAAAAGCGTAAATCTTTAAA
>CALGGS010000040.1 GCA_937915735.1 uncultured Treponema sp.
GTCTGAGTCGGAGGTCAATGTTTCTCAGATTATGGAGGCCCTTGCTGTCCTTCAGGGGGGGATGAGCAATATGCAGGTGACTATGTCCACCATGCAGCAGTCCATCACGTCTATGCAGCTGGAAGTGAGGTCCATCAACAAGCGGGTGGAGCAGACCCATTTGGACCTTCAGGAGTGCCTTCGAGTCCATCACCTGGGCAGCAGTGATGATGAGGATGATGCAGCTCAGACTGTACACATGCCAGAGGATGTTTGATTTCCCTCTGTTTTATTGTTTTTTTTGTTATTTTGAGACATTTTGTTAGTTTCTGTTATTTTGTTAAAAACTTAAAATATGTTTCTCTTATCTCTGTTCCGGCAGTTATATATACGATTTATCTCTTATCAAAAATGCTGGGGCATCCCTTTGCGGATGTAAATATTCCGAATGAGTACAGAGAAGCCGCAAATGTCCTTCTGACGAGTGAGTTTCTGAAAGGCAGCAATATCTATTCTCTTGAAGTTCTGGACGGGAAATTTCCACCGATGATATATCTCTACGGACCGGTGTATTCTCTGATAACGGCGGTCTTTGGCAGCTTTATAAAGATAGATCTGGTTTTGCTGCACTATTTCGTGACTTTTGCATGCATTATAGGCTCTGCCTTTCTTGCTGCGGCAATTGTCAAAGACCATTCAAGATTGTAATAATCATTCGTGCTGATGTCATTTCCAGAAAGAAGTGCGTCAAGTGTCTTGCTTTCTCCAATCTCAAGATTTATGATAGTTTGATTCATAGAAATGGTGTTTATGGTTGTATCAGCCTTGTTCACAATCACTGCCATCTGGCTTGTTCCGATTATTCCGTTTGCGGTTTTCAGCGTTGCATTGATTGTGGCAGAACCTTTTATGATTCCTGCAAGCATACAAACCTGATTGCTTCCCGTTGCAACAACCACATTGTTGTCTGACGATGAATATTCAATCCAAGATTCCTCGCTCGTAATGGGAACTTCCATAGGAATAAATAGGATTGATTTTTCAAGAATTTCTTTTGAGGCATATTTGAACGCAAATTCCGTGTATTCAGAACACATCACAAGAATATCCACCGTTGTAACAACTTTTGGATGCTTTACGTGAACATAGGTAGTTCCAGAAACTCCTGTTGGCACAATTTGGCAGGTATCGGTAATTGAAGAAAGCGAAACGATATTGTAATCATCAGCCCACCACACAAAATCTTGCGCATCAAGGACAGCTCCGTTTTCAAGAGTTGCGGTGATTGTCTCGCCACTTGTATTAGCGGGATTCATTTTCAAGACTTTAGAAGTGACCGTAATGTAGCAGTCTTTATCAGTTGTGTCCTCCACCCTTACGAACACAGTCTTTGAGTAGGCGTCAGGATAATTTGTGTTGCGAACTGTGATATACGTCTGTCCTGCTTTAAGTCCTTTTATGTAGCAAGAGCCAGAACCAGTTGAAATTAAAGCAACGCTAGAATCCGCTACAGTCCATACAAAAGAAGCATCATCATTAGCCGTTCCGCCTGTCATATCTGCCGTTACTGTAGCCGTTCCGCCTTTTGTAAGGGTGACGATATTAGAGCTTGTGTGAATAAAAGGATTTGCAGAAACTGAACTTGCATCAAGACAGAGTACGATTATCTCAAGCGGATAAAGGCAGTCTGTATGGGAAACGGTGATTTTCGTAGTTCCAGGATTTACTCCTGAAAGTATTGCCGTACTTCCAGAGTTCACAACTACATCGCTTATGTTTCCATTTGAAGACGTCCAACTCCAGTTTGAAGCCTCGTAACTTTCCGCGTTCTTCAGTGCCACCGACAAAGTAGCATATTCACCCTGAATGACAGTCGCAACATTTTGTGAGGTTGAGATATAAGGAATATCCGCAAGCTCTGCCGCACTTTTCTGAATTATGACAAGAACTTCCTTGTCGTATTCTGCCTCCGTATGATGAACGGTAAGAATGCCCTGTCCTGCCTTTTTAGGCTTAATGTAGCAGACATCAGTATTTGAATAGACATACTCACTTCCAACATGAACCGTAAGGGTAAGCGTATTGTTAGAAAGCGGATGGGAGATTTCTATAGTTCCGCTTCCCTCTCGCAATGCGGTGATTGTGGCATCAGCTCCGTTTGAGGTAACAGAGAAAAGCTCTGGATTGTTGTTCTTCCAGATTGTCTTATCATATTTCAAGCCGTCAATGTTCACAGGAATTACATTGATATTTTCAGTATTTCCGACTGAGGTTGTGACGACATTGTAGGAAGTGGTAAGGTAACACGGTTTGTCATCTTCAATTTTTCCGCCCTGTTTTACATTTATATAAAAAGTAACTTTTTCAGAAGGATTATCCGTAAGCCAGGCGGATATTTCTGCCACACCAGCACTGATTCCCGTTACATTTGCAGAGTAGCCGTATTGTGTAAATCCGATAACTTCATTCAATCCTTTTGTCACCGACCAAGAAACAGAAGCATCTGTTCCAGTGTCAACAGTGTCGCTCTGGGAAGCTGAGTAAAAAACTGGTGTTACAAAAATGTTCAGCTTATCTTCTGTATACAGTGTGTATGAAGTTTGCGTTGCATAAAGAGTTGTAAGTCCTTCAAGGTCTGTAGAATCATCATAACTTACAAGCACGATGTTCAGCGGATATGCAGCTTTTTCGTGCCTAACGGTAAGAGTTGTTTTGTTAAGCCCAGTTCCATTTGCCGTGATGTTTGCAGTGGCTCCATTTTTCTTCCCTGTAAGCCAGATAGTATTTCCCCTTCCGTTTTCACTTCCGTTGTAAATGGAATAATCAAGATAGTTTTCAGCCCCATCAGAGAAAGTCCATTCATACTTGTTATTATCAACAGTAGTTCCATCTGGAAGGCCTGCTATGGAAAGTTCGACAGTTTCGCTTGTTGAGCCGTTAAGCACAACATACATGGAAGAAGGCTCAATATATGCCGCATCCACATTTTCCAGTAGAATGTTTGCAGGTAATTTTTGCCAAGCCCTCAGTTTTTCCTGTAATCCAGCAATAGTTCCCTTCAACATAGCAAGAAGCAATTCCTGGCTTGTCGCTTGTAAACGTAAAGCCGTTCTTGTCGCCCTGTGTTCCACCATAAATGGAAGCAAAAACTTTTTCTGTGTCACCTGGGGCAATGCTCACATAATCAGAGGAAACATAGACATAAGGATTTTCAATCTTGATTGTCTCTCCTTCTGAAACGACAGTCAAAGCGCTCTGTGCAGATTTGTCTCCGCAGGAAGCCTTGATTATTGTAGTTCCTGCTCGTAGTCCCGTAATTACGATTGAGTAATTATCCGCAGTAGCAGAGATAATGTTTTCATCATAAGACCAAGTTACCGTTTCCTTATTTTGTCCCTGAGTTGAGGAAACGCTTACATTGATTATATCCATTGAGCCTACGGAAAGCTCCAGAGAGTTCTTGTCAAACTCAACAGAACTTACCACATTTTCTTCTACTTCTGTAAAGCTCAAAAAAAAGTGGCACGAAAACAAAATCATGCTTATAGCAAAAAGTGAGACAAAATTGAATATCCTTTTCGTTCCTCTCATTTTTTATTCCTCCATTCTGATTATTCGTAAGTTTTGTCACAGTTTCTTATATCAAGGTAAACTGGAATCTTATAAGTCTGCTCTGAACTTGTGTAAACGGGAGTATATTTTATATCAAGAGTTCCAATATAAAGATGCTCCAGACGAACAGTGTTGAACTGATTGTTCAATTTATCAGCCTTATTGCTATTATCCGCCTTATAAAAGCCATTAGTTATATTGAAGTCTTTTGAAAATGTAAAGCTGATACTCGTTGAAGGACTTCCGCTCCTTGTTTGATTTATCATTGGAGAGCCTGCATAATTTTTAATTTTAGTATTTGTGTAAGAAGAGCTTTTTGAGAATGTGACATCATTTATATGAGGAGAAGCATTTTTATTTGTGCAACCTACAATAAATGTAACCGTTTCTCCATCCCCGACTGTCAGAATCTTTGTGTCGCTATTAAAACTAGAATATTTTCCGTTTGTTTTAAACGTTGTGAGCGTAAAATCCTGCGAGCTGTAATAGATATTTGCCTCAATATCTATTACAGC
>CALGGS010000041.1 GCA_937915735.1 uncultured Treponema sp.
GGAGTGAAAAGTCAACATTAGGAGTTCCGCAGTTGTTTATTATCAATGTAAGTTGTTTTTTTTGATTGGAATTAAATGGCTTTGCCTTTATTTTTTCTGCTGTTCTTAGTTTTGGATTTTTCAAATTATAAAGACTGTCATCATAAAACATAGAATTTCCCGTATCATAAATGGGTGCAATTCCCTTCCATTCAAGAGTATTCGCATCTCTTATAAAACCAAAGTTCTTAAAATGGCGGTCAGTATTTGCAACAAGATAATCAAGTGAGAACATAACTGAAAGATTTTGCTTTGCTTTTTCATCAAAATTAAAATTACAATTTTTCATACCTTGTGCAAACTGTTCAAAGTATGACATGCTGTTTGTTTTTGTTGCAGTATTAAACAATTCCCATGCAGAAATAAGCTCTGTATTTTCATCAACCATACAGGGACAAGAAGAATAAAATTGATTATTTCTTTTTTTTACAAGTTTATAAGGTACATGAGAAATATTTAATTCATCACAAATCTTTGAAATTAAAATTTCATTAAAAGGTTCCTGCTGAAATGTTTTTCTTCCGCCTTTTAGAAGATACCGAGTTCCATTGTTAATTATCCATTTTTTCTTTAATTCGCCATCACTGCTTGAATCCGGGGAATCAAAACTAAAAGACATACTTTTACTCTGGGAATATTTACCAAAAAGTGCGTCTCCAATATCACTGGAAAAATCATTCTGAAAAAAATTAACATCTTCCCATCTAGTACCCTTTGCTAATAATTCTTCTGTAGCAACCCAATAATGATCACTTAAATTAAGTCCATAATGTTTCAGCATAAGTATTTGAGAATTTTTAACATCCAAATAAGAAAGTGTTTCTGACAGGTTTTCACGGCTTGCAGGAATTGCTCTGGTTTTCCACCAATCTCGTAAAGCATTGTTAGGTGTCAGAAATTTATTTTTAAGAATATAAATTGGTGCATGAGATTCATTTATAATGCTTTCGATATTACCAGTCATACCATCACTGTCAATTTCAAAGGAAAGAGTTGGTATATTTTTGTGCATTAGAATATATCTCATATCAATCCCCATACAAAAAAAGTTGTCAATGCATTTAAATTATAAATCAAAAAGTTCAAAACATCAACCTTACAAAAGCAGTAAACAGCTTATACAAAAACTATTGACAATAAGAAACATCTGTTTTATTATGATTGTAAATAATGATAATTAAAGGAGTTTATTATAGATAAATGGGAGTATAAAACTATTTCTGCAAATCTTTTACAGGATTCTGAACTCAATAAGTTAGGTCAGCAAGGCTGGGAAATGGCAGGAATGAGTGATTCTTCTAACGGCTCTCGAATAGCAGTAATGAAACGTAAAATTCCATCAACTCCTACTCAGACTGTACAAAAATCTAATCAAAGTGCAAAAGTTGATGATGATTTTGGAATTTCTTTTTAAAAAGTCTTTCAATGAAATATTCTATATTGCTATCCATTTTTTAGAAAACGGATAGCAGTGATAAAGAATTTTATTTTGGCTTTTGGCTATCTTTCTTTATCGTGAACCTTGCATTTCCCGGAAAACAAAAAAGCATTTCTTCTTTATAATTCTTTTTAAGAAACTTAAAACTTTTTTTCAAATTATTCTTTTGTGAGAAATTTAGTTTATATTGCTCCCAAATATCTTTTGCATGGTCATTATGTGTTGATGCAATATAAAGGCATAATTCTTTGTAGCATTTTTCATCTTCTGAAATCTTCAGAGAAAATCTTTTATTTTCGTTTGAAAAAAATAGTATTCCAGATTCAACATTGTTTTGAATAAGAGATTTTTCTGTGAAATTTAATGACCCCATAATTGCAAATTTTTCATTTATAACACATTTGATAGTGTACATATTAGGTTTCCCCTTATAAAATTATATTTCTGATGAAAAAACATCAGGTGTAAGCGGTACAGTAGTTGGCGGCGGCTCTCCGTCTATCATCTCGCCTTGAAAAGGAGAGATTTCCTCTATGTCCGCAAATGATTCAAGATAGTCAACTATATTAAAGTCCTCATCTCTGTTTTCATTTGTTGCTTCATTGTTTATTTTTTCATTTTTTAAGATTTCTTCTTTTTTTCTTCCTACGGGTTTTCCTTTGTTGGAAGGAAGCGCCTTAAGCTCATTCTCAAGCCGCTCCATTGTATTAAGAGGCTCAAAACCTGTTTCCATAGTTCGTTTTTTTCTGGTAAATGGAATTATCCAGCCTTTCTTGCAGTTCCCTGAATCCCGATTTTTAAACAGCTTCTTTTCTCTGTCATTTACCCTGTAAATTGTAAGCTTAATACTTGGATAACCGATGGTTAATCCATTCTTCCCGATAGGAATCGTAAAAAGCGGATTAAAGAACCACTTGAATCTGAGCCAGTCTTTTACATCACGAATTGAATAAGCCTTATTTCTAAATCGTGGGTCATCATAGTAAACGACTTTCTTAGCTATATAAGCTGGCATACCCTGATTCATAATCAGAGCCTCACTTGGAGGCAGGTGCATAAGCTCGTCAGGATTCATAAGGTCTCTTGCAACTTTCTGACTTGAAGCGTTCAAGTTGTTCAAGGCAACAGCATAACGACTTCCGCTTGTCGAGATACTTTCTTTAGTAACACTTTCCTTACCGATTGCTTCCGTGAACGCTTTTGCATCCTCAATCTTTCCCGGCGCATAGATGCAGATTGTCTTACAGTGATCCAGGAACGGATGGTTCTGTCCGTAGATGTCCACAAGCTGGTTCAAGCCCTGACAGATAAGGAAGAAGTTGATTCCGTAACCAGCCAGGATACCCATAGTCTTGACAAGGAAGGGGAAGTTGCCGAGGACAGGGAACTCATCAAGCATGAACAGGAGTCTGTTTTTTAATTTCACTTCACCATAAGAAGTTTCTCCGTCAGAAAAGCGTCTGAGCATGAAGTTTATGAGCAATTTAAACACAGGTGCTATGACATCCACATGGGCGAACGGAACCACAAGGTAAAGTGAAATAGGCGCATCGCTTGTTACAAAGTCATCAAGCTTGAAGTCAGAGTGACCTGTAGCATGTGCAATGAGCGGGTCAGAAAAAAGCTGCAATTTAGAGAATACTGTTGAGAACACATCACTTCTTACCTTTGGATTCATCTGGAGCATACGGCCAGCACCAGCTTCAATCAATGTCTGTAGCCAAGGTGCTTCCTGCCCCTGGAGCAAGTGCCTTGTCTCAAACATCTCGCCGAACAGCCTGTCCCCCGGATTCGATTTTTTCTCCTCCCCTTCCTGCGCTTCTTCCTCCTCATCAGGCTTTGCGGCAAGGGACATAATCTCAAAGACTCCCGGAAGGTTCTTTTTATCTGCATATTCAGGATTGTCTGCCGTAAGGATATGAAGAATCGTTGTCTTAATCATATCCTTTGCATTCTCATTGAAGAACTGGCTGTTGGAATTCTCGCCGCCTTTTGCTTCCTCAAACAGGTTCTGAATCACAAGGTCAACATCACTTACAATCCTGTTGTCAAGATGAACTTCTTCTAGGGGATTGAAGCACACAGTGTTTCCGTCAGGATTCTTTGGAGCAAACTTCAACACAACGGAGAACTTTGAGCGGGAACCTGACGTGATGTTGAAAAGCTCGCCCTTTGGGTCAAAGAAGATGATAGACCACGGAAAGTTCAGTGCCGTAGGTATGACGCTTCCCACACCTTTTCCGCTTCGGGTGGGTGCAATCATCAGGACATTGGTGTTTCCGGCAATACAAATAAGAGGTGCAGGTTTTCTCAATGACAGCTGTATTGATGTATTTTTGGGATTCACTTTTGCCCTTACATCAGCCCTCTGGAACTCCGCAAGGACAACGCCTCTTTTTTCTGAAAGCCCGAATTTCCTGATGTCTTTTTCAGTTCCCCACCTTGATGTTCCGTAAAGGTTATCATTCTTATTTAAGCCGTATCCCCTTATTGCGCTGACTACAAAGAAGAATACGACCGCAATTCCGGTACTGACAAGGAATGGAAAAAGCGATTGCAAGATAACGGACTGAATAAGGTTATCGGTCAAGCCGTGAGCCAGGACGTTTAGAAAAACGAGGCCGGGATTATAGAACGGATACCCCTTTTCAATAAATAAAAATTTATTTCTTGTTACAAAAACTGGTGCATCAGTATATCTTGGATTATATCCAACGAGTTTTGCATAAGTCTGTGTTGAAAGAATTAAACCTATAACAACTACAAGAACTGGAATAATAAGATTAGATAAATCAAAAAGAATTTTTCTGTTCCGCTCAGCAGGTCTTTTTCTTAAAAACTCATTACGTTGTTTCACAAACACAATCCCTCTAACAAAAACATTCCATTGCCGTAACATTACGGCAATGCTTACTTGTTTTCCAATTATGCGGGATTATGGAAACTCAAGATGAGGACATTATAATATATCTAAATTATTTTGTAAATACCATACTTACAATATATTTACACCATTTACCTTATTTTTCAATAGCTTTCCATTTTGAAACATGAACAACAGGGCGCATTTTGCCACCTTTCTCACTTTTAGAGCAGCTCACCTCAGCTCCCAGCAGCTTGTCGTTAGGCTCATTATAAACAGGAACAAACCATGCTCTTTTGTTTTCCTTATTCTCTATAACCACAACATTATCCCATGCCTCCTCGTAGTTCATTTTATAGAGCTTGGTGATTATACCGGTCGCTACCTCATTGTCGTTTCCGAAAATCTTCAAGTCCACTCCGTGAGTGAAAAGCAGCTCGTTTCTGGCTTTCAAATATGAAGAATACCTTCCGGCAGAATGCAGTTTCTCGTTCCAGTCTTTCTCAAGATTGAACAAGTTTGTTTCATTCTCCTGTTTCTTGGCAAGTCCGATTTTTTCAAGATGGCATAATCGTTTATACATGACATCATTCTGAGAACGGATTGATACAGGATAATCAGGATTACTGCCGGAAGCACCTACAAAACAGAAACGCTCTATTTCTTTATCAAGCACACAGTACCTGTTAGCTTCCGGTAATTTTTTCTTTGAAGCCTCTATTTCTTCCTGTGTTCGTTCCCCTTTAAGTTCCGTGCAAATCTGCCTTGCTATTTCCCTTATCGTATGTTTGAGCATCGTTCCATGGAAGCAGTCAACTTTTTTTCCGTTTTTATCGACACCGTTTATAAGAAGATGTGCATGGGGGTGATTCGTGTTTGTGTGGACGGCCGCAAGCCAGGAAAACTTATAGCCTGTTACTTTTTCAAGCCGCTTTACCAGTGTCTTGGTCAAAGCCTTGCAGTCAACCTCCGCATTTTCCGGGGAGATGATGAATTTGAAATGCTTTGAGTCCATGCTGTTCTTATAGTTTTCCACGAACTCATCATCAAATTCATCTTCAGAGAACAACTTAGGCTTTTCGATTACTTCATTTTTCTTTTCCTGCGTAAGGTATTCTTCCAAA
>CALGGS010000042.1 GCA_937915735.1 uncultured Treponema sp.
GCAAGCAAAAAATCAAAAAAATACAAAATTTTAAAAACCAATATCGGCAATGGAATAAAAAGTATCATTGCTAAAACTACAGCTAGAGAAATTGTCAAAAAATTAATTTTTCCCTTCATTTTCCAAGTTTCCTGTAATATTCTCGTTTTTCATCGCACTTTTTATCGAGGTATTCCTTAAAATCAAAAGCCTTATTTTCATTCTCTTCCATAAGAGAATTCCAAAGTTTCTCTAAAATTTCCTTTTTATCTGACGGCATTGCCGCAATTTCTTGTTTTACCTGCTTATCTTCTGTTTCAGTAAGCTTTATGGCATCATCAACCCGATGAACATAATGCAAATATCCGCTTCGAATATAATAATAATCTTTCATTCGTGTTTTCTCCTTTACACTTCCTCTTCAATAATTTCTTCAGCTGCAATAAAATTGCCTTTTTCATCTCGCAAAATACGGCGAGTCCGTTTTATTGTTTTCTTGTTTCTGCTTTCTTGAAGAGCAATTTCTTGGGATTTCTTCTGTTCTTTAAGCATTTCTCTGTGTCGGCGTTCTGCCTGTCGCTCCATTCGCTCAACTTCATCGGCTCTTGAAAAATCATCCATAGCGGAAAGAAAGAGCAAAAGAGAAATTGGGTTTCCTAAAAGAACTGCTAAAACAATAAGGAAAATCATAATGGCCTCCTTAAAAGAAAATTCTACATACTGTAATTGTATCACATATTCTACTATATGTAACTGTAAAAATGGGAAAATTACTTACAGAATGTAAGTCTAATGACTGGGAATGAACTATTGGAAACGCTTTCCACTAATATTAAAATTTACAGAAAAGAAAAATCATGGACTCAGGAAAAACTTGCGGAAGAAGCAGATATGTCCGTACAAGCAATAAATTTTTTTGAAGGAAAGCGTCGTTGGCCAGGAGAAGATTCACTTTCAAAAATTGCTTCCGCCCTTGATGTTGAGGTTTATCAGCTTTTTATTCCGCATGGAAAAACACCTGTTGTAATAGAAGAAACTCCAGAAAATGAAAAAATCCGAATGCAGATTACAGCAGATGTATTAGAAGAGATTGAACATAATCTCAAAAAAACATTAGAAAAAATAAGAAAAGAAAATTTGTAAAAAAAAGCCGCCCAACTGTACGACTTTTGGAAGAAAAAAGGTAGGGAGCGTTAAGAAAACTTGCGAGGCAAGTTTTTAGCGATTCTCGATGAAGGCTGTGCCTGAATCGTTGAAAGGGGAAAAGAAACCTTTTTAAGGTGTCGTTTCCCCTTTCTTTGCTTTTACTTGCTCAAAAGTTTATTCACAGCCTTGACGAACTCCATCGGATCCTTAAGCTCGGCTCCGCTCACAAGCAATGCCTGGTCAAACAAAACTTCACTCACATCAGCGATGTAGCTCTCGTCTGAAGAAGATTCCAGTGTCTTGACGATTGCGTGGTCGCCGTTGATTTCGAGAATCGGCTTGATTCCAGAACCTGCCTGACCCATAGCACGCATCATGCGCTCCATCTGGATTCCCGGGTCGTTCTCGTCTACGACGATGCAGCTCGGTGAGTCAGAAAGTCGCTTTGAGAGAACGACATCTTTAACGCGGTCGCCAAGTGCCTTTTTGATTTTCTCCTGCACGGGCTTGAACGCCTCTTCCTTCTTCTTCGCTTCGTCCTTGTCCACGCCAAGCTCGTCGTCGCTTCCTGCCCGGTTCACGGCTTTGAGGTCGAAGTCCTTGTATTTCATCAGGCTTGGAATTACGATGTCGTCGATTTCGTCAGCCATAATCAGGACTTCAAATCCCTTCTTCTTGT
>CALGGS010000043.1 GCA_937915735.1 uncultured Treponema sp.
GCTGAACAACATGGAAAGTCTCTATAACGATGGACTTGTAACCGGTACGGCCTATATGTCTGCCAGAAATGAACTGTTCAACCTACAGAGACAGAAGCAGGATGCAGAGAGGCAGTTGATGTCTGCCGGCGTAGACAGGATTCGGACGACAGGAGACACTGACAAGCAGTTGCTTTCCCTGCAGCAGCAGATTGACGAAGCTCGTAAGCAGCTTGAGATTCAGCAAGACTCGTATCAAACAGCTACTCGGGTACTTTCATCAGAAAGCGGAATTGTTTACGAGGTTGCTATTGCCCGAGGTTCCTATCTTTCGCCTGGGGCTACGATTGCGGTCATTGAGCCTTTTGCAAGCGATGGAGTTGTTCTTGAGGCTACAATGTTTTTTGCCTTGCAGGATGGAAAAAGGATTAAGCGGGGAATGAGCATAGCGGTAAGTCCTTCCACAGTAAAGCAGGAAGAGTTTGGCTATATACAGGGAATCGTGACAAGTGTATCTCCCTTTCCTTCCAGCCCCCAGTATTTGATGGCAACTCTGCAGAATCAGGGGCTTGTTCAGTTTTTTTCTAATATTGCGGCTCCGATTGAGGTACGAGTGAGCCTTATTCCGGATCCTGAGACGGTCACGGGGTATCATTGGTCTTCATCAAAAGGACCTGACGAACAACTTGACACTGGAACGCTATGTTCTGGCTCCGTTACTGTGCGCACCCAGCGACCTATAGAACTTGTAATCCCTTTGATTAAAAAGAAGATTTTAGGCATAGGGGAATAAGCATAATGAAAGAAAAGAAAGAAAAAAAAAATGCTTTGAGTACATTCACAAGCGGGTTCGCACTCCAACGGTGTTGCAGATGGAGGCTGTGGAATGCGGGGCTGCAAGTCTTGCCATGATTATGGCTTATTTTGGCTCCTTCATTCCCCTTGAGCGGATGCGCGTTGAGTGTGGCGTTTCTCGAGATGGAAGCAAGGCCTCAAAATTAGTCCGGGCTGCAAAAAGATTTGGATTGAATGCCGATGGATACCGCAGGGAGCTTTCTTCACTCAAAAAAACGGTATTCCCTGCCATCATCTTCTGGAATTTCAATCACTTTGTGGTTCTTGAGGGCTTTAAGAAAAATAAGGCTTACCTGAATGATCCTGCCGCCGGGAGACGGGTGGTTTCGTATGAGGAGTTTGACAGCTCATATACGGGCATAGTGATTGAATTCTCTAAAGGGGAAACTTTCAAAAAGGAAGGGAAAAGGCCTTCAATTATATCTGCTCTGGAAAAACGCATGCAAAACATGAAGGACATTCTGCTCTTCATCATTATGACGGGATTGTTTTTGCTTGTGCCGGGCTTTGTCATTCCCGCATTCAGCCGTTTTTTTGTCGATACAATCCTTGTCGGTAAAGTTACCGGTTTTTTAAAACCTCTCCTTGTAGCCATGGGGTTTACAGTTGTCGTTCAGACAATCCTTACCTTCGTGCAGCAACGCTATTTAAAGAGATTTCATATAAAACTTGCCCTTTCTTCATCAGCACAATTTTTAAACCATGTCTTTAAGATGCCTGTTGAATTTTTTATACAGCGAATGCCCGGAGAAATTTGCAACCGCATTCAGGCAAACGACACGGTGGCGACCCTCATCTCAACTCAACTTACAAAAGCTGCTGTGAATCTTTTTTGCATCATTTTCTATGCGGTAATTATGCTTCGCTATGATCCACTGCTGACTTTTTTATGCGTTATAGTTGTCGCTATTAATTTTCTGCTCTTGAAATTCACTGCTAATGCTGTCAAAACCAACTCGCTGAAGGTACAGATGGAGACCGGAAAACTTTATGGGCATACAATGGGTGGCATAGGCATGATAGAAACGCTTAAAGCCTCAGGGCTTGAGAATGATTTTTTTCAGCAATGGTCAGGCCAGCAGGCAAAAGTTGTTTTGCAAAATCAGAAACTTTCTAAACTTTCCACTGTAGTAACTCAACTCCCTTTGTCGCTTACTCAGATTTTGGATTTGCTTGTTCTTTCGGTAGGAGCGCTTCGTGTAATAAACGGAAATATCACGATGGGTATGTTGGTGGCTTTTCAGGGCTTGAAGACTAGTTTTATTGCTCCTGTAAATGAATTTTTGCAACTTGGCAAGGACTTGCAGGCTGGACAGGCGGACATGCAGCGTCTTGACGATGTAATGGAGTATCCTCCCCAAAAACGCTACAAAGAAGATTTTGAGCCGCAAAAAGACGAAGAATCGGTGAATGATTTAAAGAAAACTCCGGTTGCAGTGAATAAATTGCAGGGCTATGTTTCGCTCAAAAATATTACCTTTGGCTACAATCGCCTTGAGCCTCCTCTTATAACCGGCCTTAACCTTGACTTGCGGCCGGGTATGCGTGTAGCTCTTGTAGGAGGTTCGGGAAGCGGAAAATCCACCATAGGAAAACTGGTAAGCTCTTTGTACGCTCCTTGGGACGGAGAACTTTTGTATGACGGAAAGCCCTTGAATGCCCTCTCCCGCGCGACATTTACGAATTCTGTCGCTGTGGTCGATCAGGATATTTTCTTGTTTGCCGGCACCGTAAGGGATAACCTGACTATGTGGGATAACGCTATTCCTGAGGAAGTCTACATTCAGGCTGCAAGAGATGCCTGCATTCACGATGTGATTGCCACACGGCAGGGGGGCTACTTTAGTGAGGTTGAGGAAGGCGGACGTAATTTCAGTGGCGGTCAGCGTCAGCGTCTGGAAATAGCCAGGGCCCTTGCGACAAATCCTCGGATTCTGATTATGGATGAGGCAACGAGTGCCCTTGATCCTGTGACAGAACAGCAGGTAGATGAGAATATCCGCCGAAGGGGGTGTACCTGTATTATCATTGCTCACCGGTTGAGTACAATCCGTGACAGTGATGAGATAATAGTGTTGAATCACGGAAAAGTGGAGCAGCGAGGCACGCATACAGAACTGCTTGCCTCTGGCGGTCTTTACAGCGACTTGATACGCACAATGTAGGCGGTGAAAAATGATAGAACTCACTAATACAAATCCTTTTGAATGTTCTCAGGCAGACGCTCCATTGTATCGCGTTGTGCAGGGAATGGCATATCTCTTTGCTGTAGAAACAGACAAAGACGGAAATGAAAGTGCCCGGTTCAGCATAGCGCGTTATTGTGAGGGGCAAGTCATCGTTATGCTTCCGAATGTAGCTCCAGATGAAAAAAAAGAGCATCCACTTCGTTTTATACTGACAGGAAGCCCTCAAACGCAGATTGAAAGGCTTGAGCCTGAAAAGCTGTATGGTCCTCAAGGGAGAAAAACGCTCGTACAGGCTTTAGACGCAGTTACAAAATTGCTCCGGCAGGGGATAAAGCGGGAAAGCGATTTTGAGGACATCTTACTGGCAAAAGACCTTCCGAGAGCACTCTCTTGGTTTGCAGAAGATTCGGCTCATGAACTTGCTTTATGTCGCGAAAGAATGCTTCTGGAAGAAAGCAGACGGTATGCAGAGCGCATGAAAAACACTTCCCGGGACTACGGCTCAGCCCTTGATTCTTTGGCTGCCGTTCTTGATGGCGGGAAAGTTTCGCAGGATTTGGATGAGGAGGAAAGTGGTGTTGTCCGTATTGCAAAACTTGTTGCTAAAAGACAAGATATTGAAATTTCTGCAATACAAGGTAAGGTTTATGATCAGGAAAACGGACTACAGGAGCTTGCGAAAGACAGTAATATACGGATTCGAAAAATCATTTTAGAGTCTGGCTGGCATAAAAGGGATAACGGTCCTTTTGTCGGTTATCGCATGAAGTTCAAAGATGATGGCTCTGTCGAGTCATCCCATGAAGTTGCGCTTTTGCCAGAAAAGGGCGGATATGTCTGCGTTGATACTCAGGAAAAAACTCATATTCATGTTGATGAAAATTTTGTTTCCTATATTTCTCCGCAAGCCTTTATGTTTTACCGGCCTTTTGAAAGCAGTCCCATTACATTTAAAAAACTCTTTCGCTTTTGTGCCAAAGGTCTGGCAAAAGACGCGTTTTTATATATTACATTGGGGTTTGTCTGTACCCTCGTGGGACTTTTGATTCCTGAGCTTACGCGCATGTTTATGGATTCAATCATTCCTCAGGCTGCGAAAAACATGGCTGTTCAGGTGTCAGTCCTTGTACTTCTCTGTATGCTTTCCAGTGCTGTATTTGAATTTGTAAAGATGTTTGTGATGACTCGAATGCAGACTTACACTGACTATTCCCTTCAGTCCGCCGTTATGGACAGGCTTTTAAAGCTTCCCGTCAATTTTTTTAAGAAATTTACGGCTGGTGACCTTGCCCAAAAAACGCTGTCTGTGTCGCTGGTGCAAAATTTGGTGTTCAGTGTGATTATCTCAAGCGGTATGACATTTATATTTGCATTTGTCTATCTCTTTCAACTTTTCCGTTATTCAAGCTACTTGCTGAAATGGGGACTTCTGTTCAGTTTGTTCCCGCTGGTTATAACGGTTGTTATCCCTCTGCTTAAATATAAATGGATAAAATCACAGACGGAAGTTTCTTCTCGTATATCAGGAATGCTCTTTCAGTTTATTACAGGGGTGAACAAACTGTTTATGACGGCATCGGAGAAACGTGCTTTTGCCCAATGGACAAGACTTTTTGCACGGCAAAACGACAGTATGAGCCATGCAACAAATTTTGATATTGCACAGCAAATATTCAATTCTGTTTTCACTGTTATCGTGACTATGTTCTTTTACGCTATTTTTGTAAAAGGTGTCGCTACAGGAAAGATGGACGCGCTTTCAACGGGTAGTTTTATGGCATTTCTTTCCGCTTACTCGCAGTTCAATGGTGCTCTTATCTCAACTGCGGGTGCCCTTACACAGTCTGTGCAGATTTTTCCATTGTACGAGCAGGCAAAAACGGTGCTTCTGGCGGAACCTGAAATTCAGGAATCCAAACCGTCTGTTCGTTCTCTTTCTGGAGAAATTGAAGTAAACCACATATCTTTCAGATATAGTCCGGATACCCCCCTCGTGCTGCGAGATATTTCGCTTAAAATTACACCCGGTGAGTTTATTGCAATTGTGGGTGGGTCTGGAAGCGGGAAGTCCACGCTTCTGCGCATATTGCTCGGCTTTGAGAAGCAGGAGGCGGGGTCTGTCTTTTATGACAATCAAGAATTGGATTCGATTGACGTGGGCAGTGTGCGTCGTAATATGGGCGTAGTCCTGCAGAGTAGTACGATAATGCAGGGGTCGATTTTTACGAATATCGCCGGAAGTTCCTCGCTCTCTATGGATGATGCCTGGAAAGCGGCAGAAATGGCTGGTCTTGCAGATGAAATCAGGGAAATGCCTATGGGAATGCATACCATGATAAGTGATGGCGGAGGAACTCTTTCTGGTGGTCAGAGACAGCGCCTTATCATCGCACGGGCTATTGCACGAAAACCAAAGATTTTGATTTTTGATGAAGCGACAAGTGCACTGGATAACAAAACTCAGACACAGGTAAGTAAGAGCCTTGAATCACTTAAAGTCACCCGTATAGTCATTGCTCATCGCCTGAGTACGATTATCAATGCAGACAGGATTTATGTGCTTAACAATGGCGTGCTTGAGGAAAGTGGTACTTATAATGAACTTATGGAAAAAGGTGGTTTCTTTGCGGAACTTGCAAAGAGACAACAAGTTTAGATGGAGAAAAATTATGAGAAAACTGAAGTTGACCCTATTTACTTTACTTACTTTATTTGTTTTTTTGTCATGCTCGCAAAATGATAATCCGGCAGTGGTGCGGCAGGCGACTACTGAAAAACTTTTGCAAAAGCGTCACCGAATAAAGATTGCGTATATTCACCGTGGCTCATTGTCCGGTGACGAGATAGAAGAAGATCAGATAGTAGAAGGTATAAAATTTGCCTGCGAAGAACTGAATGCATCTGGGGGAGTTCTCGGAGCGACTATAGAGTTGATTCCATTTAATGACGGTCAGAATCTTAATCTTGCAAAAAAAACAGCATATCAAATTTGCTCTGATCCTGAGATTTGCGCCGTTATCGGTCACAGGACATCGGCTCCTTCAATAGCAAACTCCCTCGTTTATCATTATTATGGTCTTTTAATGTTTAGTCCAAGTGCTACGGCTGTTTCCCTTACCCAGCAAGGTCTTCCGTATGTCTTCCGTAATTTTCCTGATGATAATTCCTATGCGAAACGGGCGGCTCAATTTTTCAAAAAACGGGGGTGGAATCGTGTAATGCTCTACTATTTGGATAACACATACGGTACGGGTCTTGCCTCACTTTTTGAACTTAACTGTAGCGAGATGAATATAACTATTCCGGACAGTGAAAATTACACAAGCCTCGACGGGTATCATGAATATAGTGAACTTGCCCAGCGCTGGAAATCAAACTATAACTTTGATGCCATTTTTTTGGCAGGAATAATGATGCAGTCTGCGGAAATCGTGTCTATATTCCGAGAAAATGGCATTACCCAGCCAATTGTTGATGGCGGAGAGTTTGACGACGCGGATTTTTTTGAAATTGGAAACAATAATTCTTTTTAACATTCTAATCACCACCTTGCTCTAAGATATTAACATATAATTGAATAAAAATCAATAGGTGCCGTAAAAAAAATACGGACAAGCTGCGTAAGTTTAATTTTAAAACTCACTCTTTCGGCTGAGTGGGCAGCTTCATAAATTCCTCTACAAGGTGTGTGATTGTGCCGTTACCGCCTAAAGCGTGATAACATTCATACATCTCCTGCACATTGTCTTTGACATAGACCTTTGCCCAGCCCTTTTGGATATATTTGTCGTAAGCGTTGATGATGTCCTGTCTGAGCATTGTTCTCAGAGCCGTTTCAAACATCTTGTCTTTTGCGACGAGCTGTTCAAAACGCTCTTGCAGGGCTTTATCCTCGTTGCCCTTTTTCTCTTTTCTGAGCTTGATTTTTGCCACAATCCAGCTCACCAAGGCGGCGAGCAAGGCTGTCACGCCCCACTTAGCCGCCGTCATTATCAATTCCTGTTTCATAAGTCTGTTTGTGACAACATTTTCATTTCAGAGCTTACAGTCGGTCCTTTTGTCTTTAAACTTATCTCAAACATTTTAAAGGTGATTAAC
>CALGGS010000044.1 GCA_937915735.1 uncultured Treponema sp.
TTACTTGTACTCCGTCCAAAATATCAGTTAAATCATAATGAGCGTCTTCAATAAGACCAAAAAGCATTTTCGGAGTTGCCGTCTGAAACCAAAACGATTTTAGCTTTTTAGAATCCAAAGCATTTAAAAGGCTGAAAGGGTTATAAATGTCCACAAAATCTTCATTAAAATGATAGCCGTCATATTTTTTCTTTAAGAGAGCGAAAGTTCCCTCTTCAGTTTCGCCCAAAGACTCTGCAAGTTCTTTTATGTAAAGCGGAAAATTTGATTTTAACTCTTTTTCACTGATTCCGCAGATTGTCGAATAGCGGCTGTCCATACTAATGTCTTTTAGTTGATTCAACTCGCTGAAAATCGAAACTTTTGCAAACTTCGTAATTCCTGTCAAAAACAGAAAGCACATATAGGGGTCGCAGGACTTTAAAACGCCGTAAAAGCTTGCCATGGTGTAGTGATTTTTGTCACGGTCAGGCGTTTGTAACGCATCCAACAGCGGCTTATCGTATTCGTCGATTAAAACGGCAACCTGCTTTCCGCTTTGGTCGTGAGAGGTTTTTATGATTTTAGAAAAACGAAGACTTAAAGAATTAGGAGCACCCGTTATGTTATATTCTTGCTCATAATTTTTTAGCGTAAAATCAAGATAATCGGTTAATTCTTCATTCGTTGCAAATTTTCCAGCCCCGCTAAAATCAATATGAATGATAGGATGAGCTTCCCATTTTTTTTCGAGTTTGGAAATTGCAAGCCCTTCAAATAAATCTTTTCGCCCTTCAAAATAAGCTTTCATTGTGGAAACCAAAAGACTCTTTCCAAACCGACGGGGACGAGCCAAAAAATATGGTTTTCCCTCCGTCGCAAGCTTATAAATAAGGTCAGTTTTATCTACATAGATATAATTATTCTTTCTGATTTCTTCAAAATCCTGAATACCTATTGGTAAGTTCCGCTTTTCCATAAAAAAAATAATAGCATTGATTTTTATTTTTTTCCACCGTCATACTGTCATTGCCCGGCTCAAGGGCATTGCTTGTCGCCCTTGCTTAGACACGGCAATCTCACGCAGGGGATTTTCGGGTCAAGATGGAAAACGCCACTTTTAATGACAGAAACAGCTATTCAAAAACAGACGAAGACGCAACTTTTATGAGAATGTAAGGAAGACCACATGCTCAATGGCCAGCTCAAACCGGGGTATAATATAGGCTGCTCTTTTTAAGTCTTTAATTACTTCTAGGACAGCCCCTGTAGATGGGGGTGTGGTGAAGACCGTTTGCGGGCTGAACCCAGGGGGAAGGCTGGTAAATTGGTAAAGCAATTTGCTATTTGCATAAAAAAAGCACCCAGTTAAGGGTGCCGTATCATCCGAGATGATTACCGAGGCTATTATCCAAAGATTCACTCGGCTTTTCACTTATAAAATAGTGTAGTAATATGGATTTGTCAAGAAAAAAATTACTCCATTTTCTACTTTTGGAAATCCTTCTGCCAGTTATCAATATTTGCATTACCCATTCGTTTGAGAAGTTTTTCAGCTATTTGCGTTCTGTTTATCAGATACATATTTCTATGAAAAGCCGATATTTCTTCAACAATTTCTTTCACATCGCAAAACTTAGCAAGAATTTTTAATAAATCATAATACGAAAGATTCTTATGTATACAACCTATAGAATTTTTCAATTCTCTATAATTATTTAGCTCTGGAATTCCAAGTAATTTAAATCGAGTTATTAGTTCCAGATGAGCACAACAGTTTCGCGCATATTTCAATGTATGAAGAATCTGTTGGAACAAATCATCATCCTGCAGCAAAAATCCAAAATCACTCAACACTTTTGTTTTAATCACATCTTTCTGAAAGCAGTATGTAAAATATAAATCACCAAAACTGAAATCTTTAATGATTACCCAAAACGGTGGTTTATTATAAGTCCTTACATAATCTTTTTCACGTTTTTTACGTTCAATAAAACCTAGCTTAACTGTTCCGTTTAGCATTCTTGTATTACGCTTAAAAAGATCAAAAGTCATAAAGGTAGAATAAAGATAATTGTTAGTAATGCTAGGTGTCTGATAATACTGACGCTCTCTATAATTGAGTGTGTCTTTAATCGTTGTACAAAACTGACTAGCAAAATTATACGCAAGAGATGTTTTTAATCGAGCTTCCACCTCAAATATTTTCTGCAAGGTCAGAATTCTGAGTTTCGTATCAAACTTGTAAATCTCATAAAAATCTTCAAAAAGAATGTTTTCGTAATCTTTTGGTTTAATAGACTTCAGTAGGATATTTTCTGTTCCATTGATAATATCAAAATAATTGTATTTTTTAAGAAGTTCTTTTGCAGTCTGCTCATCATTGAACTGGAGATTTCGTGATTTAAGCAAAAGTACCTGTTCGTCAATTGTTTTGAATTCTTTATCTATCGCCATAAAATCAATTTAACACAGTTTGGTATTTTTGTCTTTCGTAATATGGTATTTAAAAAATCCGCGGTCCATATCGATGCAAAGCACCCACTGCAAATTTCTCAATACCTTCTTTTTTTGGTTTTCCAACAAGAAGTAACAAGGTCACATCTATATGCCGCATACTCCTATAAGATTGTAGTTTATTTAACTGAACATACAATCTATCATGAAGCATAATAGTTGAATAGCTATAGCCTCGGATAACAACAAATATTTCCTGGTTATCTTCCTCTAAATATGCATCAAAATAAACAGGTTTATTACTGATCGAATCTATATTTTGAAACTTTTCCACAACCTTTATATCATGAAAAATTTTATTAATATGACTATCATCAAAATGCTTTTTCAGAATCATGTTCCTGAATTTTTCGTTATCAATTCTTTTATGATTCGCTTTTTCAGGTTTTGTATTTTCTTCTATTTCATCATTCTGTGATTGTTTTTCATTTTCATCCATGTCAGTTATTTCTTTTTCATTATTCATTTAAACATAAAAAAGGCTGTCCTTTATTGAAAATATTTCAACTTTAAGGACAGCCCCTTAATTTAGCGGGGGCAGATCAATGACAAGGAGTCGCAGCCTGGCAACGATATGGTGCCCCGCCTGGCGCTGATGCGCCGGGCCTCTGTCCTGGCTAGTACTACAGTTTGTACCACCAGTAGTTTTCGTAGGTGTCTTTAAAATAAGTGGCGTTTGTTGACGGGTTGGTTACGTCGGTTTCAGTACCGCCGGTTTTGTTGTTCCAGTTGCTTGAGTTGTTTGTCCGGTACCAGGTTGTCGTGTCTATAAATGAGATGGATTCGAGGTTAGAACAGACAAAGAAAGCGCCGTGACCAATAGAAGTAACGGAGTCAGGAATAGTGACAGAAGAAAGGGATATGCAACCTTCAAAAGCGCCGGTACCAATAGAAGTAACGGAGTCGCCGATAGTGACAGAAGAAAGGGATATGCAACCTTCAAAAGCGCTGGTACCAATAGAAGTAACGGAGTCGCCGATAGTGACAGAAGAAAGGGAAGTGCAGTTACGGAAAGCGTAGTTGCCAATAGAAGTAACGGAGTCAGGAATAGTGTATGCGGCAGATTGTTTACCTGCCGGATATGTAATTATAGCAGTTGCATCTTTGTTAAGCAGAACTCCGTCTATACTGGTATAGTTTGCATTATTTGAATCCACAGTAATCCTTGTTAAACTTGTGCAGTCGTAGAAAGCTTTGTTATCAATAGCAGTAACAGAGTTGCCTATAGTGACCGAAGAAAGGGAAGTGCAGCCAGCGAAAACGGCGACACCAATAGAAGTAACAGAGTCAGGAATGGTGACAGAAGAAAGCGAATTGCAGTTATAGAAAGCATTGTTACCAATAGAAGTAACAGAGTCAGGAATAGTGACGGAAGAAAGGGAAGTACAGGCGAAGAAGGCACCGGCACTAATATAAGTAACGGAGTCAGGAATATTGACAGATGAAAGTGAAGTGCAGCCAAAGAAAGTGCTGGTGCCAATAGAAGTAACGGAGTCAGGAATGGTGTATGCGGCAGATTGTTTACCTGCTGGATATGTAATTATAGCAGTTGCATCTTTGTTAAACAGAACTCCGTCTATACTGGAATAGTTTGAATTATTTGTATCCACAGTAATCGTTGTTAAACTTGTACAGCGGATGAAAGCGTTGTCCCCAATAGAAGTAACGGAGTTAGGAATAGTGATTCCTGAAAGTTTCGTACAACTAGAAAAAGCACTTCCTGGTATTGATGTAAGTCCCGTTGTCTGTGATAAATCAAGATTTACATTGTATCTTGAATTATTAATCGCTTTCTTTAATGTTGTTAAATCGCTGTCTGACAGTTCCCCGGTTACTACGATTGTTGAGTCTTCTGTCAATGCTGCTATAACAGCGCTGAAGTTTTCCTTTGTAACTGAAGGTGGAGCCTTCCACTGTGCCGTAATAGTTATATCCGTTTTAACTGTGTATCCTGCTTCAATTGAAGCACCGTCAAGGCGCCAGCCGTTAAAACTTAAAACTGTATCTGGCAAAATCGGTAAGTCGGATGCGGTTAGGATATAACCGTATTTAACAGTCCTTGATGCAGGAGGTTCCCCGTATGTTGAACTGTAAGAAACTGTGTAAGTTTTTCTGTCGTAGTAGATTTTTACAACTGTTGAGCCGTCGGCCTGGATTGTAGCCTGTGCAAAGGTTTTTGCTGTAAAGCCTTCGTAGTTTTTTGCAGCGGCACTTGTCTTTGTTCCGGATTTGCCCGATTTTTGTTCGGATGTATCTTCGGTGTAGCTGCCATTTTGAAGGTTCTGGAGAAGGTGTTTTACTGTGTATACAGAACACTCCTTTGGGCGATTATTCCATGCGTTTTGCAAAATATCGTCATCTTGGTTTTGACAAGAAAGCACCGAAAAGAGCGAGATAAAAACAAAAGTGAAAAATACAGGGAAAGTTACTTTTTTCATAATAACGACTCCGACTACTCTGTATAGTTATAGTGCATAGTTGCAGAAGTTAAATAATCATTTCCAGTACCAATTATTACACTAGACCACTCTTCTTGTGAACCTGAGTAATATACATCGGTAAGGGCTGAACAGCCTGTGAAACAGTTAGTATTAATTTTAAGTAAGGTATTTTCGAAAAATACTTTACTTAATGCTGTACATCCTTCAAAAGAACCAGATGTTGAAGGATCCTTTGAGTTTACAGAAGTCTTAAAAAGTTCATTATTTAGATTCTCTACTTTACACGGAATGTATATTTCTTTTAACGAAGTACAATTCCTAAACGCACGGCAGCCTATTAATTCAAGTTTAGAATTTTTCGAAATGATTACTTCTTCTAAGTCATAACAATCTGAAAATGATGTTTGTGCAATAAAAACAACACTATCTGGTATAGTTATACTCTTTAATTTAGGACAATTAGCAAAGGCACTCCATAAAATTGTTGTAAGCCCTTCATACATTGTAACTTTTTCAAGTTGGTCACAATAGGCGAAAGCACCTTCACTCAACGTTACAAGGGTTTTAGGTAGAATAACTTCTTTTAATGCTGTAATTTTTTGAAATACACCTGTACCACCTGCCCCATTTCCAGAATTAAAAAGTTCTGTTATTTGAAGTTCACTTAAATCAAGTTTTCCTATATTTGCCTTATAAGATTTAATTGCATTCGAAAGTGTGCGTAAATCACTTGTTGTTAAATTCCCACCTCTAATTACCACTTCATTATCAGCAGAAGTTGTATCTATTGTTCTAGAAAGATAATCAGCAAATTCACTTATATCATGGGTGCTTAAATCAAACCCCCTAACCCACTTCGCATAAAGTGTCACGACCGCACCTGCACTGCCAAACACTGTGCTTAAAGCCGTGCCGTCTGCAAAATTACTTCCAGTACCGTCGCTCGCTGTGTTCCAGCCGTCAAAAACATAGCCACTTCTTGTAAACACATTTGCTGTAAGCGTTTTTCCAGCTATTTCTGTTGTCTCGATTGCTGTCATCGTGCCACTTCCGCCGTTTGGGTCAAATACCACTTTGTAAATCAGCGACCACTGGGCATAAAGCGTAATCGAAAGTTCTGTTGTACTTAAAAAAACTGGAGAGAGCGGATTTTGATTTACGAAAGATGTTCCGCTCCCGTCAGATTTTGTATTCCAACCAGCGAAAAGATAGCCGTCTTTCGTGAAAGAATTTGCATCAAGATTTGTGTTCGAGAGAGAAGTTGAAAGCACCTTCTGAGTCTGCATTGAACCGCTCCCGCCGTTCGCGTCAAAAACAACGGAATATTGCTGTGGGCGATTATTCCATGCGTTTTGCAGGAATTCATCTTCTACGGAGTTTTGGCATGAGTTAAAAACAAAGACGCCCACCAATGTGAGCAACAAGGTTTTTGTAATGATACAGACTTTTTTCAATGCAAATTTTGTGTTACGCAACTGCACTCTCCGAGAAAAGAGGAAACGAAAAGTGCAATCGTGTAACACAAAGGAGCAAAATGCCCCCTT
>CALGGS010000045.1 GCA_937915735.1 uncultured Treponema sp.
GGATTTCAGTTTTGTTGTCGCGGATTGTGTCCAAAACTGTTTTCTGATGAAGACCACCGAGAAGAAGACGGGTTGAGTCTGCCTTCGGGTCACAGCCGACTACCAGAACTTTTTTTCCAAGCTCCAGAAGTCCTGCCGTAAGATTCTGTGTCGTCGTTGATTTTCCGATTCCACCCTTTCCGTAAATCGCAATTTGTCTGAGTTTCTTTGCCATTGCATGTACCTCTAATTCTTTATCATAAATAACCTAGTTATCTAGTAGGTATTAAAACTATAATACCTTTTTCCTACTGTTTCAATAGGTTAGTTATATATTTTTTTTTATTTTAGTTATAGAAAAAAACTATAGGGATGACTAATAAGAATAAAATGTCATTGCCGTGCTCGACAGTTTGTCATCCCCCTCCTCGCACTACCACTTAATCAGGCCCTTCTGCCATCTTAAAACCTTTGAGCGAATCTTAAATAAGAGTCCTAAAATTACCGTACAGAAAAGGGCAATCAAAATAAGACCTGCGTAAACGCCCTTGAATTCTGCAAGCTCTTTTTCCATGTTAATGAACCATCCGATTCCTGCCTTTGCGCCGAACATTTCGCCTGTCATAAGCGCGATGAATGCTGAACAGACACCAAAGAAGATTCCCTGAAAAATGCCAGGAAGGGCGGCTGGAACTGCTATTCTTAAAAGCTCATGTGCTTTTCCCGCCCCCAAGGTTTTTCCGACCTCAAAATAAGATTTTGGAACATTCTGAATCCCTGAGCTTGTCAAAAGAACTACAGGAAACCATACCGCAAGAGCTACAACAAAAACGCTAGCCCCAAAGGTTGTCGGAAAAACAACGAGCGCAAACGGAATCCAAGCCGTAGCGGGAATCGGACCGATGATTTTTATTACGGGATTCAACCAGTAATTTGCACGCAGCGAAAATCCGACCGCACTTCCGACAATAAGCCCGATCGTAATTCCGAAGAAAACCCCAAGTCCTAAAAGCTTAAACGAATGAAGTATGCACTTTACGACAAGCGAGGTTTTTTCCACAAAAATCGAAAGCACATTGTCAAAGCTTGGAAACAAAAGCGGCGGGAACACAGCAGTTTTTGCAGTCAAAATGTTCAGAACAGAAAGGAAAATAAATGCCGCAAGGTACAATTTTCCTTTACGAGCCAAATGAGCCGAAGCCGCTTTTGAAAAGAACGAAAGAATCGCAAAAACTACGAAAATTCCGCTCAAAATTATCAAAAGATATTCATAATATGGATATGCCGTTGCAGGATGCCGCCTGTGATTTGAAAGCAAAAGCTCTGTCAGCAGGGCAACAATTCCTCCAAAAAGCGGAAGAAATCTGTAAATTAAGTTCATAAAATCTCCTTTAAGCACATGGCTTAGGGATAGTAGCACCGCTCGTCAGAGCGTTCCGAAGCGATGAGATTGTCGGGTTGAGCCCGACAATGACAGAGCGTAGGAATGGAGTGCGTAAGCACGGAAGTGCGGATAGCCCGCCCCGCGTAAGCGGGGAAGCCCCAAATCCTACCTATACATATTCGTGGAAAGATATTTGAAGGCATTATCTGCAAGAATCACGATGATGTTTTTCCCCTTTGCCTCAGGCCTTTTTGCAATCTGACTTGCAGTCCAAAGGGCTGCCCCTGCCGACTGACCGACAAAAAATCCTTCCTGCTTAACGAGCTTTCGTCCAGTTTCGTAAGCATCTTCTGCCACGACATCAAAGCACTCATCGTATTTTGTATCAAAGCTTGTAAAAAGTGGCGGATAATTTGCTTCGGGAACTCCGTCAAAGTTCAGAACGCCGTCAATCGTGTTTCTGTCAGGGAAAGCAGGGTTCTTTTTTGACTGCTCCGCAGGCTGTGCTCCGATGATTTTTACATCTGGATTTTTCTCGCGGAAGAATTTTGCCAGGCCCGAAAGAGTTCCTCCAGTTCCGACAAGCTGAACAACATAGTCAACCTTTCCGCCGGTCGCCTCCCAGATTTCAGGACCGGTTGATTTTACATGAGCAAGCGAATTATTGATGTCCGCACACTGATTCAAATAATACCAGCCGTTTGAAGCGGCAAAATCTGTAAAAACCTTTTCAAGTCCTGTCATTGTAAGACCATTTTTCAAAAGCTCAGGAAAGCCAGGAACATCAGTTACCTGCAAAAGCTCAGCTCCCAGCGCCTTTAAAATCTGGCTTCGCTCAACAGAAACCTGAGGCTGAATTACCGCAACGAATTTGTAGCCTTTGGCGTTTGCAAAGGTCGCCTCTCCAATTCCAGTGTTTCCGCTCGTGTAGTCAACAAGTGTCATTCCGGGATGAATGTCACCTCTTTTTTCTGCCTCTTCGATGATGTTCAAGGCAGCTCTGTCCTTAACGCTTCCCGACGGATTGAAATACTCAAATTTTCCGAGAATATTTGCCTCTAAGCCTTCAGATTTTTCGTATCTGTGCAAGCGAACAAGCGGAGTGTCTCCGACAAGCTCTGTAATCGAATCATAAATCTTTGCCATAATTTTCTCCCATAGAATTTAGATTGCTGTGTCGTTAAAGTAGCTGTATTCTGCAAGCTCAATCAATTTTTCGCCCTTTTCAAGAGCCGCAAGCGAAAGCAAAACCCAGGCGTTACCCGCAGTTCCAATGTAAAGACCTGTGTATGAATGAACATCCGTCGGAATCGTTCGCCACCAAGCTCCGCTCCACTTTCGAAGATTTTTTTGATGATAAATATCTCCGTCAGCGTCTTCAACAAAAGATTGCCCGACAACAGTTTTTGCAGTTCTTTTTGCGTAATCCAAGAATTCCTCATTCTTTGTTAAGCGGTAAACCGAAATAAAATGCTCCAAAAGCCCCGGAGTTCCGCAGCAAATGGCCTGACTTTGCCAGTAGCCGCGGCTGAATATTTCCGGAGCGCCAGCCTTTACGATTCCGCGGCTCAAGCGAAGAGTCCAGTCAAGATATTCCTTTTCGCCAGTAAGCTTGTAAAGAGCAGTGAACAAAAGCGCCGTTCCGGCAGGCCCGTGACAAGTGCTCAAATAGTAGAATTCCGTCGAAGGTCCCCTTTCAAGCGAATCAAGATAAGGTACCAAAACGGCATTTTCATCGCCAACCGCAATACCTTCTATATATTTTGCCCCGTCAATCGCAGCCTGCAAGAATCTTTTGTCCCTTGTAGACTCATACAAAATCGCAAAAGCCCAGCCAATGCCGCTCGTTCCGTGAGCAAGATTTACCCAGAACACATCCTTCGGAAAATCAATAATCGTCAAGTCAACGACATTCCAGTATTTTCCGCCACGAGGAGCGTCCTTTCCCTTTGTCAAAAGAAAGTCTCCATAAGCACTAGCCGCATCCAGATATTTTTTATCTCCAGTCAATTTATAGACATCCGTAAGATAAAGAATATAGCCGGCATCTCCGCACAAATCGTTCTGCTCGCTCCAGTAAAGCCCGACATCTGCTTTTTTTGCAAATTTTAACAAATCATCGGCAACCTTTACGACATAATTTTTGTAGATTTCGTCTCCCGTTATTTCATAAAGTTTTTGTGCCAAGCGAGCCTGACCTGTAGGGCCGTTTCCCCAGCCAGCCGCCCAGCCAGGCATATTCTTTACATGAACGAGCTTAGACTCCCCTGAAGAACGAGGTTTAAAGATTCTTTCATAAAAAGCCTCGCCCTCGTCAGTTTCAATAATTTCCCTTGCAGCCGATTTTGCTTCTTCGAGATACTCAGCTTTTTTTGTCACCTGATACAAGCGCAAGTAAAAAAGACCGATTCCGGCCGATCCGCCATAAAGCGACTTCGGGGTGAGCATCGGATAATCCGAAAAATCCTCCGTTGAATCAGGGCTCTGCGTCCAAAACCTTCCGAATTTTCCCTTCTGACCTGTCGTCTTAATCCAACGAGCCGTCTCCTCTGCAAAATTGATGTAATCCTCTGCCTTATAATCTTTAAAAAGTATATTTTCTGCCATAATTTTCTCCTGTTATTGTTATCTGTGAGGGGAACTCTCCGTTTTTCCCTTTTAACTCCCTCTTTATTTATCAAAAACAACAACAGAGGCACATTCGCCCATTACGAAAATTTTCCCTGACAAGCTTTTCAAAATAAACTGCCATAAATGCCTCCAAAAAATAGTTCTTATTCATTTTTCCTACCAAACTTATAGGTTTATTCTATAAGTTATTACCTACTATGTCAATAGGTATTTAAAAAATCTACAGTATTTTGCCAAATTTCTATTAGCCTTAATTTCGACTTTTGAATTTGCCAAACATTAAATTGAACACTTGCATGGAAGCACGTCTGTTGCA
>CALGGS010000046.1 GCA_937915735.1 uncultured Treponema sp.
ATGCAAGTGTTCAATTTAATGTTTGGCAAATTCAAAAAGTCGAAATTAGGGCTATGTAGTAATATCGTTTGATAACAAGATATTCTTAGCAATTTTTGTTTTTTTATGGTAAAATCAGAGCATCTGGAGGATAAAATTATGAAAAAATATATAACAATCAGTCGTGAATATGGCTCAGGCGGTCGCTTAATCGGAAAAATGGTTGCTGAGCAGCTTGGATATGCTTTTTATGACAAAGAAATTATCGATATGGCGGCAGAAGAAAGCGGCCTTTCGGCAGATTTTATCAAAAAAACTGAGCAGAACCTTTCGTCTGGCTGGCTTTATAATCTTCTTTTGGGAACAAGCTACGCCGGAACGAGTGCTGGAGGTATGAGTCAGCCCGTAGGCCAGGCAAATCTTCCTTTGGCAGACCAGATTTTTAATGCCGAGAGAAAAATCATCCTTGGACTTACAAAAGAACCTTGTGTTATCGTAGGGCGTTGTGCTGATTATATTCTCTCAACTTCTGACAAAATCGACAATAAAGACCTTCTGAATGTCTTCATTTATGCTGACATCGACGCAAAGGTAAAGCGCATAGAAGAAATTTATAAGGAAACAGAAAGCTGCGCAAAGAAAACAATTATTCAAATCGACAAGCGCCGTGCAAATCACTACAATACTTTCACCGAAAATATCTGGGGAGACAGAAAAAACTACGACATGATGATTAACAGCACTACGGCAGGACTAGAAGCCACGGCAAAATGGATTGTAGAACTTGCTCAAAGCTGAATCTGAGGTAAAAAAATCCTTGAAAAAGCTGAATCTTTCAAAAAAACAAAAAATAATTGCCGGACTGCTTATGGGAGCCGCATTTCTTGTTTTGATTTTGCGGCTTTCCCGCGCGGCAATGGAAAAATCTGCGGCCGCAGGGCAAGAAACTTATGTTGTCCGAACCGAAACTTATGAAAACGCAATTCAGATTGCAGGAACTGTTGCGGCCGCAAAAAGCCAGACTTTAAAATCTTTAAATGACGGAACTGTTGTCGGCGTTTACAAAAATGAAGGCGATGTCGTAAAAAAGGGCGATTTAATCGTCCAGCTTGATGACACTGAGCAGCAGTACAATCTTGCGAATCTTGACTACGAGATTTCTGTTGCCCGGCAAAACCAGACTTCTGGAAAGCTCAAGCTCATGCAGACTCAGCGAATTTCTCTCTTGCGAAAAATCGAAGACCGAAAAATCGTAGCGACCTTTGACGGAGTTATTGCCGCCCTTGATGTAGACCCCGGCGATTATCTTGAAGCAAAAGACGAAATCGGAACCCTCGTAAACACGGATTATCTTACGGCGGATGTTGAGGTTGCCGAAACTGATGTCGCGAAGCTGAAGGTTGGCCAAAAGGTAGATTTTACTTTCCCTGCTTATGATGACACTGTAGAAGGTTATCTTGTTTCCTATCCGGCGATTGGCGAAGTTACCAGCCGAGGGGCAACGGTTGTAAATGCGACAGTGCGAATTGACAATGTTCCTGACGGAATCTTACCGAATTTCAGTTTTACCGGAAAAATTCAGATTACGGAGCCAGAGCAAAAGCTTGTAGTCGAGCGCTACGCAATCGGCCGCGAAAAGGGAATGGCTTTTGCAGAAATTATTGGCCGTGACGGAAAAACGACGAAGGTTGAGGTTACTGTTGAGCCATACGGACTTAATTATGTAAATATCCTGAGCGGCTTGACTGGCGGCGAAATGCTTAAAGCCCAAAGCAGTGCCGGCGAAAGCGGCAGAATGAGAATCAGCAAAAAGGGCGAGAAGGCTCAGAAAAAGAACAATAATCAGCAACAGGGCGGAATGATGGGCGCTGGCGGCCCGCCTCCGTTCTAGGCAAAAGCTAAAGGAGTCTATTGGGAATCTCTAAAAATTGCAATTTTTAGAGATTCCCTATTTTTTTACAGTCCGGATGCTCCCCATTTTTAGACGCTGTTCCCTGGTATCTTCGAGCATTTTTCTTAAATTTTCAGAATCTTCTTCGCTTATATATTTTTTGAAAAGCTCCATTTGTTTTTGGAAATTCTCGATATGGTCAACAAGCTTTTCCTTGTTGGAAATAAAAAGCTCAGTCCAAAGAGGAGCGTTAATCAAAGCAATTCGGGTTAAGTCCTCAAAACTTCCGCCTCCGAAGGCCGTGATTTCAGGGTCTTGCGCGCTTTCTACCAAAGCACTCGCAATGACATGGCAAAGCTGGCTTGTAAAGCCGATTTTGTAGTCGTGAGTGTCGCAGCTAGTCTCGGTAATGCGGGTGAATCCCATTTCGGTAACCAAAGAACGCATAAAATCAAGATTTTTGTTTTTGTTAAAACTTGTCGGACACAAAATGTAGTTGTGGTTTACGAAAAATTTTGCATCAGAGGCCGCATAGCCTTCCTTTTCGCCACCCGCCATTGGATGCCCGATGATAAAATCAACATCATCTCGTAAAATCTGAGGAAGGGCTTTTTCAAAAATTCCCTTTACGCCAGAAATATCCGTGACAATGGCACCGCTCTTAAAATGCTCCCGATGCTCTTTCATAAAATCTAAAGTTGCATGCGGATAAAGGCAGATAAAAACGACATCACAGAGAGGAAGCATTTTTGAAACATTGTCGCTTGTGTAGACAAAATTTGCCACGCCTTCGCTTACTGCCTGGCTTAAGCATGCCGTGCTTCTGTTGCAGGCTAAGATTTTTCCAGTGCTTTCTGACTGACTTAAAATATTTTGACGGATAGATTTTGCGATAGAACCGCCCATAATTCCAAGTCCGACGATTCCGTAAGTTGCGTTTTTTAATTGCATAGAAAAATTATAACAAATAACTTCAGTTTACGCCATAATGACAGGAAAGAGGAAAAATGATAAAATCCAAATATGAACAACGATGAAATTTTAGACAAGGCGATTCGCCGTGTGCCTGACTTTCCAAAGCCTGGAATTTTATTTTTTGATGTAACAAGTATTTTTACAAATCCGCCTGCCTTCAAGCACTGTCTCGACCGTATGGTAGAAATTTACAAAAATAAAAAAATCGATGCAATCGCCGCAGTTGAGTCACGGGGCTTTTTGTTTGCGGCTCCTTTGGCAGACCGCCTTAATATTCCGCTTGTTTTAATACGAAAAAAAGGAAAATTGCCCGGAGATGTTTACAGGGCAAGCTATTCACTTGAATACGGCGAGGCGACAATCGAAGCGCACAAGGCCGACATCGAAAAAGGAAAAAAATATCTCGTAATTGATGATTTAATTGCAACTGGCGGGACTCTCACCGCAAGTAAAGAGCTAATCGAACAAGGCGAAGGCATTGTCTCTGAATTTTTCGGAGTAATCGGGATTCCAGAACTTAATTATTCAGAAAAACTCGCGCCAACTCCAGTTACGACGCTAATCGATTTATCAGAAAAATAATTTATCCACAATATTCAAAAAAAATAAACAGGATTTTTCAGGATAAATTAGGATAAAAACATACGGACATATTCTGCTCGGCTATGCTCAAATCCTAATCTATCCTCCTGTACGCAATTTTATTTGCAGAATTCTTTCTTCAAGAAGTCGCACTTTTCTGTCAAAACATCCTGTTTTGCCAAAAAGTGCCGACAACAAGTTGTCGTCGGCTTGGTGCGTACCTCCTGTACGCAATTTTACTTGCAGAATTCTTTCTTCAAGAAGTCTAAATCCAGCTCAGGATAAAGAACGAACTTGCTCAAAAGTGACTGAACTCTTTTTGATGCCGCTTCTTTTACGGCTGGATCGAGGTCAATCTTTCCTTTTGCAGGTTTGCCTTCTTTCGTAAGTCCTGGTTTTGTTCCTTTAAGAACCTGATCGATGATTGAAGCGACTTCCTTCATTTCGTTCTCGCCCATTCCGAGAGTTGTGAGGGCAGGAGTTCCCAATCGGAGACCGCTTGTCCACCAGGCGCCGTTTTTGTCGTAAGGAAGGGCATTTGCGTTTACTGTTACACCGCATTCAAACATTGCGGCCTCAGCCTGTTTTCCTGTCAAGCCGTAAGAAGTTACATCTGCCAGCATGAGGTGATTGTCCGTGCCGTCTGTCTGGAGGCGTACACCAAGAGCCTGGAGAGCTTTTGCCAAAGCTTGTGCGTTTGCCACGACTTTTTTTGCATATTCCTGATAAGCGGGCATGTTTGCTTCTTTGAAGGCGATGGCTTTTGCCGCCATAACATGTGGAAGAGGTCCGCCCAAAACCATAGGACAGCCTTTGTTTACATAGTCGGCGAATTCTTTTTTGCAGAGAATCATAGCGCCGCGAGGGCCTCGCAAAGTTTTGTGAGTTGTGGTCGTGACAACATCAGCCCATTTAACCGGGTCGTAGTCGCCGGTGAAGACTTTACCTGCAACAAGACCTGCGAAGTGAGCCATATCTACCATCAAAACAGCTCCGCACTTGTCGGCAATTTCGCGGAATCGTTTGAAGTTAATTTTGCGGGGGTAAGCTGAATAACCTGTCAAAAGTATGAGGGGCTTTACTTCCATTGCCTGTTTTTCGATTGCGTCGTAGTCGAGCAAGCCTGTCTCTTTATCAACACCATAAGGATGGCTCTCAAACATGCGGGCGCTTACATTCATTTTGTAGCCGTGAGTAAGGTGGCCGCCACAAGAATAGTCCAAGCCCATCAATTTCTGATTTCCAAATCGCTTGCGGAGTTCTGCAAACTGAGCGTCCGTCAAGTCGTTCAAAGATTTTACGCCAAGTTCTTCAAGAGTCGGAGTCTCAACCTTTGCGCTCAAAATTGCCCAATATGCGACGAGGTTTGTGTCTGCTCCTGAGTGGGGCTGAACATAAGCGTAGTCTGCGCCGAAAAGCTCTTCTGCCTCGCGGGCAGCTTCCATTTCAACGGCATCAACATTTACGCAACCGCCATAATATCGGTGCTCTGGATAACCTTCGGCATATTTATCAGTCAAAAGATTTCCCATTGCAGCCTGAACTGCAAGTGAACAATAGTTTTCAGACGCGATGAGCTTTAAGTGGCTTCGCTGATTCTGAATTTCGTTTACGACTGAAGCGGCAATTTTAGGATTAACGCTTGCAACTTGCTGCAAATTTGCGACATAGGCACACATTGCGGCAGTTGGTTTTCCGCCACAGCTAGAAAGATAATTTTCCAAAGGTGTAGACATTTTTTACTCCAAAAATAAAATTACACAGCACATTTCGTGCCGAACAAATCAAGGGATTTTACCAAAAAAAAGAAAGTTTTTCTATACACAGCCCTAATTTCGACTTTTTGAAGTTGCCAAACATTAAATTGAACACTTGCATGG
>CALGGS010000047.1 GCA_937915735.1 uncultured Treponema sp.
CCTGTCGCAAAAGAGGATTTTGATAAATCAAAGCGGCTTCTTCACAAAGCGAAAACTCATGCCCGATTTGCCCAAGATATTCCCGAAGTGATTTTGATGGAATCAATTTTTTGAGATTTGTCATTTTTTACCACCCGAACGATTCTTAAACGCCTCTATATGCTTGTCGATAATTTGATTTCGATTTTTCTCGCTTTGTTCTTTTACATCTTCGTTCCATTCTTTTTCACGTGCTGACATTATCAGTGAAAGAGGGGAAGTTTTATCGGCAAAGGACTTCCGCACAAAATCACGCATCTTTTCTAATTCTTCTTTTGGTAAGCCTCTTTTCTCTTCGTCTGTAGATATATCCAAATTTGCATCTTCATTAAAGAAAATCCAGAATTGGTTTTCCTCATGAAGCTCGTCGCTAGTGTCATCTTGAACCTCAATATATTTCCACACTCCAAATTCAAGTGAAACAGAATAGTTTACATTCAAAATGTTCGCTGGCAAGCCTGTTTCTGCTTTTAAAAGCCGTATAGGAGGGCGCTCTTTTGAAGGATAATTAAACCAATAATCCTTGCCGTACTTGAGGCCAGTTATTTTTTCAACTAATTCAGGGATTACTATCATTCTAATTCTCCTATTTCAACTACCCCTTTCAGT
The DNA here is from genome assembly GCA_937915735.1 of uncultured Treponema sp. Lineage (GTDB taxonomy): Bacteria > Spirochaetota > Spirochaetia > Treponematales > Treponemataceae > Treponema_D. The sequence goes on from CALGGS010000047.1 coordinate 649, forward strand.
TCTTTTTTCATTTTTCCGATTGCCTTTAACAGCCGCACCTGATAAAACTGTTTTCTCGGTACATTCTGCATTTCCGTAAAGAGTTTGACTTGTGTTTGGGCGAGTTTGTAGTCTTCGTAAATATCAGAAATAATAGAACCCGTTTCTTTCAGATATGTTTTCTCGCTTTCAATTTCTTCATCTCGTTTATGAGGCAATCCTTTTTTGAACGCTGTTTTTAATGTTGCAGTCGGAATTGCAAGGTCTTTCATATTGTCTTCGATTGTTTTGACATTATGCTCCATTCGCCAGACATAATTATAAGCCTCATCTTTTTGCTCTTTCGTAAGTTTTTGAATCGGCAAAGAATCATCAGGAATGTAAAGCTTGCGGTAGGAATTAAAATTTTCCCACACATATTCGTGAAGTTCGTGTCTGATAGATTCCAGAAGCTCGTTCAGATGCTGTGCACTTTCAAGATAATCGTCGCAGAACATTTGAAAAAGCTCGATTGAGCCATCTCCTTTCATCAAATCAGAGGCAACTTCAAGATAGTCGGTCTTGGGGCTGTCTTCTGGTAAGGCTCCTTCAACATCGCGGGCAAATTCCAGTTCCATAGGATTTGGATGTTCGTGGCTGAAACTGCCGTCAGGATACAAAAACTCAACGGTGGTAGAAACATCAGAAAAATCTGTGACGCTTTTAAGCCGCGTTTTTACATCGTTATCCCAATCTGTCCAATCTTCATCGTCTGAAAAGCTTCTCATTATGCCGATTTCATATTTGCCTTTGTGTTCCCCTGAATTTGTAAACGCAGGATAAGAGTCATAGCAAACTACTATATCGCCCCGCCTGAACGGATGCGGAACTGAAACATAGCGTCCTTTTTCCCAAAGTTCTTCGCTTTCATCTTCTTTTTTGGGGTCGAGGTAAAGCCACAAAAGATAACGGTCTCGCTCGCTGAACTGATGACCGATTTTCTGTAAATATTCGCGCACAGCCTTTGACGGAATCATTTTGATGATTTCTTCGTTTGAAGGAATATTCGCCTTTTCTGATTCTATCAGTTTTTCAAGGCGGGCATCCTGTTCAGTGCGTTCTGCGTCCATTGCTTTGTGAAATCTGTCCCTTTCTTCCTGGGGAATGTCTATTGTGTTTTTTTTCATATTTTCATCCTATCATTTATTTTCTCTTTTACAAACTTCCATCACTCTTACACCATAGTTATCATCAACTTTTACGACTTCTGCATTTGCGATAATCTTTCCGCTTACACCATCATGAAGAGTAACTGTTTCTCCGCAAAGCCTGTCTAGTACGATAACACTTCCTTTTTCAAGCTGGTCGTTGCCTTTCAGATTAAAATTGCCGAGACAAACATAGCCGCTTCCTTTTGAGCCTTTCTGAAATGCAGA
>CALGGS010000048.1 GCA_937915735.1 uncultured Treponema sp.
GCAGGAGGCACGAAATCGCAGTTTTGCCAACGGCAAAATCTGCACATGATAAAAATTACACGGATGTAATTTTTATCATGCCTCCTAGTGGCTTTATGCCAGTTTGACGGTACTTTCTGAGCCGTCCGTGTATTCTCTAACCAAATCATCAACGAGCTGTGCAGGAACTCCGTCTGGGAATTCTTTTTTCAAGCCCGCAATGAAACCATCGGGAATGAATCCCGCCCTTGCCTTGAACCGCTTCGCCATCTCAACAGGAGAGATAAGGATGTCGTGAACCTCAACAGTTCCAGCTGCAACCTCAACCTGCTTTCCTGTCTGTGTTTTGAAGAACGGATTCGCCTCCGTGCGGATAAGGCTGTGGGTTTTGAATCCCTGTCCGTCCGTAACCTTTGCAAACGGAACATCAGATTTCTCGTCACCCAAGGCCAGAGCCGCAAGCTCCTTCGTGTTCTTCTCAACGAGTGTGTCGGGCTGGCTCTTGTATTCTTTGCCGAACACAGGAGCTGCAATATCAAAGCCAACTCTGTCATACTCAATCGGCTTCACCTCAAAGCTCACAACCTCGCCAGTGCTGTCCTGATAGCTTACGAGTGCAAGTGCTTCTTCGCTCACCAGAATCGGTTGAACATTCACCGTCATTCCCACCATGATGTCAGGCAGGGCTGAAAGGCTGTAGCGTGTTGCCTGTTTGTTCTTAGGATGCACAAAGCTGATTGCAAGGTCTCCGCCCACCGTCCGAACCTGCACTCCAGTCGTGAAAATCTGTCGGCAGACTTCCTCGTCCGGCAGCTCCCGCAACTGGTCTTGCTGAATCCAGTTCCAAATCATCGTGCGGCTTCCGACCTTGCGACCATTCCGGGTGATTCTTGTGTCCCTGTGTTCCAGCGTGTTGGCATTGAATGCTGCACACCATCTTTCAGCTGCATCGTTCAGCTCTTCCATTGAGTTGACGGTCTCCAAGTGGAGAAGGCTTTCAAACTGTCGCTCAACGATGTCGTTGGACTTCTCGACCTGACCTTTAGCCCTCGTGTTCCCAGAAAGGTGCGGTTGTGTCTCCACACGAAGGGCTTTGAGTGCGTTCGTTACAGGCTTTGAGATGTTGGCAGAGCCGCAGTCCCAGATGAGCAGTTCTGGCAAGCCGTGGAAGTTGTAGAACGGGTCTTTTTTCTTTCCCCACGCATACAACAGAAAGTCGTACATGTTCGCCGAGTTTTCACCAGCTGCCGCATAGTAGCGGACACAGATTGTGCCTGAGTAGTGGTCGGTCAAAACATACCGCCAGCACTTCAAGTTTTCCTTGCCTTCCAAAAACGGCTTGTTCTTGTAGACCTCATCATCACGCAGGAACTTCTGCTTTCCGTTCGGTGCGAAGTACATCAGCGCAACCGAAGGGTCGGCAAAATGAACCTGATTCGGGTACTCCGTCCGCATCCTCTGGTGAGGACTTGGCTTAGAAGTAACCTCAGTCGCAAGCGTCCTGTCTTTAAGAAGCCCGCTCAGCTGTCTTACAGAAAGCGGAATGTCAAAGCCGTTCTGAAGAAGAACCGCCCTTGCGTTTTCTATGCTCATTGTTTTCTTTCCGTTTTTTCGGACTGAGTTCTGCAGGATTGCGGCGAGCGTTTTAAGGGTGTCCTCGTCAACGGAGGTCTTGCCGCTGTCGCATCTTTCCTTCCTGTTGCTCATCCAGCCCGATTCTTTGAGGACTGCATAGGCCTTGTCCTTGCCGAAGCCGAACAGCCTGCACATCTCGGCAATAACCGCGCTCCGCTCTTTTGCCGTCTGTGCCGCTTTCATCTGCAGAACAAAATCCTCGTACATGGCTTACTCCTTCTTCATCGGGCGGATGTTTTCCATGTCCTGATTGAAGTCCTGATACTTGTCATCAAAAAGGCTGTAGAACTCACCAACGCCGTCTGCAAGCGAATCCAGCTGGTCAACAGTAACGCCCTCTGTTTCCTGCGCCCTTGCAAGAAGCCTGTTCAGCTCGTCAAGCTCGGCGTTCATCGAAGAAAAGCGGATTATCATCTGCTTGCGGATTTCTTTGAGCGCCTGCTCGGCAAGCTCTTCTTTTGTCGGCGGCTGCTTTCCGGCAACCTCCATCTCAAGCTCGCTGATTTTGCTTTCCTTCTTGCGGACAACATTCTCAACAGCTTCAATCTGCTTGGCGTGCTCTTCTTCAAGTTTCGCCTTTTCATCACGAAGCTGACGGAGTGTGTCTTTCAGTTCCTTAACTGTCATTTTTGCCACATCGTCAAGGTTTCCCAAACCTTCAACAATCTCGCCATTTACAAGGTCTTGTGCACTGTCATCGTCAAGGACTGTCAATGCACGAATTTTGGAATTGCCCAGATGTTCCAAATTCGCACACGTGTGCGAATTTCCGAATTTCATTGCCGCAGACATTGCATAATCCGCAGACCTTGAAGAAAGTCCCAGTTCCTCAATGGCAGCCATAAAGTTGCCGTGTCCTTCATTCACTTTAAGCAAAAGAAGCTGAACACCAAGACCAAGCATTCCGCTTGCCATCTGTTCTTGATAAACCTTTGCTTTTTCAAGACAGGCATTAAGACTGTAACTTTCACCATCTTCAAGAAAGCGGGCGTTTATCTCCTCTTTTCTCAGAAGGGCGTTCTGAGCAGACTGGGCCACCAAGTCCATCGTTCTGATATTTTCATCTGTTGATTCTTCTAAAGGTTTTCTACCCATGTTGTAACCTCACTTTTTATCACCGCATTGCAGTGGCATATTTTTCTTCTTCTTTGGAAAGCTCCAGTCTTGCCGTCTGAAATCCTTTTGCGATTTGATTTGCCAATCCAGCGAAAGCAGACGAAAGTCGCCAAAAGCCCCTGTTGTTTCTTGCCAGCCACCCGTGCTTTTCCATGATTGCCAAATCTCGGCAAACATTCGATTCCGAAGTTTCGACAAGACGAGCCAGCTCCTTGTTTGACAGCCCGTCCGCATGGTTTTCTGCAAGTTTTATGATTTCCACAACTATCCGTTCCTGTGAATTCATCTTTTCCATACGCTTTACCTCACTTCCATTCTGAGTGCGGCATCCCGAATCGCTATCCCCAAACGCTGGATCCTGCCGCTTCGAATGCGCTCACCGAAGTCTTTGATTCTCATTCCCCACCTGTACACAAAGCCCATCATACGCATTCCCCCTCTTACAGATTCGCAACATCAAGCGGGATCTGCTTGTAGCTGCCGTCGCTCTGCCTTTCATAAAATCTCATGTAGGTCTTGGAGCTTGCCACCTGCATTGATTCCGTGATAGCGTCCATTGCCTTCTTCCATGTCGGGTCTTTGATGTTAAGGCGGTGAAGTCCAAGAACGCGGCTCGTGCTTACAAGCCCGCTCTTTCCAACATTGAAAGCGTCGTCCACAATTGCACGGAGGTTTTCGTTTGCCCCTTCGCTCCAGCTTGCTATGCACTTGTCAATCAGCTGCTTTGCAACCTGTAATTTTTCGTTGAACTGGATTGTGTCGTTCACGGCAACCATTACCTTGAACTTACCGTCAAAGCTCGTGAGCGTTACATTGCCCTTAGCCCCGCTGTCCTTTGCTGATTCCGCAAGAAAGTCCTGTACACGAAGCCAGATTGACTTCTTGAATTCAACGAGCCTGTCCCGCTCCTTGAATGTGTCAGCCATGATTGAGGTGACAGCCTCATGCCGTTTAAGGTCAATCGGTTTGATTGCAGAGACCGGAACAAGTCTGCCCTGTGCGTCTTCCAGAAATTCTTTTGTGTTTGCCATAATTAGTTCTTCTTGTGATTTGATTTTTTTTGATGGGATTTTCGAGCCGTCATGCAGCCCTCCTTCTTGCTTCCGAAAGAAGCGAGTCGATGTCAGCATAGCCGAGAAGCTTTGCAGTGGCAGAGTAGACACGGAGTGAGCTTCTTTTTCCGTTCAGAACAGGGAAACAAGGCCGCTTGTCGTGCCTGTGATGCGAACGATGTCAGCATTCTTAATGCCCTTCTGCCTCATCAGGTAGAACAGCATGAACCAAATCAGAATGATACTCCCGAATCTGCCACCTCAGAAGCAAAACGAAAAGCAAACACAAGGGCAGCGATAACCATGCTGGAAAACGCAGCCTTGTCAATCCAAGCCGCAGTAATGCTCCTCAAAGAGAGTATCGGGGAATAAATGCGAATGAAACTCTGAAATAAGGAAGGTATAGATTATGGCAAACACAACTTGCGCAAAATGTGGTCATACTCAATTCGAATTAAAAGAAATTGTAGTAAAAGATTCTGCTTTCAGACTTATGAGTGTTCAATGTGCATCATGTGGAACATCAATAGGTGTTATAGATTACTACAATATTGGGCACTTGATAAAAAAACAAAGTGCAGCGATAAAAAAAATCGCCACACAGTTGAATGTGAGCGTAGACTTGTAACTAAACCGCAGTCCTGCTGTCGTCACGGTTTGAGGCGTTTCTTTTTTCTGCTTCAAGCTCCCGCAACCGTTCTTTTTCAATATCTTTGGTTCTCTCTGCAAGCACCATGATGTATCTGTCATTGTGCCAGCTGTCCTGTATGTTCCGCTGGCCGATTTCACGGACGGTGAAGCCAAGCTTCTCGTAAAAGTCGATGATTTTTGAGGTTGTCTCTTTGTTCATACACAGCTCCTTGTGAAAAAAATACCCCGCGCGGGGAGGTCTCGCACGGGGCACGGGTAAAAAACGGCAAAAGCCGATAACCAACTTCCACCCGATGAATACTCTATCACAGGGCAGGTTCAGGAATGTATTAACGGCGGTTAAAAGTGTTCTTCCAGAATCTTATGAATGTACTTGCTTACCGTAAGCCCGCTTTGAGAGGCAAGCTCCTCAAGCCTTTTCTTCTCGCCCTCGGTAAGCCGGACGGCCACCTGAACGGAAAGCGAGTCTTCTTTGTGTACGCTTGTACTTCCAAAAGGGCGACCAGCACCCTCTCTTTTTCCACCTCTAGGCATTACAACCACCCTGTTTTTTTGCAGATAAAAAACACGACCACTGCGGCAATGACCGTGTACAACAGGCATTTCAGCACCATTAAAAGAATCTCTTTTTTCCTTGACATAAGGGCTCCCTAGGAGTAAAGTATTTATTGACAGGGGCGACTGTCTTAATTCCGCCCCTGCCGTTCCCGTTAGTAGCCGAGCAATTTAAGCACGACTGCTACAAGAACTTGGATAAGTCCTGCGATTAGTAGTAGTGATACTTCTCGCAGGTATTTTTTTATCCAATTTTTCATACCTTACTCCTTAAACAAGAATTGAACTACGGGCTAACAGCCCTGATAGTCATAATATACTACTGTTTGATTTTATTGTCAATACTTTAATCAAAAAAAGATATTAACTTTCTCTCACACAAAAAAAACGGCCTCAGCGTGAATGTCACGCCAAAGCCGCCTCTCGCTCATACCGCCAGCTCCGGGAACACGACCTCATTCGGGAATCCCGGTTGCTTGGTTATATCCCTCAGTTCCTGCACATAGGCGAGGATTTCCTCATAGACTCCTTCGGAATCGTTGGTGGCAATGCCCAGAGCTGTCTGCTGCTGGTAGCGCTGAATCCGCCACTCCACCTCGTCAATCATGCCGTCACGCTTCCGCCGTATCTGCTCCGCAAGCTCCTCCCCGGTCGGCGGCAGCGGTTCTTCCAAGGTCGGCTTTTCCCCTTTGTGGAATACAATCCGCTTGCCATTTCCCTGTCCGTCTATCAGAGCCATGTGCTCATCCCCGGTCAGCACTACATAATCTGTAAGGCTGATGTTTCCGGCCTCATCAACGACCGTGTCAGGAAGATAAAAGCCGTAACTTTCCCCGTCCTTGCTTCCCGCAAACACGCATCCTCTGTAATCAGGCATCACAGCCCTGCCTTCATCCGAATCATTCTCATTAGCCATTCTTACGCTCCTTGCAAAAAAAAGATAGATAAACTGTAGCGTATCCCAAAGAAAATTATATTTTAACCACCGTTAAACCATGCGTCCTCTTTTTTTCTGCTAGTCTGTCCCATAGAGGTGAACGATGCTCAGACTAGAAATATGGCGTAACCGCCAAAGCTACAATTTCAAGGCAGACCCAGGCAAGCCTGACAGCTTTGAAAACAACTGGAAGAACAACAGCCTTGATTTGCTGGTGCTCCTGAACAATTCGGAAATCATTTTCCAGTGCCACGCCCAGACCGTGGCCAACTACTGCTTTAAAAGCCAGATGCCAGGCGACAGGATGCCCCACGGCGACACGGTGGCTCCGGGGGAATTCACGCTCAGGTGCTTTGTCGAGCCGAGGAGATTCCACGGAGAAATCCACGCAATCACCAGGACAAAAGACCTTGACGGACAGGAAATCAACAGGGAAGCCATGCAGACGACAAAGGGAGGCTTCCAGAACGGACGGTGGCTCATACATGACCGCTACAGCTTCAAGACCGGGCAGGACACCAATTACGCATGGAGCGCGGGATGTTTCATTCTGTCGTCTGCTGACCTCGCGCGGCTCAACGCAATCCTCAGAAACGAGGGAATTGAGCCGGGCGACGAAATCAAGGGCGAAGTAATCGAGGACTTTTACGGAGGCATTGTATGAGCGTTGATTTGACGCGATTCCTTCCCGCGGCCGTCATTGCGGCGGCAATCCTTACGGTTATGCTCACCGAAACAATCAAGAAGGCGGACAAAAAGGACAGGCTCAAAGGCTACAGGATTTATGTGCCGGCAGTGCTGTCCGCGATGTTTTCCCTTGCCCTGGCATTCGGTGAATTTTACATCTGGAAGCAGGCTCTCTTTTATTGGGCTGCTATTTTTGCTGTCGCCGTTTTCGGTTACGAGGCGGTTCTGTCTAAAATCCAAAAAGGGTTCGGAACGAATGAAGAAAGCCCTGCAAGCAATTAAAACAGCCCTTGCAGTCGTCGGCTTGTTCGCACTCGGAATCCTGACAGGAGCATTTCTTTTCAGAAAGCCAGCAGCCGGAAAGGACGACGAAGCACAAAAGGCAAAAGAGGAAAAGAAGAATGAGATTGAAAGCACTCCTGCTGACGCTCTTGTTTCTGATGCTGACAATGCAGACGAGCTTCGCGCAGAAAAAGACAGAATCAGAGCCGACTTCCGAGAACGAA
>CALGGS010000049.1 GCA_937915735.1 uncultured Treponema sp.
AAACTCGTCGGGAACTTCGGAAAATCGCCGAAGGCGAGTTTTTCGAAGTTCCCTTTATTCAGCATATACACCCAAAATTCGCACATCCTCGGCGACAGTTTTGAGTTTATCTGCAAAATTTGAAATATATTCCGCCGGATTGTCAATCTCCGAACCGATTACGACATCGCTGTAGAACCAGTATTTCCATGGCTTACCTGCGATTGGACGGCTTTCGAGCCTGTTCATGCTTAAATTTGCTTCCTTAAAGATTCCCAGAGCGTCGTAAAGAGCGCCGGCTTCGTTTTTTGTCGTAAAGACGAAGCTTGCCATATTTGGTTTTTGCTCGCTCCACTGTTGGACTGGCTCTTCAAGATGATTTGCCGCAATCACTACAAAGCGAGTGTAATTGTTCTGTTCGTTCTGAATTCCTTCCTTGAGCACTTCAAGACCGTAGATTTTTGCGTTCCGGGCGTTACAGATTGCCGCATTTTCAATGCTTCCCTTTTCTGAAACAAGGCTTGCCGCAGTTGCTGTTGAAACTGTGTCCACAGCCTGCCATTTTTGAGTGTTCAGGAAAGATGAGCACTGAGCCAGTCCCTGCGGATGAGAGTAGACATTTTTGATTGTGTCTAAAGTTGCTCCTTTTACAGCCAGAAGTGAGTGCTGGATTCTTAAAGTGAGCGCTCCGACGATAGAAATGTCCTCGTAGCGGGTGAGGTTGTCGTAGTTATTGTAGACTGAGCCTGCCGTTGAATTTTCGATTGGAACCATTCCGTATTCGGCTTTTCCGTCTACGACGGCCTGGAAAATTTCATCGAATGAGTTGACTGTCTCGGCCTCGACGGAATCTTCAAAGAAATGCTCGATTGCCTGTTCTGCATAAGCGCCTTTTTTGCCTGAAAAAACGCAGATTGGCTTTTTGTGAGAGATTTTTTCTTCTTTTTTTGTAGATTCGGCTGATCGGATATGAGCGACTTCTTTTCCCATAACAGGAGCCAATGCTTCGATGTCACGCATGATTTTGTCAAACTGCTGAGGATAGAGAGCCTGTGCCGCATCAGAGAGAGCTTGCTCAGGGTGACAGTGGACTTCAACTATGATTCCGTCTGCTCCTGCCGCAATCGCCGCGATTGCCATCGGATGAATTTTGTCACGAACGCCCATAGCATGGCTTGGGTCTACGATGATTGGCAGGTGTGTCATGCTTCGAAGAACAGGAATTGCACTCAAGTCAAGGGTGTTTCGGGTTGCCTTTTCGTAAGTTCTGATTCCGCGCTCACACAAAATAACACGGTCAGTTCCAGAGGAAAGAAGGTACTCTGCGCTCATGAGCCATTCTTCGATTGTTGCAGAAAGACCTCGTTTTAAGATGACAGGCTTACCGAGAGCGCCGAGCCGTTTTAAAAGCTCGAAGTTCTGCATATTGCGCGCCCCGACCTGATAAACATCGACATAATCCTTCATTACAGGAATGTATTCAGATGCGACGATTTCCGTAACCACAGGAAGTCCGTATTTTTCTCCGGCTTCTTTCAGATATTTTAAGCCTTCTTCGCCCAAGCCCTGGAATGAATATGGAGAAGTGCGTGGCTTGTAGGCTCCGCCCCGAAGCATTGTAGCCCCGCTTGCCGCTACAGCCTTGGCCGCGTCGAGCATCTGCTGTCTGGACTCGACAGCACAGGGGCCTGCAATCGCAACAAGACGGCTTCCGCCAACTCGGATAATCTGACCGCGGTTATTTGGAACTTCTACGATAGTGTTTTCCGGCTTGAATTCACGGCTTGCCATTTTGTAAGGCTTGGAAATCGGAATGACCTTTTCAACTCCTGGCAAAACCTCGACTTCGCGAGTGTCCATTGCAAGTTTTCCGACAGCGGCGAGAACCGTGCTTTCTTCGCCCTTAACCTCGTTTATTTTAAAAGAATGAGTCGCTAAGACATTTTTGATATTGCTTTTTTCGCTTTCAGTTACGCCATTTTTTAATACAATAATCATAGTAAAGAAAGTATATCAGAAGCTGCGAAAAAATTGAAGAGAGAAGGTTTGAAGGAACTAAAGCGGCTAATTGTCGGAAAAGTTCAAAAAGTCGCATTTTTATTTCAAATCTGTTTGTATATAATATTTATATTCGCCATTTTGAGAGGAACAGAATGACGGGTCGTTATTTGTAATTTTGAAGAGGAACAAGATTTCAGGTGGCGTTTAAAAAAGGACATAACTGTCGTAAAGGCAGTGAAATATTTAAAAAGGGGGAAAATTATGAAAAAATTTTCTAAATTATTGGCAACCCTTTTCTCTTTACTATTCGTCTGTGTAGTAGGGGGGGGTACTTAACTAGCTGCTCTTCTGATGACGGAGGGGATTCAAGTCCGGAATTAAAGAGCGTAACTCTTTCTTCAAACGCTGTTGACAGCAAGGCTAAGCAAGGTTCTGAAATCACATTCACGGCTTCTGTCACAGATTCAAAAGTTTCTGGCGTAACTTACGCTTGGACTGTCACAGGCTCGGTAGTCACATCTGATTCAAAAGCAACAGCTGCTGATAGCTCGGAATCTACAATCAAACTTACAATCGCAACTAACGCGGCAGATTATTCAACAGTTACCGTAAAAGTCACGGCGAAAAAAGGTGACAAATCTGTTGACTCTAGCGATGTTGTCGTTACTGTTTCAAGCGAAGCACAAGAACCAGCTGAAGACCCAACGGAAGATGAATCCTCAACCGTAACCTACAAAGCCGAAGAAATCACAGAAGCAGAACTTAATGCAATGAGTCCTGTTCCTTCTGCTGGAACTTCTACAAAACTTGATGAAGGTTCATATTCAATCTGGGGTGGTAAAGGTTCTATAGTTACTGCGGCTTCTAAAATGGCTGTGCAGATTGATACTGGCAAAACAACACCAAAAGCAATCGTTTCTGCTACAAACATGTCAGGTTCAACAGCAATTGCTGTTCCTGTAGTTGGAGCAAATCTCTCTTCTATAATTGAAGGTGCAACTGGGGATAAAGCTCCGGTAAACTATGTGAAGGTTGCAACTCCTGCAGCAGGAAAGTATGCAATTACCTTGAATATTTCGACAGATGCTTCTACAAAAACTCTTGGAGCAGGTCTTTCTTACTGGATTTTGGCAACTGACGAAGCTGGTACAATCCTTGCCGTTAAGGACATTGGGGATATTGGAGGATCTGCTTCTTATACAACTGAAGATGTTGTTATTGGAAATGCTACCCTTGGTGAAACTGTATGTCTTGGTTTTGCCCGTGGTTCAGGTTCTGGCGGACTTAAGATTCACTCAATCACTCTTACACAAACAACAAAAGAAAGTCAGGCTGCTCCTCTTGTGGCAAATTTCACTGCTACTGCCTGTACAACAGCAGACCAGAATGACGGTACAATCACAATTTCTGATATTGCAGATGTAACAACTCTTGAATACAAACTTTCCACAGCGGATTCCTACACTTCTGTTTCTGCAAGCCCGATTACAGGCCTTTCAGACGGTACATATTTGTTCCGCTTCAAGGAAACAGACGACTACTCAGCATCTTCAACAGTGAGCGTTGTTGTTGAAAAATATGTTGATACAAGTATTGTATTTACTAAGTTTGATGCTGCTGATTTGTACGGCAATGCAACTGCTGATGTAACTATTACTGAAAATACAGCCGCAGCTGACGGAACATGGACTCTGGTTGCTGATAGTAGCAATAAGGCTCAGGTAAAAGCTGGTACATTTAAAACTTACGATTATGTTGAAGGTACCAGCGGTTACTCATGGACTAACCGTCTTTCATACAATAAGAAAACAGGTGTTGCTCTTAAACTTAAAGTAGGTGCAGGTGCAACAAAGATTCTTCGTGTTGACGGTGGTTCTGTAAAAGATCTTGCTTCAAATGCAAGTGGAAAATCTAACCTAACATTTACTGGAGCAGGGGAGGCTGTTGTATGGGAACCGTATGTAAGCTGTTCTACTACTTATGTAGAAGTAACAGGTGATGCTGACGGTTATGTTTCAATTACATCAACAGACACAACTAACGGTGCAAATATTTATGGTATTACAGTTGTTGAATCAAAACCTGCAACTCTTCCAGGCGCAGTTGAACATGAAACAAAATTGACAACAGCTGCAGTATATTCTGCACCTGTTATTTCTGACGGCTACACAGCAGTTGCTACTCAGGGCGAAACTCTGACTGCAACAGCTACTTTGACACAGCCGACAAAATCAACTTCTACACCTGTATATGCAGACGGTACTCTCGGAACTGTAACAGAAGGTACAGAAACTGTTGAAGAAAGTGCAGTAACATGGACAACTACTTTTGATGAAGAGGTATTAACACTGGGCACAGGATTGAGCCTTTCATTCGCTTCTTCTGCTACAGCTGCCGATGTTAATTATGTTCAAGCAGGTACATACTCTGTAACTGCAAGCTATACTGTTGGAACAACAAAATATACATCTGAGCCAATAAGCGTACTGGTTAAAGATGCAAGTGCAACCTATGTAACAGTAACATTCGATGCAAACGGCGGTACAGACGGATCAACAACAACTCAGGAAGTTGAAAGCGGGGCAGCTACTGCTCTTACAGCATTTGCTGCTCTTGGAATGACAGCACCTTCTGGAAAAGAATTTGACGGCTGGGCAACAGCAGCAGACGGCGAAGTAGTATACGAAGACGGTGCAGAAATCACTACAGATTCTGCTACTACTTTGTATGCTGTTTGGAAAGAGGTTTCTTATTCAGGTACTGTTACTGTCGCATATGATGCTGATTCACAACAATTTGCTGATACAGATATCATATCAGGTGCTGGATCACATCATAAAACTGGTATTTCTGTTACTTATGACGGTGTAACTTATACTACCGGATATAAGATGGAATCATCTAGCGCAATAACATTTATACTTCCGGCTAAAGCTGATGTATATTTTGTTGCAAATGGTGATAAGAAGTTGAAACTTGACTCTTCTACATCATGGGACGTTAATACTTTAATTGAAAATGTTGAAGCAGGTACTTATACGTTGACAAATGGTTCAGGTACAAATCAAACATCAGTTTGTGCAGTAGTAATTACTTATAAGTAATATTCTTTTACTCCCCCGCCGTGCGGAGACAATAGCAGGGCACCCAAAAAAAATCTCTGCCAACTGTGTAATCTGTGGTTCTCCGCACTTCTCACAGCTGGCAGGCCGTCACACGGATTATCCTAGTGGGGCGTTGCGGGGCGAGAAGCGACTTAATGCCGCCCCGCAGAGAGGGGAGCGCACGATGAAATGTGCGCGAGGGGAGAGACTTCTCCCCTATAAAATCTTCTTCGTAGTGCTTGCATTAATTCTGCATTACGCATTGTGAATCAATAAAAAAAATGGCTTTCCTCCCGTATGCCAGTACTTCGGGAAAGCCCGCCGAAGTGTCAGCCAAACCATTTCCTCTGGTAAGGTTGATTTCCCAACTTGAGACCTTCCTCGTCTTAAGCTGGGGCTTTGGCTTTTTTTGTTTAAATTGCGTTACAAACTGGTGACGCCTGAGTAAGCTCTTTGACTTCTTGTACGGAAAGACCCTCTGCCTCTGCGATTTGCTCATGGGTTCCAAGGTGCATTGCAAGCAGTTTTCGGGCGGACTCTAGTTTTGCCTGCTTAGTCATATCTTTTGCTATAGATATAGCGCGGCCTTCCGCTTCTTCAGCGACTGCCTGTTCCCATGTTATAAAATTCTGTCTCATCCGTGGATTCTCCTTTGCACGACTTACTTTTTCCTCAATGGATTTTGTAAATTCACTTGTTGCTTCTTCGCCGCGCAGAAATTTGAAGAAAGATTTCTCTTCGTCGGATTTCATTTTATCATATTCCCTCGCATTAAAAAAGACTTTAAAAGCTCGGTCATTCAGTTTTACGGATTCGTCCTGCTGGCAAACATTTTCGAAGAAATAAGCCGGAAGATTTTTACCGAACGGGTCATCTAGGCACAAAAAAATGATGTATGAATCCTTCAGTCGTGAATATTGCTCGCCCTTTGAAAGGTTATCCATATCAATGACACTTTGATAGTATCGCGAGCGCTTGGCAAGGCTTTTATTTATTGTTGTCTGCATCTCTACGTCGAAGATTTTGTTATCACCTTTTGTGTAGACATCAAAACGCACTGACTTTGAAGTAATCGACCCTTGCATTGTCCTTTCCGTCTCCGGGAATTCCAGGTGGTCAATCTTGATATGCAGCAAGAGCTCTAAAAGCTTACGGCAAAGCTCCTTGTCGCTTTCAAGAATTTTGCAAAACAAAAAGTTGTTGGCAAATGTCAGGTTTTCCCAGCTCTGGGATAAAGATTCCCGTGATTTTTCCATAAAAAACTCCTTCCCCGCACCCAATATGAGTAATGAGAAAAAAAGCGATTTTCGGCAATGAAGCTCGATAAAATTCTGTTATAATTTAGTAAAAATCGTTAGAAGTCGAAAAAAATGTTCACTAGAGGCAAAATTTGTCGAAATACCGCCTGCACGAGGCAGGCAAAAAGACAGAGAGAATTTTCGAACGAAAATTCTCGTACGAATCTTCAAAATCCAAGGAGGGATTTTGAAGTTCGGTATTTTCGGCAATCAGAGACAATAATTTTTTGTTATATTTAGGAAAAATCAGACACAAGGATGTGTCGGCAACGCCACTGCTTTTATTCCGTTCACTGTAATGCAAAAGTCGAAATTCGACTTGGCAGGGCAGGTCTTTTTTGCTTATTCGTACCTCATTTGGGCGAAATTGTAAAATAAAACTGGGTATGTTTTGTAGCCGCGCACATCTTTTCTTAAAAGAACTGTGTTGTTCGGGTCAGAGATGAAGACGGCAGGTGCGGACTTAGTAAGAATTTCCTGACAATATTTGTAGTATCTGATTCTCTTTGACTGATCGGTTTCAATCTCCGCTTTGTCAAAGGTTTCGTCGAAGGCTGCGTTATTGAATCTGGTGAAATTTCGTTTGTATGTTGAGTAGTATCTTCTTAAAACTTCGCTTGGTTCAAGCTTTCCGCCAAAAGCAATTACAGTCGCCTGATAGTCAAATTTTGTGTAAACCTGATCGAGCCAGGTCGTCCATTCTACTGTTTTGATTGTCGCACGGATTCCGATTTTCTCGAGCTGCTTTGCAATAATCTGCGCAGTGTCAACATGAATTTTGTAGTTTCCTGGAACGGTGATTTCCAAATCAAAGCCGTTTCCATAGCCTTGAGAGACGAGAAGATTTTTTGCGAGCGAAATGTCATTTTTGTAGATTTCTGAAAGCCTGTCGTTGTAATACTCACCTAAAATCGGTGAAAAATTGCTGTAAAGCTTAGTTCCGAAACCGCCCATTGCACCTTCAATAACCTCCTCCTTGTCTATTGCCATTGTAATTGCCTGACGGACGAGGGGGTTATCGAGAGGTTTTACCGAGTTATTTAAGCCCAAAACCTGAACCATATTCTGAGGGGCTGAAAAAAGCTGGAATTTTTTTTCGAGAGTTTTTGCGTTTTCTGCAGAAAGCATTTGCCCAATATCCAGCTGCCCTGTCTGCAATGCAGATAGAATCGCATTTTCGTCGCTCATCACAAGAATTTCGATTCTAGGTATTTTTGGAGCAAATTCTGTGTTCCAATATTCGTCATTTTTTTCGAGAACGACCTTTTGATGAAGCTGATATTCAACGAATTTGTAAGGGCCTGTTCCAATCGGGTGCTCTGCGTGATTCGTGTAGCCAACTGGTAAAATTGGGCAGATGTTGAGTGCCAGAAATCCACCGAGCTTGTTTTTTGTCTTGATGATAAAGGTTTTTTCGTCTGGAGCTGAAATTGAGTCGATTGAGCGTGCCATCATATCAGACTTGACGGGGGCGCCGTTTAAGCCGGCAAGATTTTCGTAAGTGTAGAGGCAATCAGCACTTGAAAAAGGTTCTCCGTTGTGAAATTTTACGCCTTGGCGCAAATGAAATGTGTAAGTGAGTTTGTCGTCTGAAATTTCATAAGAGGTGCAGAGGGCAGGGTGAATTTTTCCGCGCTCGTCAAAAGAGAAAAGTCCGTCAAAAATATTATAGTAAATTGCCGCAGTGTCGGCCGCTGCTGACTCCCAGGGGAAAAAAGAATCCGGCTCAGAGGAAACATTCATCTTGAGGACATTTTTTGAAGATGTTACATTGCAAGAAGATAAAAAGGCAAGAATAAAACAAGAAACTGAAAATAAAATTGATTTTTTCATATTAGAAGATTCTAGCACAAAGACGATGTTTTGTCAGTAATAGGGCTGTTGGGACAGCCCCTAAAGCAAGGCGAGAATCTTATGCCAATAATTTTACTCTTGACTTGTGACTTCTTTGTAGAACTCGCAGAAATCTGTTCGCTTGTCTTTTGTGAACTGGATTGCAGTGCGCGGGTGCTGGTTTAGAACGCCTGTCATAAGATATTGCAAATCGTAGCCCCAGACGACTCCGGAAGCCTTCATCGGGTTCATTTTTTCTTCGATGAATTTTAGGACAGGGAAGAGATTGTATTTTGGATTTCGCAAAAAGCCGAGCAAAAGCTCCATAGCACAGTTTCCGGCTCCTCGTCCCATGGCTCCATAAGTTGCGTCGAGATAGTCAACTGCATCTCCGCAGGCTTCGATTGTGTTTGCGAAAGCGAGCTTCTGGTTGTCGTGAGCGTGAATGCCAAGCTTTTTGCCGTATTTTGCGGCGAATTCACCGTAAAGGTCTGCGATTCGGGCAATCTGCTCAGGATAAAGGGCACCGTAGCTGTCAACGATGTAGATTACATCTGCAGGAGATTTACCGATTAAGTCGAGGGCTACTTTAAGGTCAGATTCCTGAGAATTTGAGATTGCCATAATATTGCAAGAAACTTCGTAACCCTTCTTTTTTGCGTCCTCAATCATATCGATAGCGCCTGGCATTTGGTGAAGATATGTTGCGACACGAACCAAATCTACAGGGCTGTTTGCTTTCTCCTGAATGTCGGCCTTGTAGTTACATCTGCCGACATCTGCCATAATCGCGATTTTAAGGTCTGTGTCGTTTTCACCGACAACAGAGCGGATAAAATCATCGCTTGAGAATTTGCAAGGACCAAATTTTTCAACATCGAACATTTCTTTGTCGGCGCGATAGCCGAATTCCATATAATCAACGCCAGCTTTTAAATTTGCCTCGTAAAGTGCCTTTTCAAATCCTTCAGGAAAGAAAAAATCATTGACCAAACCACCGTCTCGAAGGGTTGCATCAACCACCTTAATGCTTGGCCTAAAATCCATCAACTTAGAAAGTTCTTTCATTTTTAACTCCAATGTATGACATTTCTATACATAGTATCAAAAATAAGGAGATTTGAGAATATGATTTGAGAAGTTTTCTAAGGAAACACTGATTAATTCGATAGCGAATTAATCAGTGTTCTCTTTGAATGTTGCTAACTGTCCGTAACTCTTTTGGCAAAGCCAATTGAGAGTTACGGCAGTTTGACGGGAAGTGCTGATTAATCGCTTCAAGTGTTAATCAGCACTTCCCTAAGATAAAAGTTCCCAGTTACATCTGACAGGCTCAGAAACGGCGTCTTCGTGCAGATGAAGACCGTTACCGAGGCAGTTTTTCCATTTTTTACAGCCTTTGCATTTGCCGACCTTTGTCCAGCTTCTGTCCCTCATATTCTGGTATCGTTCGTTCCAGAGTCGCATAAATTCAAAATTTTCTTCGTAGATATTTCCTTGGATAAAAGCTTTTGCGCGCACGGAAAGACAGGCAGAAACGCTTCCGTCACACATTACGCTTCCTACATTTACGCCACCCCGACAGAAAAAGAAAAAATCCCGTACTTTAAGCTCATAATCTCCCAAATATCCTTCGCATGAATAGTTTAAGTGAATTGATTTTCCGTCAATGGTTTTGTATTTCCGGGTTTCGGCGATAAAATCCATCAAAGAGCGATATTCTTCGTTTGTAAGCGCGAGATTGTTTTTTGAAGCCCGGCCTTCTGGAAAAATTGAAAAAATCCGCCAGTTTTTCACTCCAAGAGAAATCAGATAGTCACGAAAGTCCCGTAAAATCGAAAGATTTCCCCC
Organism: uncultured Treponema sp.; assembly: GCA_937915735.1. GTDB lineage: Bacteria > Spirochaetota > Spirochaetia > Treponematales > Treponemataceae > Treponema_D. The sequence goes on from CALGGS010000049.1 coordinate 10,067, forward strand.
GTGAACGCAGGTGATTACATCGAAAGCAAGGCGAGAGGGAAACTGCTTTTGAAAGTCAAGTGTCATCTTGATTGCTTCACTCACTTTTTCAAAGGAATGTTTGTTTTGACGCAGATGATTGTGTTCTTCTGCAAAGCCGTCGATGCTAAAGCTGAGAGAAGAAAGTCCCGCATTTAAAAGAGAAACGAAACGCTGTGGTGTGAGTGCGAGTGCGTTCGTAACGATTCCCCAGCGAAAGCCCCTTTTTTTAATTTCCTTTCCCGCATCTTCTAAATCTGAGCGCAAAAGTGGCTCTCCACCTGTAATGCAGACCGTCAGATTTTTGTAAGGATTGTTCGCCTTTATGTCGTCAAGAACGCGAACGAAATCTTTTACCGGCATATCGGAAATTCCGCTTGTTTTAAGGCAGTCGCTTCCGCAATGAAGGCAGCTGAGGTTGCAGCGAAGCGTACATTCCCAAAAAAGATAGCGCAACTCGTGCTTTTTTATTTCCTTGTTGCGGTAAAGGCGGAAAATCGCTTGCTTAACAAGAAGATTTTTCATTTTATTCGGCAGATTCAAGTGTTATCTTCGGATTGTAATCATCATTAAGGGTTACATCTCTTGTATATTGTTTGAATTTTCCATTTTTCTCGCCGTCGATGTCATTGAAGGTCAGGGTGTATGTCCCTTCTGTAAGTTCTCTGAATTCAAACCAGCCGTCAGAATCTGTCAGAGTGATTTTATCATTGTCACTGCCAGTTTTTGAAATGGCAACTGCAATTCCCTTGATTGCGGTCTCTGTTCCGTTTATTTTGCCCGTGACAGTGCCGTAAATATCGAATTCATAATCATCTTCAATCATGCCGTAGCAAGATGTGAGCGTTCCGATTCCGAGTATTGTGCAGATTGTCGTGACAATGCGTTTCCAAGTCCAGTGAATTTTATCTTTCATATTAGTACCCCCAGCAAAGCCCGATTCTTGGGACAATGTTAATTCCGTTCAGGATATTTTTGTATTTGAGTTCTTTGCTTCCATAATCTGATGATGAATCGTTTGTCCTTGAAACTTCAACTGAGCCGTGACCGGCAAAAACTGTCGAAATGTCAAGGGCAGAAAAAAGGCCGAGACGCTCAGTTAATTTTACAAGAAAAATTCCGTCAAAGCCAGAAGTAAAATTAAATTCTTCCAGCCTGTAATTCATTTCGTCTGAAATATTCGCAACCTTGTATTTTGTTTCGAGGTCAAGAATCCTTAAATCCAAGCCAACAAAGCCGTGAAATGCAAGAATGATTTTTTTGTTTTTTACAGGAGCGAATCCTAATCCAAATTTTCCAGAAATCAAAAATCCCTCAAAAAAATCTGATGATAAATCTGGAATTTTCGCAAAATCTGCTCCTGTTCCAACTCCAAACAAAAGAGCAAGCCCGTTTTCGCGAAAAATCAGTTTGTTCCAGTTTAAGCACCCGCCTAAATATGAGGCCTTAAAATTAGAATCTAAATCAAGATATTTCCTTGAAAGGGAATTCGTTTTGTTTAAAGTGCGGGCCTCAATCGGAAAAGAAAAATGAATCGTGTGAACTCGTGTGCTTTCAGCAAAAAGAGAAAACGCAGACAGAAATAAAAACAAAAAGAATATTTTTTTCATAAACTCACTCAAGGCCGCTTTCTGTTCTGAAACCTTTATTTGAATTATAAGAAAATTCTTAGATATTTGTAAAGAGATTTTTTGCCAGAGTCTTCGCTTTGCTTAGGGCAAGTGCGGATCGAAATGCCAGTCCTGCTTGATTTTTTCGCCGTTAAGGATTGCCTGTGTCAGAACGCCTTTTTTGTAGACCAGCTTTAGTGAAAAGAATGGAGCCTTTTCTTTTAAGAGCCTAAAAAAGATTTTGTCTCCTTCCCAAAGCTCAAGGTCGTCTATTTTGTCGATTGGATACCATTCGAGCTTTCCTTCGTTGCAGTCGATTATGTCACCGAAAAATTCCGTTGCTGTAAAAAGATGCATATATTCGGCTTCGTCATCGTCCGAAACAAAGGTTACGATTCCACGAAACTGATATTTTGTGAGAGTCAGGCCTGTTTCTTCTTTTACTTCGCGCAAAAGGCAGTCTTCCGGGCTTTCTTTGCCTTCAAAATGTCCGCCGACACCAATCCATTTGTCGTGATTTATGTCGTTCTTTTTGGTGACTCGGTGAAGCATTAAGTAGCATCCGTCTTTTTCGATGTAACAGAGCGTTGTGAGGGGTGATTTCATTTTTATTTATCCAGAATAGTGATTTCTACACGGCGGTTTTTTGCCATTCCTTCCTTGGTGGCGTTAGAGGCGATTGGGACTCGTGCGCCGAAGCCCTGCGTGTAAATGTGATATTTGTCACGGACTCCTGTCTTAATCATATAATTTGCGACAGAATCCGCGCGCTCCTCACTTAAAATCTGGCAGCTTTCGGCTGTTCCGGAAAGTGCCGTGTGACCTGAAATTAAAAGGTCGTTAGGGTAATTCTCGATGATTTTTGCGATTTTGTCGATTTTTTGCTTTTCGCTTTCCAAAAGCTCTGCTGAATTCGGCTTAAACTGAATGTTTTCGACAGAAATTGTAAGGCCTTTTTCGCTTTTTGTGACAGAAACATCCTGCAGGTCCAAATCCTTGACCTTTTCGAGAACTTCCGCCAAAACCGCTTCTGTGGCTGTCCGCTCAAATTCTGTTACTTCGGCATGGGCTTTTCCCTGAAAATCGTACTGATTTCCGAGATATGTTTCCATAATGATTCTGAAATCTTCAGTGTAGTGGTCAATCTGACCTTTTTCGTTGTCCCACCAGATTGTCTGATTTGAATATCCCATTGTTGTTACAGGAAAATCGTCGATGTAGTTGTAAAAATTTTCGGGAATCGGCGCTTCAAAAGAAAGGGAGTATTTTGCTGAAAGCACCTGAAATGTCTTCTTTTCGTGCTTTGAGTCCGATGAAACGCCTTCTTCATCACGAAGATAAGTGTAGGTCGCTGTGAAAGGCACTTTAAAGGGCTCGTCGTTGGCAAAGGTTCTTCGCAAATCGTGAGCTTCATGTCCGTTTGCAGTCCAGGAGTCGCCGGGCTTTACGGCTTTTTCAGGGAATGTCGGCACATCGCGCACTACGGGCATAAAATATTCATTTGAGATTTCGTAAATTCCCCTCTCGCTTCGCCAGTATTTGCTTTCGTATTCTTCGCCGTAAGTCAGGGTGCCTGTGTTTGAGGCAGATTTTGAATTTTCCATGGTGGTAAAAGTCGCTTCGTTAAGACCTCGGTTGTTTTTGTCTACCTCGCTTATATGAGCTGAAACACGGTTTATTATTTCTGCCGTGTGATTTAGCCGTCCGTTCACTTTTACTGTTTCGTTTACGGTAGAAAGAACCCGGTAGTTGTCGCCGGCCTTGTATTTGAAACGCAAAAGTTTTTCGCCTGATTGAGAAAAAGCTTGAAAAACTGTGAGAAAACCGAATGTCAAAAAAATAAAAAATCTGTGCAAATTACAATTACGCATTTTTAAAATACTTGCTTTCCGCCAAAAAAGGTCGCATGAACCTTTCCTATGAGTTTTTTTCCTTCGAGTGGAGTTGATTTTCCCTTGCTCTGGAAATTTTCACTGTTTACAATCCATTCTTCATCTGGATTTACGAGGACTAAATCTGCATTGTAGCCGATTTTCAGCCGTCCGGCCTGCAGACGAAGCAGCTTTGCCGGATTTTCGCTCATCAGCCGTGAAAGCCGTGAAAGTGAAAAATCCTCTTTTTTGACGAGAACTGTGTTGCAGACTGCGAATGCCGTTTCGATTCCAGAAAAGCCGGGGCTGCCCTTTGCCTTGTCTTCCTGCGTGTGAGGCGCATGGTCTGTCGCTATTGCGTCAGCCGTTCCGTCACGAAGGGCTTCGATAAGGGCGCGCCTGTCGTCATCGCTTCTGAGCGGCGGATTTACAAGTGCGCGGATGTTCGGGCTGTCCGTTCCGACAAGCCCTAAGTGATGAGGAGTGACCTCGACCGTACAATTAAAGCCGCTGTTGGGGGCCCCGTTTGCGATTTCTTCTTTTGCACGACGAACTGCGTCCATGCTTGCTTTTGTCGAGCAATGGCAGATATGAACATGGCAGCCGGCATTTTTTGCTATTTCGATGTTTCTGATTGTAGCCGTGTCCTCTGCGAGGGCAAGCAAAGAATTTGCCTTTGTTAAATTTCCGTCGATTTCAAACTGAATTGCCTTTGGCACATTCGGCGTTTCGACATTCACTTTTCCGGCAGGAATTCCGTACTGTGCCATAAAACCAAGTGCCCGCTCCCTGTAAGGACGGGCAGCCTGCGCCAGGGATGGATCTTCACAATGGCAGCTTACGATTATATTTTTTTCTGCGGCTTTTTTCATTCCTTCGAGCATAACGGCGGCGGAGCTTACATCATGGCCGTCTTCTGAAATTACCGGGAATTCATTTGCGGTGAGCTTTGAAATTTCGTTTGTATCGTTCCCCTCAAAATTCTTTGTAATGCTTATGGTTTGAAATACCCGTGCAAGCCCTTTTGAGTGAGCTTCTTCCATTATTTTTTTTGCAAGTGCCTTGTCTGAAACTACCGGATTTGTATTTGGCATAAGAACTACCGTTCCGTACCCGCCGGCTACGGCTGCATGAAGACCTGAATCCAAATCTTCTTTTTGAGTTTGCCCCGGATAGCGAAAGTGAACATGCATATCGATGAAGGACGGCATTAAGGTAAGTCCTTTTGCGTCATAAAATTCCGGCTCAGAACAAGAGTCGATGTCTGAAAGAATCGCTGCGGCACATTGAAGCGCATTTTTTGCAGTTTTACATTCACCAATCAAAATTGCCCTGATTTTTCCGTCAACGACTACAAGGGAACCAGGCGTGTTTAGCTTTGAATCAACAAGAATCGCATTGTAGATAACTAAGATAGAAGATTTGCTCATAAAAAATATTATAACACAAAAACCTATAAATGTGGTATAATTTGCCAATGTTTATTTTTGAACTTATGAGTGATGGCGGGCCTGGAAGTCTTCAGATTCGGCAGCATATTCTGAATTTTCTCCTTACGAACGAGCATAAATGCGTTTCTCTTGTTTCCAGATTTTTAAAAAACGATACGAAAATCGTCTATATAATTGATGAACGAAACATAATATGGGGCGTGCTGTCAATTTCATCTGGCGGACAGATTTTACACTGTCTTGAAAGCGACTCAATTCTTCCGATTGTCGAAGAATATTTTGCAATGAATGGCCCTCAAAAACTTTTCAGCATTATCGGCGAGCAAAAATATACCGACGCAATCGCAAAAATCTTCCTAAAGCGGTTTGGCACAGTTCCTAAAGCGCAAACAGAATATGCCCTTATGGAATTCAACGAGGCTTTTACCTTCGAAAAAAATGACCCCAAAAAGCGGGCTTTTCTTTCAAGTTGTGAGGTTTTCGATTGTAAGGACTCAGATTTTGACGCAATTTTTCCGATTCAAAAGGCTTATGAGCTTGAAGAAGTCCTCGTAGATAAAAGCAAATTCAACGAAAAAAACACTAGAATCTTGCTTCGCAGGAACATTCAAAGCGGCGAGGTTTTTGCCGTCAGACACAGCGGTAAAATCGTTGGAAAGGCTTCTATCAATGCGAGGGGGCAGAATTGCATTCAGCTGGGAGGAATCTTTACAGAGATGGGATTCAGGAATCATGGGATTGCGACTCACCTGGTAAAAACGCTGACAGAACGATTTAAAAGCGAAGGAAAAACTATCGTTCTTTTTGTTAAAAAAACAAATATGACCGCAATCAATGTCTATAAAAACTGCGGTTTTATGCCCTTCAACGACTACAAAATTATGTATTATTAGCCTATGAATGATTTTAATTTTTGCCCGTCCTGTGGCTCGAAAAATATAAAAAATGTGAACATGCGAAAATGGCTCTGCTCAGAATGTGGCTTTGACCTCTACAACAATGTCGCCGCGGCTGTCGGGCTTGTCATAAAAAATGGTGAGGGCAAAATCCTGCTTGAAAAACGCGGGAAAGAACCGCGGAAAGGTTTTCTTGCTTTTCCAGGCGGCTTTGTAGACCCAGATGAAAGCGCGGAAGAAGCGTGTATCCGCGAATGTCGTGAAGAAATCGGCGTTGAGCCAGTTTCATTAAAATACATAGCGTCTTTTCCCAACACTTACGACTACAAAAATATCAGATATAAAACCTGTGATATTTTCTTTGAGGCAGTTTTGCCCGAAAATGCAAAATTAAAGGCTCAAGAAGGCGAGGTTGACGGCTTTGAGGAAGTTTTAATCCGAAACGAAGAGGACTTGGCTTCAGTTCCGCTTGCCTTTGAAAGCGCACGAAAAACCCTAAAACTTTGGATAAATTTATGACAATCGAACAAATCCTTTATTTTTCTATGCTGGCCCTTTCTCTTTTCTCTTACATTGTGATTTTATGCACGATTCCTTTTCGACGGAAAAAAATCTTGCGTGAGGCGGGAAAGCTGATTCTTCCGCTTAATGTAAAGTCTTCAAAAAAATGGATTGCAATCGCTGTGGCGGCATTTATCCTTCTTCTTGTCGTTCCTTTGCGAAATTACAGCTGGTTTGTAAATATTGTTTTGCTTTTAACAGCCCTTGTCGCAACAGAAATTTCTGCGCGCGAAGCCTCTGGAAGCGGTAAAGGCGGAATCTATGAAAAAATGCTTATTTCTGGAACCAGTGCCGTTTATTGGAGCGAGGTTTATTCTCTTCCGACCCTTTCTTACGAAAATGATGAAGAGACAACCCAGGTAGATTTTAAGACTCTTCGTGTACTGATGAATGACGGACGGGAAAATCTGATTTTATTTTCAAGCGAAGAAGAAAGAAAACTTGCCCTTGAGACAATTTTAAAGCTTGTGCCGAGATTAAAAGTATAGGGAACGACAACGATTGTTCTCAATCCCTATGGCAAAAAAAAAGACAAAAAGCCTTACACGCTCTTTGTCTTTCAAAATCATGGAGACCGAAAAATCGCGGCTTGCATTTCACAGCTACAAGCAACTTTTTCTTAAGTACAGGGTGTCTGGATGTTGTGTTCAAAAAGAACACATCCTGTACTGCACGGTACAATATAAATTTCGGTGAAAAAACAATTAAACTTTAGAGAATTTTTTTTTAATCTGTGGTAGAATCATAGCTCGTAAGGAATTTTAAAATGCTAAATGTAGATACTATTAAAAACGGACTTGTAATTGACCACATTAAGGCGGGCTTTGGTCCTCAGATTTTTCACTTTTTGGGCTTGGATAAGGCGGATTTTTCATGCGCGCTCATTATGAATGTAGCTTCAAAAAAATCCGGAAAAAAAGACATTATCAAAATCGACAACATCATAAACATTGACTACTCTGTTTTGGGCTTTATTGACCCGAATATTTCCATAAATGTCATTAAGGACGAAAAAATAGTCCGCAAAATCAAGATGGAGCTGCCCGAAAAGGTTGACAATGTTATCAGATGCAAAAACCCGCGCTGCATTACTGTCACCGAAGGCTATGTGCCTCCGTCATTTAAGCTGGTGAACCGCGAAAAGTCTCAGTACGCATGCCAATATTGCGATGCGCTCTACAGCGCAGGCTCTATCGACTAAAAAAAGATTAATCCCAAAATTCCGAGCGGAATCAGGTAAAGGGCGAACCATTCAAGCTTTCCTTTTTTGATAAGCTTCATAAGGAGTGAGAGCGAAAGGTAGCCCCAGGCAAAAGAGGCGAGACAGCCGCACAAAACTGGAAGAAGTCCAATCTGTGACGAAACTTCGCCTAAATCCTTTGCTTCGAGGACAAATGCTCCCAAAATCGCTGGAATCGAAACGATGAATGAAAATTCGCCGGCGGCTTCACGGTTGACTGAGCAAAGCTGAGCGCCGGCAATCGTTGAGCCTGAGCGGCTGACTCCTGGTAAAGTTCCGACACCCTGCATAAAGCCGATGAAAAGCGCTTGCAGGATGGAAATGCCTTTTGCCGGAAGCTGTTCCGCCTGGGACTCGATATTACGCGCTCTTTGTCTTTTTTCCCATTTTGCGCTAAAAATCAACAGAAGGGCGGTGAACAAAAAGCCCGCGCAAGTGACTTTAATCGGCAGGTCTGGAATAAATTTGCTTGTGACGATTCCAATTATTCCTGTTACCAAGGTCGCAAAAATAACTGCGAGAATTGTTTTTCTGCCTCTCTCATCCGAGCCTGTTAAGAGGTCGGCTTCAGCTGAGAGAGGGGGCGTTGCAGGGGTGCCTATCTCCCTTTTTAAAATCCATCTGAATAAAATAAGGAAAAGACGCGCGATTTTTTTTCTGAAATAGAGGACGACGGCTAAAAGCGTTGCCAAATGAAGCATGACATCGAACAAGAGAGGCACTTCATTTAGCCCAAAAAGATGCTGCGCGACAGCCAAGTGACCGCTTGAAGAAATTGGCAAAAACTCCGCGATTCCCTGCAAAACGCCCAAAATTATCGCCTGAAAAATAGACATAAAAATCCTCCCAAAAACTTAGAAAGAGTACCACAGATTTTGAAAAATTAAAATGGGGGGCTTAAGGCAATGACTCATACTTTGAATGTTGCGAACTGTCCCTAACTTTTCATATTTTGATTTTCACTTTATAATGAAATTATGTTGCTTGGAATTCGCAGGATTTTTCTTTTTTCGATTCTATCATTTTTCTTTTTTAATCTTTACGCACAGGAAGAGCCAAAGCAGGAAGAACCGAAGTTTAACGCAATTTATTTTCTGCGAGATTTGCTTGATGACAAATATCCTGTCAGAATTGATTTCGGGGCTGAGCCTCACCGACACGGAAGTATGGTTTTTGCTTCTGTTGACTATGACTGGTCAGATGGCTTTGCACAAAGATTTCGCATTGAATATGACCACTACACGACATCAACCACAACAACTTCCTCGCTTGCAAAGGAGGAGGTCCGCTCAATTACAGTGACGCCGTTTCCGTTAGTGCTTTTTTATGGGGACAGCAGCATAGACGCAAAAAGCCGTTTTACACAGTTTCAAATTGGAATTTACTACCGGTATTCAGTCTTAAAGGGTGACACAGGCGCTTTTTTTTCACTTGAAAACAATACGGACACGCGTTCTTTTTTTCAGCTTGACAGCGATGTTACGAGCGAAACAATCTCTGGATTTTTACTCAACGGCTCAATTCAAAAATATCACATAATCGGGCCGGCTCTCGGCTATTCTTTGAATGTTCCCCTTCATAAATATATTTCTGCTACATTTGAAGGTTTTTTTGTTCCAGCGTTTATAGTATCAATGCAGGTTGATTCAGACACAACATATTATTTAAACGAGGGGCAGACTGTATATTCTGACGGCTCGACAGAATATCGCTCTCTTTCTTTTCCGCTTGTTCAGCAGACAATCGCAATTGATTTTTTCAGATATGTGAGGCTAAAGGCTCTTATGAGTTATCAGCACCTTGATTTGCGTGCAATCGGCTCTGGAGACGATGACATTGAAAGCTATTCGCTTCACACGATAACTCTTCGCTATGGCGGGGAAATATTAAAGCCCAGTAAAAATACGCGAAAAAAATCTGCGCATCTCTGGGCTGGTCTTTATTACGAAATGTCCTGGAACAAAAGCTATATTCAGGATTATTATACTTCCGAATACACAGGAAAATGGGTTCTGTGCTTCGGAAAATAACAACAGCAGGCTCAAGGCGACTTTAAACCTTGAATTGGTCGATTTGTCCGCCGATTTCAGAAATTGAGCCCTGCAGCTGATTTGCGATAATTCTTAAAGTTTCGCCTGTTTCGTTAATTTTTTGCGCTCCGATACTCATCTCTTTCATACTGTCCTGCATTACGCCAGTGGCATCCTGCAAATTGCGCACTTCTTCGAGTATGGCTTTGTTTCCTTCGGCCATTTCCTGACCCGCCGTTTTTACTTCGAGAGTTGAGTCGTTCATCGCGTGAAGAACCTGATTTATCTGCTGACTGCCCTCGTTCTGCTCTTCCATTGCGGCCTTAATCTGGCGCACAAGTTCGTCAGTTTCTTTGATTTTGTTTGTCACAGAGCCGAATGCTTCGCTTGACTGGATGCTTGCGTGAACGACGCCTGAAATTGAGTTCTGGATGTTTGTAAGCTGCTCCCCGATTGTTTTTGACTGAAGGCCGCTCGTTTCTGAGAGCTTTCGAATTTCGTCAGCGACGACGGCAAAGCCCTTTCCCGCTTCTCCTGCGTGAGCCGCCTCAATAGCCGCGTTCATAGCGAGAAGATTTGTCTGCTCAGCGATTGCGGCAATGGCGACATTTGCTTCCTGTAATGTTTCGCTCTGGTTTTTTATCTGCTCGATTTTTTCGTTTACCTCATGCTGTAGTTGAGCACCGTTCTGGGCGCTTGAATTAAGCTCGTTGAATGAAGCGGACATTTTTTCCATTGAGGCGTTTACCGAACGGATGTTTCCAATCATTTCTTCAACCGCCGCGCTCGCCTCGCTAACTCCTGAGCTTTGCTTTTCAATCATTTTTTCCAGGGAGTCAATGTTTGAGGCAATCTCGTTTACGGCACCCGCCGTTTCGTGAACGGAATTTGACTGGTTAGTAATTTGAGAGTGAACCGACTCGATGTTTGCCAAAATCTCAGTGATTGAGGACGCAGTTTCTTCTGTGCTTGACTGCAGGTCTGTTCCTGCTCCCCCAAGTTTTTCTTTTGAGTCTTTTATTTGGGAAACAATTTCCTGAAGCTTAGTGATAAATTTGTTGAAGCCCGAAACGACATCGGAAACTTCGTCCTGTCCTTTGTTTTCGATTCGTTTTGTTAAATCCGCATCTCCAGACGCAACATCATCGATTGCGGCACTGACTTTTGTCAGGGGTTTTAAGCTGATTGACATAGTTGCGCCTACGGCACAGAAAGCGACAGCAATCATAATCAATGCCAGAATTCCAATGAAATTGCTCATTCGCCCGATGTCAGAATAAAAATCGTCATAGCCACAGGCACCGAAAACAGACCAGTCAGTTCCAGGTACGGGGCGATAGGCTGCAATCATTTTCATTCCGTTCGCGGGATTTACGAAAGGCATACTGCCTGTTTCGCTTGCCATAACTCGCTCAAGGACAGGTTTTACGCCTTCGTCAGCGTCTTCGTTTACGCTCTGAAATTCCAGAACTTGATTGAAATCCGTTGAAGCGACCGTGTGGCCGGATTTCCGGCTGATTACCTGAACATGAGAGTCAGAAGAACCAAAAGAAATTTGTGCGATTCTTTTTGAGAGGGTTTCGCCCATTATGTTTGCCGCAAGACAGCCGATTGGAATTCCGCCGTCATCGCGGACAGGAACCGAATAAATCTGAAAAAGAACGTTCGTAATTGGGTTTACCGCAGGATCTGTAATATAATTTTGACCGGCTTTTGCGGCATCGATATATGCCCTCTGCAATTTTATTGGCTGACCTGCCGCAGTGTAGCTGTTTCCTTCCAAATCATAATAGCCGATGTTTTCATAGTCAGAACTTACTTTTGCGATTCTCGTTAGTTGCTTGCATTTTTCCTGTAAGGAAACTTCATCAGAACGCAAGAAATCTGTTCTTGCGATGGCTTCAAGCATACGGAATTGTTTTTCTGTCTCGCCCTTTATTTTCCCGGAAGCGGAGTCCGTGACGGCATCAAGAAGCTTCGCCACATTTTTTTCGGTTGAGGAAGTTGAGAGATTTAATGCAGTCGAAACAATAACAACATTTGATACGATAAAAATCGTAACAACAATCGCAATTAAGCGGAACTGGAGGGAGTGAAAGAATTTTTTGATTTTCATGAGTATATCCTATTCGCAGATTGGCAGAATTGCCAGAATCTTGTGAATAGGATTATATCACTGTTTTTGAAAAATTCAAAATTATTTGTAGGGAAGGAGATTACAATAATAGCCCTAATTTCGACTTTTTGAATTTGCCAAACATTAAATTGAACACTTGCA
>CALGGS010000050.1 GCA_937915735.1 uncultured Treponema sp.
AAAAGGGAAAAGACGGAGAGGATTGTCTTTTCCCTTTGTATGTCAACGCCAATACTGGCGGAAATAATCACCTTTAAGGGAAAATAACGGAAAATTAAGGGAATTTTCCCTTAATTATGCCGAGTAACCGAAGTTACAGCCGTTTCCGCAGTTGCAGAAAGGACTTGTACCCGCATTGTAGGCCATTGAGGCAGGGTATTTTACTACACCGTTCATAGCCTGTGCGAGTTCGAGACGGTTAATCTGATTCTGCATATCCGCCATGCGGTTGCCGGTAATCAAATCGCGGTTCTTCTGCGCCTCCTCGACGATTGTCTTCTGAATCGCCGCCGTGTTGAGCGCGTTGCTGTAGTTCACCCCGTCGATTGCGCGGAGCGTCTTGCAGCCATTGTGTTACCGTACAGGCTCTTTATCCCGTACATCTTATGGTTTCCCATAAGTTCAGACTATATCTTCACCCTCTTAAAAAGTAGGGGTCGGGCACTCGTGTCAGGATTATCGGTAACTGTCCTCACCTGTTAGTCGTTGAACCTTCCGAACTACTCTCATCAGTATTCATTCGGCTTGGCTGCTGATTGACATATTGGCATATTTTCGCCAACTTAGTTTTCCAGCAATTCACCCGATTGCCATAGCGGATTACGCCGCTAAAGTGCCTACTGCAAATTTCTTTGTAGCAACTTTCCTCTTGGCTTTGCGGAAAATTGTTAAGCACTCGTTCTGGTTTGCCAGAGACTGTGCCTGTGATACGGCGATTGCGCCGACATCACGCTGAAGCTCACCGTACTTGTCGTTGATTGTGCGGTCAATGTCGTGGTAGACCTGGTTTGAAGCTGCGACAGACTGAGCCGTTCCGCCTGTGATTGCGTTCATAAGGTCACGGTTCTGGTCTTGAAGGTCGTTGAAGTTGAAACCGTTCTGCACGAAATCCTGTGTGGCATACTGCGGCTGATAACCGCCACGCCCAAAGAATCCGTTTCCGCCGAACATCATCGCAAAAATCAAGAACATCAGCACATTGCTGTTTCCGCCGAAGCCGTCTCCGCCGAGGGAGATACTGCTTCCGTTTGTGTCAATGGTTGCCATTCGCTTTTTCCTCCTTTTCTAAGATTTTGCTTTCGTGCTGACAGCACTACATTTTCATTCCGAACTGAGCCGCAATCTCGTTGAGCGTAGTTCCACGCTCTGCCGCCATATTATTTGCCATTTCAAGGAGCTGTTTTCCGCTCTTTCCGCTTAACATCTGCTTCACCTGCTCGAACTTCTGCGGGTTCTGCCGTCTCATCTGGTCGTACTGGTTTTGAATGAAGTCGTCCGTCAGAGTTCCCGCAGGGTTCTGGCTGAACTGCTTGAATTTGCTCATTGCCTGAAACGGATTCATACAATCCCCCTATCTGTGATTCGATTTTTGACAGCCGCTCGTCTATGAGCGCAAGCGGGTCTTTCTGTATGTTCTTCTCGCTCGTGTCGAGGTTGTAGAAAAGGTAGTCCGATTTTCCCGTCTCGGAGTTCATCTGTTTGAGGTAGATTTTTCCGTTTGCGCTGTCAAGGAAAATGTAAATCTCGCTGGGATTCGGTATAATCCGCTTTGTCTCGTCAAATCCGCCAACTTCCTTTGCAAAATACTGCGTCTGCAATGGGTTCTGCGGGGCTTGCTGAGGATTCATCTGACTCAACTGATTAAGATTATTCAGCTCTGCTTGAATCGCCGCTTGCTGTGCAAGCAGCCTGTTTCTCTGATAGTCAAGCATGGGATTGTAACCGTTCATCATTTGCCCCCGAAAACCGCTTTGAGTTCTTCCGAGAAAGCAGCTTGTCAACTTCTGATTTCCTTGCGTTTTGGAAAAACTCGTTAATCTTTCTGCTCTCCGCCGACATTCGATTTCCGTCCTATTCTGTAAGTTGTCGTTATTATCGTTTTTGACTTATCCGCCGTTCTGTACCCGATTTGACTGTAAGACACAATACGCTTTGCCTTTCCGTCTTTCCGTGTCCGTGTTTTTCTGAATGTAAGTATTGCGCTCATTTCCTGTCAACCGCAATATTGCCATCGTTCTGACTGTTGTTGTCCAGAGAGATAGAGCTTGTTATTGATACATCGTAATCAAGAACGAATTTTACGAACCGTTCGTGGCTGTAGACGAAAAGCCCCGCAAGGGCAAGTATGAAAAGGACAATCACACCGCAAAGGATTTTCACGAGCGATTTGATGAATTTATTCTGATTCCGCAAATCTTCAAGCGTATCTTTCAGCAATTCGACTTCAAACTTTTCGTCCATAATAACCTCTTATTTTTAGTATAGATTATTATAGATTTAAAATCTAGTTGTGCCGATTCATTCTTTTTGTTCAGTACATTGTCTTTGTTCTTCAATATTTCTGAGAATGTCCTGCACCTTTTTTGATTTAAATGTGAAATGCTTGTACCAAAATTTGAAAGGTCTTGAAACAGACTTTACTTTTTTGTTCCCTGAATAAATTGCAACTTTACAAATAAGCGGATGAAAATCTTTTGATTTGCTGATTTTGTAAGTATTTGATTCAAAAATTTCCGTTGTTCCGTCTGCAAGTTCGGTTATTACTATCATAAAAAACTCCTCATTATTATAAAAAATATAATTTATGCTGTTCTTTCCCAAAATTTTGATTTTAGGAAAGTTTCCATTTTCTCTTTGAACTCCATAACGGTCATTGTGCCTTTCATCATGTTACAAGTTTTGCAACAAGGAACGCAATTACCAATAACATAACCTTTTGTGTTGTCGTATCGGTCTATTCCTGTATATTTGAACGAACCATTATTTCCCTTATCCCGTTTTTCTTGCGTGTATTGTTTACCGCAATAGAAGCACGGTTGAGTAATGATGTTTCTAAATTCTTCCTTGCTTAAAGTAAATTCATAACCTCTTTTTAGTGCGTTTTTCTGATAGCACTTATAAGTTTCATTTTCACATGCTTCTCCATAAGGAAGTTTTTTTTTAGTTCTCCTAAATTCTTACGCATTTCCATTTGTAGATGTCCACAAGAAAGCGTATGACCTCGCAACACTTTTGATTTTTCAACGAACGCAATGTTTCCGCAAGAACACTTACATTTCAAAAAGCGTCTGCTTCTTTTTGCGAGAATTTTTGAAAAATCATCTAAAACAAGCAATTCTCCGAATCTTTGCCCCTTAATCTCTTTGATTCTCAACTGACTCGCTCCCAGCAATATTTTACGACATACGGAGGCATTATATTAACGGCCGTTCCGCTTCCGCTGGCTCCCGTTGTTCCAGCCGTACCCGTAAATGAACCCGTTGAAGTTACAGATGTAGTATTTCCACTATTAGCACCAGTGGTTCCAGCTGTACCAGTGAATTCGCTGCTTACAGTTCCACTGCTAGCCCACTTTAACAGCACTGCCAGCGATCTATCTCGAGCGGCATATTGATATGGGACTCCAACCGAAGGGGTTTCTTTTAGCGTTATAGTCACTCCATTATAAGGAGTATAAGACGCGAATTCGGTGCTCTCATGACCGTCAGCACTTCCGGCATAGAATCCTTTTGTATCTCCTGAAAAAGTACTTGATACACTTCCGCTAGGTGTGAAACTGTGGGTGTGATTATTCAAGCCGTGGTAATGGGAGTTCATCTTTATAGTTCCGCTAGGAGTGAAACTGTGGGTGTGGCTAGGCATATTGGAAGTCGTCAATGTAACGGTTTTGCTTCCGCCCGTGGCATTAACCGTATCTGAATCACCCTTTGCCCATACAAATCTGTCCTTAATCTGAACCCAGGTGCCACCAAAAAGTGTAGATGGATTTGATGAATTACCGCTCCAATATATGCTGCCGACGGGATAAATCAGCTTCATCAATTTGAAATATGTCGAACCTGAATCACTCGATTTATTTGAGGTAAGGTTTGCAATAATCGTTGAAATATTTTCTTTGTTTGTGGCAATGCCGACTTCATTTGCGTGCATCTGAGAGTCGATAGTGTCAGAGTTTTGGTTCCAGTGTTCGATGTTGAACTGGTCTGCGGGCTGAGGTTTGTTAAGGTTGTAATTTGTAGAATACTGCATAAGGCCTCCTTTATAAAGACCTTGAAGATTCTGTATTTATTTTACACATAAAGCTTTTATTTTTTCAACTGCTTATTTCACCGTATGTAAAATCAGAAAGGCTCAATCCTGCTCCTGATTTTAGCTTCTCTATAATGTATGATGCCAACAATGTGACAGGTCTTCTTTTCGTTGCTCTTGGATTTGTCCCAGCCTCAGTTTCGTCAAATGAATCTGCATCCGTAAGCGGCGTAACATCGTCAGACACCGTTATCTTGTCATTTTTAGCCGATACAAGCGCATTGACTTCTGCCTTACTGTATACATTGGACAAGTCAATCTCAACGACAGATTTTCCCAGTTGCTCCCATGCCGAATCAAGCCATACATACTCATTATACTGCTGCTCGGTCTCGCTTCCCTCACCACGCACAAAGTAGACTGTTCCTTTCCTGCCAGTCTCAGGAAGTTCCGCAACGACGACGAAATCAATCTCAGTTATTTCTCCGATTGCGTCCGCTATTTTTTTGCTGACGCTTCCTTCTGTCGATGAATCGCCGTTAAGGAGTGTGATGGCGTTTTCTGTCTCCGTTACCCTTGCCGCAATCTCGGTGTCGTCATAGTTAGAAAGCCCCGCAAGTTTTGTTTTCTCTTCGTATGTGAAATTCTGGTCTGACAAGCCCTTGCCTTCAATCTTGTCAACCTTTGTTTCCAAAGCGTTGAAAACCCCGCCAGAAGACACGTTGTTTTCAGAATCATAAGTCGGCTCTGTATCCGTCCCAACATTTGCGACATTGCCAAGCCCTACCTGCTCTTTCGTCACTCCGTGGGGGTTAGAGGTGTTTGCAATATGGGTTTCCGCACTATCAGCCCTGTCAGACAAGGCGGATTCGGCTGCGGTTGCCCTCGCTGTCTCCGATTCCAATGCAGAGGTGACTTCTGAAATCGAGTTGTCATGCCGTAAATCAGCCTGCTGCCTTGCAAGCGTCTCTGCGGAAAGCTGACTGTTTGTATTATCAAGGTTTGACTGTACCGTGTCGATGTTTGCCTGTATGGTATTATCAGCAGCAAGACGCTCGCTCTTTTCTGCCGCAACTTTCAAATCTATCTGCTCATCGGTCTGCTCTTTCAGGTAATAATCAGACAAGTCGACGAATGTGTTGCCAATAAGTTCCCATGTGGCATCAGCATATATGTATTCGTTGTAATAGTCGCCCTGCTCCTGCTCTGTCTGAGGGCGGGGAACAAAATAAATAGTGCTTGAAGAAATGTCCTCTGTCGGCAGTTCCTGCACGACCTTGAAAACGAGTTTTTTTGACAGAAGCTCGTTCAGTTCTTCCCTGGAATAAGTCTCCGCTTTCCTGTAGTAGTTGATAAGGTTGCCTACCGTCTTGTCAATGAATCCCACATCGTTCTGAAAAAAAGACAGTTTTGACGGCAGGTCTTTTATGTCAAGTTTTTCCTCTCGTGCGACCTCATCTTCTATCTGGTACTGTACGCCTTTGGTTGTTACGCTTGAAACCGTATCCATTCATTTTCTCCTAGTTGTATTTTGAAAGCTCTCCGTAAGTGAGTGCCGAAAGGCTTCCGTAAGTGTACTGATGATTCAAGAACAAATAGCTGTACTGAATCGAGAAAATCAAGTACATATTCGCAGGAACAAGATAGCGGATATACTTCTGGAATTTCAGATAGAGCTTCGGATTGTTCGTCGCAATGTCGATGATTACCGTAAACTCGTTCGGTTTTATCTCAAAGTAATAATTACCCTCACCCCATACGGAATTCAAGATCTTCATAAAATTGAGCCTCGTAATCGGCGGTGCGAAGAGCCGTTTCATCAGCATGAAAGCCCGCCTTGTATTCAGGTCAAGTGAGGAATCCGATTCTATGTTCAACAACTGCTCGAACTGTTGCAGCCCCTTTACATTCATAGTCTGCAAGAACGAATTGTTAGTAGTCTCAATGATTTCATCGGTGAGGGATTCTATCTCGTCTCTCTGAACCCCGTACAAAGCCTTCATGGTATCGTTTCCGTCCATGATTTCAGGGGCGACCCGCTCCACATAGGGAATATCTTCGCCGAGAATGAGGTTTTTATCTTCTACGACAGCCCCGGAAGAAAATGTAAGGTTCTTGCCGTATACGGTGCTGTGCTTTACGACAATATTGCTACTCAATCGTCACGCTCCCAAGATAAGGCAGGTACTGCTTTCCGATAAGCCCCTCATCATAAAGGGTTATGTCCTCGTCAACTCCGTTCAAATGCACATCGGTGACATTCAGTACTGACGGTATGCTTATAATCCTGTCGATGATTCTCGCACGGTAAATTGATATGTCCGTGTCCTGATAGAATGTCTGCCGCTGCTCGCTGAAATATTCTTCGACTAATCTTTCTACTTCTTCCTGAATGTAATCAAACTCTGTGCCGGCTGTGATTTTCAAGGTGACATCGACATCAATAGTGAATTTTGTCGGGGTCGTAACCGTGACATAATGCCCGATAGGGGCGATTCCAACCCCCTCACCGCTTTGCTCGCTTGGGTCAATCTGCTCCTTCACATTTTCGGCAAATTCCGCCGTAACCGGATTAAACTGGGGGTCAACGATTGAGAGCAGCACCGAGCCGTTGTACTGCCACGCTGGGAATACCTTTGTCATTCCAACGCCGTCTATTGCGTTCACCTTGTTTATGTAGTCAAAGATATTTCCGCCGAACGGCAGATAGTTCAGCTGTACGACCGCCCGCTGCCTGAGTGAATCGTCAGTCTCCTCGTCCTCGGCGGGCTTGTATGTGCTGGTGATTTCTGCGCTTACGAGGTTCGCAAGCGGTGTCAGGGGCAATATCTGTCCGATATGAGAATTTCCCTTCGTTCCCGTCTGCTCACACTGCACTATCTCATAGCCGCTGATTTTGCCGATGTACTCAAATGTAATGCTGTCGTTCGGAACGGCGAACCTCATTCCTTCTGGAATCTCCATGTCAACGAGAATCTTGTTTCCGTCCTCGTCAAGCACATAATTTCCGTTTGAATCGGTCTTGTATTTCTTGAAAGACGCTATCCGTTGCGCATAAGTCGCCTGCTCTCGTGTAAGTCCGTAGTCATACACACGCTTGTCAAGGTTAGTGCCTGTCGCAGTCATAAGGAAAGTCTGGCTTTCGAGAATATCCATTTTTGCGTAAGCATCGGCAAGTTCAAGGCACACAGGGGCAAGAGCATCATAGATGATTGAGCCTACACGCTTATCGACATTTATCAGCCTGTCATTGGCAAGGCAGCGGTCAAGAATCTTCTCAAAGGAATTGTCGTCACTGTATGACATTCAGCGTCTCCTCTATGTTTCCGTAAATCGTGAATACCGTAAAGTCGATTACGCAGGCGGATTCTTCTTCCGTACTTTTCGACACATCGTTTACCTGCACATCGGTTATCCGGTCGTCCTGGCACAATGCTTCCCTTAAAGTATTCTCTATGTCTGCGGTGATATACCCGATGTCCTTTCCAAGATACTGCTCCAGCTCCACGCCGTAATCATCATCGTAAATCGGATTGGAATAACGCTCCGTTGAGAGAATGTGATAGATTGACTGCTTTACAGCTTCCAGCTGGTCTATTTTCCCAGCAACGGTTTTCTTGCCCAGCCGATATGTCAGATTCGGCTGCCTGTATGAGTAGACATTGCTTGTGTCGCCAGTGCTTATCTGCGGTGTCATTGTTCCCCAAAAACAAAAAAGGCCGGGCTTTCTTCTGCCCGACCTTCTAGGTTCTGAAATTATTATAACTTGTCTGTGTGAATTATGCTAGAGTTTAATCTCAATATCCGCTTTCTGCATTGAGTACGGCATGAACTCACGGCAGATTTCAAGGGATTTAGCCGAATCAAACTCCACCGACTGCGAGCCGCCCAAATTGAAAAGCGTGTCGTCAAAGCAAGCGGCAAGCCTTTCAATAAGCGCGATGTACCGTTTCTTGTACTCCTCGTATTCTTCCCATGTGGTCAGCGGCATTGATACCGTCATCTCTGATTTCTTCATGGCTTTATTTTCGCACATTCCGTTTTTTTCCGCAACCTCACGGCACAGCTTCTCGAAGACATTTGCGGCAATCTGCGACTTCTTGCAGAAAGATTCAGCCTCTTCTTTCCGTCCTTCCGCTATCATCTGCCTT
>CALGGS010000051.1 GCA_937915735.1 uncultured Treponema sp.
GCTTGAAAAAGACCTTTCAAATCCCCAGGTTTCAATGATGATTTTATGCAATCCTCACAATCCCTGCGGAAATCTTTGGTCAAAAGAAGAGCTGGCGAAAATCGGCTCGCTCTGCAAAAAATACAATGTCCTTGTCGTTAGCGATGAAATTCATTGCGATATAACCCGCCCGGAAACAGAATACACGCCGTTTGCTCTTTCTGGTGACGACTGCAGGATGAACAGCGTCACTTGCATTGCTCCAAGCAAAGCGTTTAACATCGCAGGATTGAACAGTGCCGCAGTCTACATTCCAAACCCAAATCTCCGGCACAAGGTCTGGCGTGCCTTGAACACGGACGAATGTGCCGAGCCAAACGCATTTGCAATTCAGGCAACAGTCGCAGCCTTTAGCGAGGGCGAAGGCTGGCTTAACGAAATGCGGGAATATGTCTTTGAAAACCGGAAAATCGCAGAAAACTTTATTGCCCAAAAGCTTCCGGGCCTAAAGCCTGTAAAAAGCGACTCAACATATTTATTATGGCTTGATGTAAGCAAAACCGGACTTTCTGGCGACGATTTTGCCCAAAAGCTTAAGGAAAAAACAGGGCTTTTTATAAGCGGCGGAAGCCAGTACGGTGAGGCCGGAAAAAGCTTTGTCCGCATAAACCTTGCCTGCCCAAAGTCTGTGCTGGAGGAAGCACTCGAAAGGCTGTTAAACTTTCTTCTGTAAAACCTAAGACTTTGGGTTTAATGTGACAGAATCTGTTTTGTTTTATGGCGCATTAACTGTTTATAATCTGTCTTCTGTCTACCAATGTAAGAAATGCTATTCTGTAAGCGTCAATTTTTAACCTCCCCTGTATCATCCCTTCTCTTTTGTGGTGAAGGGAATAAGCAGAATTATCACGATTAAAATGACCGGAAAAATGCTTCCTGCAAGGAGGCCTGCCTTAAGGTTGTTCTCAAATATCTGAGAAATATTTCCCACAAGGGCAGGTCCTGCGGCACCTCCAAAATCTCCTGACATGGCAAGCATTGCAAAAAGTGCGGTTCCGCCCCTGGGAATTCTTGGCGAGCAGATGCTTATTGTTCCGGGCCACATGATTCCGACCGAAAATCCGCAGATAATACAACCAAAAAGTCCGGGTATTGGGTGTGCTGAAAGAGAAACAAGAAGATAACTTGCAACGCATAAAAGACTTGAAAAAATCATAAAGCGCATAAGGCTTATTTTTGGACCAAATTTGCCAAAGAATGCGCGGCTGAGCCCCATCGTAACTGCAAACATACAAGGTCCCGTAAGGTCACCAATATTTTTGGAAAATCCCAGCGCAGATTCTGCGAAAGCCGAAGCCCATTGTGCCATAGAAAGCTCCGAAGCTCCCGCACAAATCATAAGAATTATCGCAAGCCAAAAAAGCGGAAGTTTGAACAAAGCTGAAAGCCCCATTCCCTTTTCTCCGTTGTTAGGCTGCTCTATTGGGCAGGTCGCAAAGTTGTAGATATTAAAAAGCGGCACCACAGCCCAGATACAGGCAAGAATTTTCCAATTATCTGTTCCGAAGAACTTAAAGAAGAGTGTAGAAATAACAATTACCCCGACAGAGCCCCAGCAATAAAACGAATGTAAAAGACTCATTACCGCTTCCTTATGTTCGAACGGACAAGCCTCCACAATCGGACTTCCAAGCACTTCAACAAGTCCGCTTCCAATTGCGTAAACAACGACACTTATGATAATTCCAACAAAAGGCTCAGAAAAAAGGTCCGGCAAAAAAGCAAGCAGAATAAGACCTGCCGCAGAACAAAGGCAGGAAGTCACAATACATTTTCTATATCCAATTTTATCTACGGCTCTGACACAAATAATATCTATAATCAGCTGAGTAATAAAAAAAACTGCCGGAATGAGCGCAATTTTTCCCAACGACACCTCATAATTTTTATTGAAGGTCAAAAACAAAAGAGGCGCAAAATTAGCGGCAATCGCCTGAGTTATAAATCCAAGGTAGCATGCAATCAGCGTTTTATTGTATTTTTTTGTGTTCTGTGCCATGGAAATCTCCCTGCCAATTCCACAATATCACAATATTTGCGCGGTAATTACTCCAGATTCAATTTATTGCGCAGAATCAGTAAAGTGATTCCGGCGCAAGCTGCCGAAAAGAGAATGTCGAAGCCGATTGAGGAAAAGCACATCGTTGTGATGATATTCCAAACTTCGGCGGGCGAGTCAGAGTTAAAGTTTTCGATTTTATTCAGAAGGAATCTTGTTGTAAACTGGCCTTGTATTGTACTCATGATAGAAAGGCCGACAACGGCAACGATAAACTGAACAAGGGCACGGCATTTTTTTGCGAGATGACCGACCGCATAAACCATATAAATGAAAGTCGCGATAAAGAAAATAGAGAAAATTCCAGTTACGCCAAAAAGAATACATGCATTTACAATCGAATGTCCGGTAAATTCAACGAATCTTTGAGCGAGATCGACAAAATCCTTATCTTCCATTAATTTGTCTATGACATTTCGATATAAAAGAAAAGTCGAGCCCCCTACGACGAGTGTATAAATCAAAAGCCAGACAAAAGCCGAAAGAATTCGTGCCAGCAAATGCCCCCAAAGGGAAACTGGAAGTGTAAGATTCAGATAAGCTTCGTTGCCGAGCATTGATTTTTTGAATCTTCGTCCCAATTGAAGCAAAGTAATGATTGCAGAAGCAACGACAAAAATCATCATGACCGGATAAAGTACAAAATAGAAGAGCATGACTTTATCGCCGCCAAAATCATCGAAAAAATTCTGAGAAAAATATAAAATTCCCGCAATAAAAGCGATTGCAAGAATCACCGAATAAACAGGCACAAAAACTCTGGCCGTAGAGATAAATTCGTATTTGAAGACCTTTCCAATCATCGGAAGCTGGCTGACTTTATTTTCGTTTTCCATAATATTCTCCATTTAACATCTGAATTCTTCGCGGAAGAGTTCGTCAATTGTTTTTCCGGTGGCATCCCGTGTTTTTTCGGCATTTCCCTGTCGGATAATTTCACCGTCTTTCAAGAAAATAATTTCGTTCAAGATGCTTTCAATATCAGAAATCAAGTGTGTTGAAATGAGGACGGTTGAACCGGCCGGTGTATTTGTAAGAATCGTATTGAGGATATAATCACGGGCGGCAGGGTCAACTCCGCCAATCGGCTCGTCAAGGATATAGAGAGGAACTTCGCGGCTCATTGTAAGAATCAGCTGAACTTTTTCTTTCGTTCCTTTTGACATTGCCTTGAGCTTGTCTTTGAGGCTAATTTTGAGACGGCTGAGCATATCCAGGGCTTTATCTCGGTTAAAATTTGAATAAAAATCTTGCATCATTTTGACAAGCTGCTCGACATTCATCCAATCGTTGAGGTAAACACAGTCCGGCTGATAAGCGACAAGAGCCTTAGATTCAGGACTTACGGGAAGCCCGCAGACGGTGACTTTTCCGCTCGTAGGGTGAAGAAGCCCGGAAGCGAGTTTTAAAAGCGTGGTTTTTCCGCTGCCGTTTGGACCTAAAAGTCCTACAATCGCACCACTGGGTACGGAAAGATTTACATTTTTTAGTGCCGTTTTATTTTCATATTTTTTTGTAACGCCTGTATATTCCAAAACGGAAGCCATGAAATTCTCCCATAAAAAGTCAAGAAGATTGTTTCAACAATCGATTGACTTTTTAGGCCTCTTCGTAATGCAATGAGAAGAGGCAGTGAATAAGCAAGTTTGCAACGCAAACTTGTCAAGATAAAAAGCCGGCGATATTTCAGACGGCTTTTTATCCTAACTCCTTTTAAAATTATTATAGAAAATAATCGTCTGAATGTATATTGTTTGGCGAAGAAGTAAAATAATTCTGCTATATGATATCTCAATTTTGATTCTTTTCGTAAAAAAAGCAAAATTCTAGAATTTTACGCTTGTAATCGCCGAGTGAGGGCAGGCCGCCTTACAGTCTCCGCAGCGAATGCAGTCCGCACTATTGGGCTTTTCGTAAACGGGAATGTTGAGTTTGCAGATTTTTTGGCAAGCTCCGCATTTTGTGCATTTTGTCCCGTCGATTTTAAATCGGTAGAAGGAAATTTTATTGAAGATTCCGTAAATCGCTCCCAGCGGACAGACATATCGGCAGAAAGGGCGGTAGATTATAATAGAAGAAATAATCGTAAGAATCAGAATGGCAAGCTTCCAGCGGAAGATAAATCCCGCAGCTCCCCGCATGGCTGAATTCAAAAGAACGAGGGGAATTCCACCTTCAAGAGTTCCCACCGGGCAAATCCACTTGCAGAACCAGGGTTCACCGAAGCCCATAAAATCCGCCACAAAAGCCGGAAGTAAGATTACGAAAACGGCGAGAAAGACAAAGCGAAGGTA
>CALGGS010000052.1 GCA_937915735.1 uncultured Treponema sp.
TTATGAAGGCCGGTTTTCCGCCAATAAACATCAAGTTTGCTGACCGCCTTGCCTACTACGACGCATTTGACTCATACCATGTCCACCACAATCTTGGCGCGATGGAATCCCTTTTTACAAAAGCCCTGCTTGAACGCCTTGATTTCTATATTGGACTAAGAGGGAAACAGGAGTAGATGGAATGATAAGGACAGACAGCAATTATTTTGAAAATCTTATAAAAAATGACCCCGGCTACTCACTCCTAAAGTCAAATTCAGCGAGTCTTGTTATTTCTTTCTTTTATCAGGAATTCATTGTTTTCAGCAAGATGTCCGTGTTGGCTGCGGATTTTGAAATTCATCTCGACACATTCTTAAAAGACCATAAAGAAGAACTTAATGATTTTGATGCAGAAAATTTAGATGAGCCAGAAGATGCTTCTTTAGGTCAAAAAGACAGAAAACAGAAAGTCCGGGCTTATATCGAAAAATGGTGCAAAAAGGGCTATCTAATGCGCTACCACAACAACGAGCGGGAAGCGGTTCTTGAACTGACACAAAGCATTTCAAAACTTTTCAACTGGCTTGATGACTTAAAACCAAAAAAATTCATCGGCACGGAATCCCAGTTCAAATCAATTTTAGACCAGCTGCACGATTTGTATCAGCACATCACGGAAGACACGGCGGCACGGCTAAAAGCATTACGGCAGGAAAAAGCAAATATTGAAAAAGAAATTAAACGCTTGGAAGAAGGTGGTAAAGTCGAATCCTATTCTCCCGTACAGATTTTTGAAATGGTTGACTTATGTCTCAGAAACGGAAAAGATTTACTGAACGATTTCCGCCAAGTCGAGGATAATTTCAGACAGGCAGGTGCAGAGATTTACAAAAAGCAGAGTGAACTTAACTATTCAAAGGGTGACATTCTTGGCTTTGCGCTTGATACTGATGAAAAATTGCGTGAATCTCCGCAGGGACAATCTTTTGATGCCTTCTGGAAATTCATCGCAGAAGACAATGATAACGAAATTAATTCAATCGCAAACGTAATCATAGAAAAAGTTTCCTCAACATCCGAAATAAATCAGCTAGATACTCTAGACACCGATTTTCTTTTGAACTTCAAGAAAAATCTCTTTGAAGCAGGAAGCAAAATCATAGACACAAAGCATGGAATCACAGACAGATTGAGTCGTGTTCTTCAGCAAAACCAGAACGGAAATTATCAGAAACTTAATTCGCTTATTACTGACATAAAAAAAATCGCTTCGGAAAAATTTAAGGCCGATGATTACACAAATCAGCGTGACTTTATGAAGTTTGATACGAGAGCGATACTTACACGTTCTTTTGTGCCAGTTCTTCCGAACATGCAGAAAGAATTCAGTGAGATGGAAAAGTTTGATTCATCTGACATCGACATTTCTGATTACAACGATTTGCTCACCCAATTTTTTGTTGACCGAAAACAACTGATTCAGAATATATCTGCATACCGAAAAAAACACATTTCGCAGTTTACTTTGGGTGACTTACTTTCCGAATACCCCATCACAAAAGGAATGGCAGAAATTGCTGTCTATTATGATTTAATCAATTCCGAAAAAGATTTGACAATTGATGAAAATTCAAGGGAAATGATTCAGTATGAAAATAAGGGAAATATAATAAAGGTGACTGTGCCAAAACTAATTTTCAAAGGAGGCCACAATGGCTGATTCAAATTTAAAACCTTGGTCACAAGTCTGCATAAAGCTGTTGCAGGGACCACTTTTCAGGCAGAATGTAAACGACAAGCTGTGGGAAAAACTTGAAATGTATGAAAGCGATATTCAGGCCTTCTTTGCAATTCTTGGCGTAAGCGTTGCGATTGACAAGGCAGATGGTTTCGCATTTTTGCAGCAGAATGATTTGAATGAGGAAGATGACAATGTTTCCAGATTAATACGGCAGATTCCACTTACCGAAGAGCAGTCCTTTTTATGCATTTTGCTTCGAGATGAACTGAATAAATTTGACAATCCGAATAATTCTCAAAACAAATCTTCAATTTTGATTCTGCGAGAGAGTGAACTTTACGAACAGTTCGCTATGTTCTACACATCAAAAACAGACCAGATTACGGCACGAGCTAATTTCAAGAAAAATTTGAACCGTCTGTGTGAACTAGGACTTTTAAAAGAACAGAATCCAGACGATATGGAAAAAGAAAGTGAATACGAGGTGCGTCGTTATGTCCGTGCAAAAATAGACTCGGAATTTTGTGAGGAATTTATGAGAAAGCTCAAAGAGAGAGAGGCTGACAATGAATAACGAATTTATTTTTGATGAGTCCGAGCAGGCTGGATTCCGCCTTAACACACTGCAACTGTACAACTGGGGCATTCTCCAGAATGACAAGATTTTCACTTTTGATTTTGACGACAAATCAACACTTCTGACAGGACGAAACGGAAGCGGAAAAACAACGATTGTTGATGCAATAATCACCCTGCTTGTTCCAAAACGCTACCGACTTTATAATCAGTCTTCATCAGGGAACACTAAGGACAAGGAACGAGATGAAGAAAGTTATGTTCTCGGAGCTTACGGAACATCTTCTGATGAATTTTCACATTCCGGGAAAACTAAATTTCTGCGTGACAAAAACTGCATTTCGATAATCAACGGCATTTTCTGCAATGAAGTCACAAAGCAGAAAGTCTCTTTGATGCAAGTCAGATATTTTTCAAGCAGTGAGCTTGTGGCCTATGAATGTGTTACAGAAAGCAAACTTTTAATAGAAGATATAAATTCAATTTTACAAAAAGAGAATGCCAAGTTAGACCGTGACAAAAAATGGCGGCAAATTCTGAAAAACAAATGCGGTACGGATTTTTGGGATTCTGACGGATTTTCAAAATACGCAGCCCGATTCAAGAATCTTTTTGGTCTTCGGGAAGACAGCGAAAACAAAGCATTAAAATTGTTCGCCCAAATTGTCGGTATGAAAGAGCTGGGGAACCTCAATGAATTTATCCGTCAAAAAATGATTGAGGGAATTGATGTCGATGCGGAATTTGAGAATCTGCAAGGCAACTATGAAAAGCTCATTCAGTGTGAGAATGAAATTGCAAAGACAAAATGTCAGCTTGAACTTTTAAAGCCCGTTGTTGACACAGGCAAAAAAATTGAGGAGTCAGAACAGAAGAAAGAAAAACTGACCAATGATCAGGACACCCTTCCTGCATGGTATTCAAAAACTGCGATTGAAATTCTAACCGAAGAAATTAATGACAAAAAGCAGGAGAAAGAAAATCTTGAAAGCCAGAACAAAGCAATAAAATCACAGATTGAAAGACTTTCTAACGACATTGAAGTCCTGTCAAACAACTCTGGAATTCAGATTGTAAGGGAAAAAGAGAGGCAGATACAAGAAAAAGAGAAAGAAAAACAGGATATTCAAAACGATAAAAATATCTTTGAGCAAAATGCAAATGAACTGGGATTACAAGTTCCTCATTCTGATGACGATTTTGCAAAAATTCTAAAAGAAACTGAATCTTGTAAAAAGAAATTTCAAGATGAAGAAAATGAACTTGACGAGTTAAAATATTCAATCCGCAAAAAATATGATGAACTGAAGGGAAACCTTGACGTATGTTCAGAAGAACTGCAATCTTTAGGAACACGCAGCTCAAATATTCCCTTAAAAAATATAGGAATTCGCCGTCAGATTGCAGAAGGCACGGGTCTTTCAGAGACTGCCATTCCATTTGTAGGCGAACTTGTACAAGTCAAAGAAGAAGAAAAATACTGGAACTATGCGATTGAGCGACTCCTGCATAATCTTGCGCTTACAATTCTTGTTACCGAACAAAACTATCAGAAGGTGACGGAATATGTAAAAAGCCATGACCTGAACGGAAGAGTCGTCTATCTGCGTACAGATTTGCAACTTGGCGATTTTATTCCCGAATCAAGTAAAGATACAGTTTTGGGAAAAATTGAAATAAAACAGGGGCATGAACTTTCATCTTGGCTTTGTCGTCACATTTACGAAAAATGGAATTATATCTGCTCAGATGATTTTTCTGTTATAGCAAAGAACGACAAAGTCATATCTTCCACAGGACTTGTCAAGAACGGAATAAAACATGAAAAAGATGATTCTGTAAAGGCACGGACAAACGCAATAAATGTACTTGGCTGGAACAACCTTGACAAGCGAAAATCTCTTTCATCGCAGATTGAGGAGATTCGAGAGGAACTTACTGAAATTAAAGCACAGGAAAATGTGATAAAAGAAAAGCTTGAAAATCTTGACATCAAAAACGACTGCGTGAAAAAACTTCTTGAATTCAAATCATATTCTGAAATCAACACGGACTCCGTCACAATAGAAATTCAGAAATTAATTGAAGAAAAGAATCGTCTGGCAAAAGAAAACAATGTTGAGGATATTGAGCGACAGATAGACGAAAAGAAAAATGAAAGACAGAAACTGACAACACAGAACGAGACAATTCTTACACAAATCGGTGCAATTAAAAATGAGGTTGAAGGAAAAGAAAAGTCACTATCGCAAAATAAGTCTGCATGGCAAATATTTTTGCAGAATACAGATGAAACTGTTATCAAAAATACAATTCAGAATTTCATTGCTGAATATGCAATAAAGTCTGTGGTTGATATTACAAAACTTGAAGCAGAAAGAGCAAGAATTCATAGCAGAATCGAAAATGAATTAAAAAACGAAAATAAAGCCTATGCTGCGTATATCAAAAATTTGGGCGATTATATGCGGAATATTCGCAGTCCAAAAGAAGAGCATAAAAAGAAATTTGGTGACTGGACAATTCAGTTTGCAGATTTGCTTGAAGGACGGGAATATCTTACAGACTGGAATAATTGCTATGAACGGCTGGTAAAGGACGAACTCCCAAAATATCAGAAAAAATTTAAGGAATACTTGCACCAGAATCTGAATGCCGATATTATCCGATTCAAAAATTTTATAGATAATGGAAATCAGGAAATCAAAAAAGCAATTGCCACGCTTAATGACAATCTTAAGAAAATTCCTTACGGCGACAATCCTAAGACATTCCTCCAGCTTAAAATAGCAGACAGCCGAGACCAAAAGCTTGCGGAATTCAACAGAATGCTAAAAAATGCAATTCCTAATGCCGCCGGCTACGAAAGTGACGATGAGGAAGAAAAAGCATTCCGCCGCATTAAGGACTTTATTGATTTTGTCCGTGAAAATGAGCGCAACCGAAAATTTATCCTTGACTTGAGAAATTGGCACAGCTTTGCGGCAACAGAACTGAAGTATGATGACAATACAGAAACCCATTATTACAGTGACAGTAACAGCCTGAGCGGTGGTGAAAAAGCTAAACTTACCTATACAATTCTTGCCTCTGCAATTGCGTATCAGTTCGGTATAAACGAAAGTACAAGCCGCTCGCTTCGTTTTGTCATTGTTGATGAAGTTTTCAGCAAAAGCGACAGCATAAACGCCCAATATGCAATGCAGCTTTTCAAACAGCTGGATTTACAAGTTATGATAGTAACTCCACTTGATAAATTGAACATTGCCGAAGAGTATATTTCTTCCGTTCATCAGGTTCAAAAAACAGGGGATGCCTCACGCGTGCTTTCATTAACGATGGAGCGTTTTAGAGAACGAAGAGCAGAATTGGAGAGTAAGTAAATGATCAGCCCGGAAGAAATCAGAATCAAAGCAAAAAACAAATACAAGGATTTTCTCAGATACATAATCAATTTGCATTGTGAAAAACCTGAAGCTGATTTTTTTCCGCTTTACATAAAGGCCGATAAGGGAAAAGTCAGTGATGATTTATTATCTCGCCAAAAGGAACTGCAACTTCTAATAAACAAAAGCAAAAATAAAACTGGCTCAGGATATAAACTTGATTTTGAAACAGTAAATTCGCGAAAAAACGGAGAGCAGACAGAAGTATCTAAAATCTATTTTGAAAATGAAAGTGATTATCTGTCATTTATAAATGAAAATAAGTCTTACAAACTGTTTTACACCGCCATTTCTCAAATTAAAAACAGCAATTTAC
>CALGGS010000053.1 GCA_937915735.1 uncultured Treponema sp.
CGAGATAAGCTAGTGACTGGAGTTCAGACGTGTGCTCTTCCGATCTATAAAAATCATTAACCGGCGATTTCCGCTCTTTATTTTCTCAGTCCGAGTTCCTTGAGGAGTGAACGGTATGTTTCCAAATCTTTTCTCTGGAGATATTTGAGAAGAGAACGGCGGGCACCGATTACTTTGAGAAGCGCGCGTTTGCAGTTTGTGTCCTTAGGGAAGTTCTGAGTGTGTGTTGTGAGCTGCTTGATTCGCTCAGTAAGAAGAGCAATCTGAACCTTTGTGTTACCTGTGTCAGCCTCGTTTGCTCCGAATTTGCTGACGATTTGTGATGTTGTTTCTTTTGTAAGTGCCATTTACTTACTCCTTAAAAATAAAATATTTACTGGAATTACAAGAACTTGATTGACCGAACAAAGCCACTGATTAAATTATCAGAAAATGCGAGGCGAAGATTCCCATTCTCTAATGTACAATCAGAATTGGCAGCACGGTAATTTTGTGCTTCACCAGATTTTTGACTAAAAACATAAAAAATGACCTGAACTCTGTAAGTTCCGTCCGGGAGAAGAAGTTTTCCTTCCCTCTTTTTTGCAGAAATGACTTTTAAATTTTCTGAAAGTTCCTCGACATTCCAGACAAAGCCCGTGCAATCAAGCTCAAAGGGCTTTAAAAGCATTTTCTGAACTGACTGGAATTGTTTTTGAAGAACGCATTTTCTGATTCTTGATGAAGAAACTCGCTCCCCCTCAAAAATTACAGAATCAATTGTGTCAACAGAAAAATTTAATTCCCCTGCAATTTTAGCGATTTCCTGCATGCCTGTCGCGCCCTTGTATCCGCAATGGAAATCAGCGCCTTCCGCAAGATATTTTAATCCACACTTTTCTTTAAGTATTGAAAAAAAATCACTTCCCTTAATTTTAGCGAAATCTGAAGAAAAGTCAACGACAACGGCAAATTCAAAGCCCTCCCCCTCAAGATTTTCGATTTTCTGGGAAAGAGAAACCAAATCACCTTCATACTCTTTAGGATTTTTGTAGCCACGGAGAGATTTAGTAAAGGTAAGGACTCCGGGAACAAAGCCTTTTTCTTTTTGACCAAGAACCGCCTTAAAAAGAGCCTTATGTCCCAGGTGGCTCCCGTCAAAACTTCCGATTGTAAGGGCGACACCTTTTTCGAGGAAATTTTTGTTAAATTTTCCCTGAGCAATCTGTTCCCAGGAATAAATTTTCATCTCACGAGCCGCTGAGCCAATGTCATCCAGAGGCTTTGGCGAAGAATTTTTTACAACAAAGCCGTAGGAAAATTTTTCGCCCCTTTCAGTCATTTTCCGTGTAATGCAGCCCGCAAACTTCCCGTTGGGATAAAAAAGTGCAATTTCTGATTTAAAGACAGGACTCATTGCGTCAGGCTCACTAAAATCACGCACGAACATATTTTTTCTTAAAGGGCGTCCGTTCTGAAAATCAGAAACGAAGGCTTTAGAAATAACAAAAGTATCCATTCCGCAAAGAGAAGCAACTTCCGGCGTTAAACCGATGAGATGAGAGCGGATTTCAGCCTCGTCAGAAACCGCATCTTCAAGACTAAAAGGACCTACCCTCATTCGGTGAAGCTCTTTTAAATGAGCAACGGTTCCACATTCTTTGGCAATATCACGGGCAAGAGAGCGGATATAAGTTCCCTTGGAGCAGGACACTTCGACTAAGGCAAAGTTGTCATAAAAATCCTTAAGCTCGATTTTTGAAACAGTGATTTTGCGTGCCTTCAGCTCAACAGATTTTCCTTCACGGGCTAAATCACTCGCCCTCTTTCCGTCAACATGAAGCGCACTGTATAAGGGAGGCACCTGCTCAATTTCTCCTAAAAATTTTGGAAGGACAGAAAGAAGCTCGTCTTTTGCAGGAATTCTTCCGGTTTTTATAACTTGACCTGTCGGGTCCAATGTATCAGTTTCACTGCCGAATTCAATTAAGGCAAGATAAGTTTTATCAAAATTAGTGATATGAGGAACTAAATGAGTAAGACTTCCGACAAGAACTACCAGAAGCCCGTCCGCAAATGAATCAAGCGTACCTGTATGACCGACTTTTGTTGTTCCTAAGGCACGCTTAACACAAGAGAGAGAAGAAAAACTTGTCGTTCCAGAGTGTTTTTTTAGAAGAACGATTCCAGAAACATCACTATTCTGTTTTTTCATCAGATTCGCTTAATAGTATATGAAAAAACAGAATTTTGCAAATAGAAGATTTTCAAGAGCCTTTTAGACGACCAGCTCGTCCTCACCGCTACGAGCGATGACGATTTCACCCGCATCTTCGAGACGGCGGATAGTAGAAACGATTTTCTGCTGGGCTTCTTCGACATCCTTCAAGCGGACAGGTCCCATAAATTCCATATCTTCCTTCAACATACTTGCCGCACGCTTTGACATGTTGCGGAAAATCTTGTCCTGAACTTCGGTATCCACAGATTTGAGTGCCTTTGAAAGTTCCTGAGTGTCGACTTCGCGGAGAACCTTCTGAATTGCACGGTCGTCCAGCATAACGATATCTTCGAAGACGAACATTCGCTTTTTGATTTCCTCTGCCAAATCCGGATCTTCTTCTTCGAGAGATTCGATAATCGCCTTTTCAGAAGAACGGTCAACGAGGTTGAGGATTTCGACGATAGACTCAACGCCACCTGCGGCAGTGTAGTCTTCGCTGGAAAGGGTTGAAAGTTTCTTTTCAAGAACCCGCTCGACTTCACGAAGGACATCAGGACTCGTTCGGTCCATAGTCGCAAGTCGTTTTGAGACCTCAGGCTGAATTTCTGCAGGAAGATTTTGCAGGATAATAGCGGCCTTTGCCGGCTCCAAATAAGCCAGAATCAAGGCGATTGTCTGCGGATATTCCTGCTGAATAAAGTTGAGCAAATGAGCAGGGTCTGTTCGCCGGATAAAATCGAAAGGACGAACCTGAAGACTTGATGTGAGCCGGTTGATAATATCGATTGCTTTTTGGCTTCCCAAAGATTTTTCCAGCAATTCCCGGGCATAGTCAATACCACCAGTAGTGATAAAGTTCTGTGCCGCCATAAGTTCCTGGAATTCTTCAAGAACCTGGTCTTTAAAATCAGAATCGACTGTTTCCAATCGGGCAATTTCAAAGGTCAAGGTCTCAACCTCATCCTCACGAAGATGCTTCATGATTTCAGAAGAAACATCAGAACCTAAAGAAACGAGGAAGATAGCGGCCTTCTGCCGGCCAGTAAGATTTTTATAGTCTTTAGCGCCGCCTTTTTTACCGTGTCCGGCTCCACCAGCTTTTGCATCAGCCATTTTCTACTCCTCCATCATCCAAGTTCTGATGAGCATTGCCACATCCTCAGGATGCTCTTTTGCCATAGCGATTGCATTTTCCTGAAGTTCAGCTCGCTTTCTTTCTTCGACGGACATCGTAACATCCATACCAGCCTGTTTTGCATCCCAAAGAGCCTTTTCACGCTCAGCCTGCTGACGGCGAAGAAGCTCTTCTTCACGGAGACGGCGACGGCGTTCAAGCTCACGGCTAATCATTCTGAATACGATGAATGCAATAAGAATGATTACTATGCCGATAAGGACGAGCATGATTGTCTTTCTAGTCTGAGCAGCCTTAATAATTGCGTCATCCTCTGCGTTCCAATCGTCTTCCCGAGGAATAGGCCAAGATGTAATTGTAACTGAATCCCCTCGATTTCTGTTGTAACCGATTGCGTCCCGAACGATGCTAGCCGCCTGATCACGAACATTGTCACTTACAGGCTTATAAACTCGGACGATATGACCAAGTCTGAAACGAATATTATCATTATCCTCAACATTCGGATATTTTTCTTCATATTTTGTCTTAAGAGAGTCAAAATTCTTTTCTGTTACAAAAACAGGGTTATTACCGCCGTCAAGCTCTTTTTCCCAATAACCGTCGATGTTTGCTGAAGCCGTGATTCTATCGATAGAGGGAGCCTTTTCGATATGCTTCTGCTCGGTGTTATAAACATAGTTTGTTGTTTTTCCTTCTTCTTTTGACTCACCGACAACATTCGACATATCGGAATAAACAGGAGGATTCTGACCTTCGACTCCGGCAGGTCCCTCTGGATTATAACCGGTTCCCGTCCATTTTTTGTTTAAGCTTTGCTCTGAAATCGGAACACCGTCAACAGTCTCCAATTCAGAATAAGGGGTATCCGGGTTGTCAGGGGTTCGGACAAAGGGAGAATATTCTGTTTTGTCGCTTGTGACCTTTGACATGTCCATTTCAACAGAAACACCGACATTTCGAACTCGGTCTGTCGTAAAGTTTGCCTGAAGCATTTCAAGGGCTTTTACGGCAAGCTTTGACTCAAGCTCCATTCTGTAGTCCTGCTGTTTTTTTACGATGTCAACCGCGTCAAACTCAGCCATTCCGTCAAAATCATTAAGACGATTTCCATTATTGTCAGTGATTGTGATATTTTCATCCAAAAGACCGGGAACCGCGCTCTTTACCAAATCCTGGATAGCACGGATTCTTCGCTTTTCAGGAGTCTCACCACGGAAAGTAAGGATTACGCTTGCCTGTGCAGGCCTGTTGTTTCGGGCAGTAAGGCCGTCTGACTTCTGATTGATTACGACATTCGCGTTCGCAACAAAGTCAAGAGATTCCAAGGCCTGTTTTATCTGATTGTTTACGCGCTGCAGCTGCCGCTCGCCACGCTCAAAGTCAGTCGTAGTCCAGTCACGGACATTAAGCTCGGTGTCCCAGACATTGTAGGCAGAAGAGAGGATGCCTTCGACCGTCAAATCAGTTCTCACTTTGCGGGCAGT
Organism: uncultured Treponema sp.; assembly: GCA_937915735.1. Taxonomy (GTDB): domain Bacteria; phylum Spirochaetota; class Spirochaetia; order Treponematales; family Treponemataceae; genus Treponema_D. Next base: position 4,826 of record CALGGS010000053.1, read on the forward strand.
CCGCTCATCTGGAACCGTGAAAATACCAGTCGTTTCGTTGAATGAGTATTCAATATTTTTTTGTTCGAGATAAGTAGAAATTTCGTCCTGCTTTGCCGTATCAGTGATTGGAGTTCTAAAAAGCTGGACTGTCGTGGGTGCGGATGAACCACGGAAAACAAGGACTAAAACGACAATAACCACAACAACAATTATTGCGGCGATTGCTTTTTGCAGCGGCTTCCAAGAAGCCCACGAAGACTTTAATTTAGCTGTCGTGTTTTTAAACCATTCGTTCATCTACCCCTCCCGTGAACGATTATCTATTTGTTGAAAGCTCATTCCAACCTGTGATAAGCCTGTCAATTACTGTCTGCGCAAGGCTCAAAGACATCTGAGCCTTTGCCATTGCGGTGGTTACATCATGAATATCGACAGAATCAGGGTCTGTTATGAGCTGTTCCTGAACTTTACCCACATTAAGCTGCTGATTATTCATTTCAGAAACGGCATTTACGAGATAGCTTTCAAATGTGCCTAAAGATTTTTGATTTTCAACCTGATTGTTTTCAGAGCCGGGAACAAGAGAGCTAAGCTTTGCTGTTCCGACATGAGCCGGACTTGTCCGTGTCATCTGAACCGATGACAAAGTTGGCATTGTAACATTCATAAATATCCACCCAATCTTATTTTACTATTAACTTCTACCAATTTCAAGGGCACTTGAGAACATATCTTTTGCGCCCTGAACTACCGTCGAGTTTGCCTCGTAAGCACGGCTTGCCGAAATCAAATCGACCATTTCGTTTACGATATTTACATTCGGATATTCGACATACCCTTTGTTCGGGCCAGACTGAATCGCATCCGGATGGTTCGGGTCATAAACAAGCTTTCCCTGAGTCGTGTCCTTTACGATTTCACGGACGCGAACACCCTTTCCAGGGCCGTTATCTTGGTCTGCGCTCACAAACGGGCTTCTCCAAGTCGGATTACTTGAGGCAATCGGCTCGATTATAACAGAAGATTTTTTAAAAGCCCCGCCTTCCTGAGTGCGAGTCGTAGTCGCGTTCGCAATGTTGTTAGAGATAACATCCGTACGGAGCCGCTCAACGCTCATTCCCGTAGCCGCAATATTTATAGAAGTAAACATTCCCATTTCAAAAAAAACCTCACAATTTTCAAATCATCAATCTAATGCGCCACACGGATGTGGCACAAAGCCCACTTATCCGCAAGTTTTTGTCTGCAAAAACTTGTCAGGACAGGATGTCCATTATCGCTTCATCGCTGTTTTTACTTGGCTGAATTCAAAATTTTCCAGTTGCGCAAGCAAGCGGTAGTTCAGCTGGATTTTCATAATATTCATGGCTTCGTATTCAGCGTCAACATTGTTGCCGTTTGCGTTTGCCTGTGTCGTCCAGTCGGTTACACGGCGAGGCTCAACCGTATGAAAGTCTACGGGCTCGTCAAGCTGAATGTGGCGGTCATTAGTTCTTGTAAGCTGGAAGCGATGCTCCGTGTCTTTTTCGGAGTCGAATGCCTTTTTAAGCTCGCTCTCAAAATTTACAGTCTGCCGCTTATAATTCGGAACCTCTGCGTTTGCGATATTGTTTGCGGAAACCTGATAGCGAAGAGAATTCACATCCATTGCTCGAGATAATAAATCTACTGACCGTGTAAAACTATTCATACTATGATTTTCGGCATCTGAAAATGGAAGTTTAGGGGAAAAATTTTTATAATTAGCCCAAATATCGACTTTCGTCACTCACAAGAAAATTGTGTTTAAAATCGAA
>CALGGS010000054.1 GCA_937915735.1 uncultured Treponema sp.
CAAGTGTTCAATTTAATGTTTGGCAAATTCAAAAAGTCGAAATTAGGGCTATTTATGTCTTGTTAATTTCAGTGAAATGCCTAAAATGTTGTCTCGGCTTCCGCCACGGGGCATACTTTTCAGGCTAAGAACAAGCTCCGGCGCAAAGGAGCTTAAATGATATGAAAAATCATAGCCTAAGGCGATTTTAAAGCCGTTTCCCCACTTTGTATTTTCAGTTTTGTCATAAGCTTCAAGCTCAATAAAGTCCGTCCGCCGTCCCAAAGCATAATCAACGGAAACAAAAAGCCCGCCGAAATTCGGAAAGACACGAACTCCGGCAAGAAAAGCGTAGTCTATAAGATTTATATGATTTCCTCCCGACCATCTGAAATCAAAAACAGAATCTCCGCCGAGGGAAAAAATCAGATAATCATTCATTTGAATCAAAAAAGCGCCGTCCAGCGTCAAAACGCACTGATTTGCATCCGAAAGCAGGGAATTCCTGTCTTTTGTGTCCCCGTCTCCATAAAAAACATATCCGGAGCCAAGTCCAAACTCAAAGCCTGTTTCGGAAAAAGAAGGCAAAGCAAGAAAAGTGAGAATCAACGCCAAAATGCAGATTTTTTTATTCATAATTTAATTCTTCACTATTTAATTCTTCACTTTCTGTGGTGAGGTTTTCGGCCAAATCATCGCCCTCGCCGTCAATCTGCATCTGAACAAAGTCCATTGCCGTTTTTATACCCTGTCCCGACTCACTCTCAGGGTCAATTTCGTATGCCTGACGGAAATATCCGAGTATTTTTTCGTAATTTGTGCTTCCAACCTGAATGAGCATATATCCTGCCGTATACAAAGCCATTTGCTTGTCATCATTATTAAAATTTTTGTCATGAGAAAGTTTTTCAAAGACTTCGCTGCCCTTTTCTTCATTTCCGTCCAGAATGAATTCCTGGGCATTCGTATAAGCAAGGCTAATCGCATGCTTTATATAAAATCCATATTCATTTTTTTTGTCTAATTTTAAGACCTGCTCACTCAAATCCTTCAGATGGGTAATCTGGCTGACATCAGTAGCATTAAAAAGCTCGTCAATGGCATTAAGTCGCTCCTCAACGCTTCCAATCTTTGTTTTTGCAAGCTTATCTTCAAAATCTTTTATTTCTTCTTCTGCCTCATCGAATGTGATTCTTGCCGAGTCCAAATCATAATAATCTTCAAAGACCAGCTGAGAAATAAAATAGCCTTCCTTCGACAAGACAAAAAAGAAGGGAATTTCATCGGCATCATAGCTTTCCAGAAGACGGGCATTCCGGGCAAAATCATCGGCATAAGAATCTGCGCGACTGCTTGAAAAATCAAGATTTACGAGAACATATTTTTCAGTGTAATTTTTTATGAATTCTTCTTTGTTAAAAAGGTTTTCCTTTAGTTTTGCAGACTTTCCGTCCCCCTCATCATCACTAAAAAACACAAAGATTCTTTTATTTTCTGCCCGGGCGGCCTTTTTGGCATCTTCAAAATTATTCAACCAAACAGAAGAGTCGATTTTTTTTCCACAAGAAAGGAGTGAAATTGCAAGCAAAATATTTGCGATAAAAATAAATGTCTTTTTCATAATTTTCCTCAATGAGCCTAAATCTATCATACTTTGAAGATTTATAAAAGTGAATAATGGGACGAATAATAAGTTTAATTTATGTCATTTTCGCCCTCGATTTATGTCATTTTCGGGCTCGACCCGAAAATCTATTTAATTGCAATACAAGAGATTGCCGTGTCGAGCACGGCAATGACTCATACTTATTGGACAGCCCCATGACATTTCATTCTTATTATTTATCCCCTAATTGATAATCCGCCGAAAATTCGTTATATTCTCCCTATGCCTAATTTACTTGAAGTTCAAAATCTTAATGTCGATATAGAAAAAAAACATGTCCTTGACGGCGTGAATCTTTGCGTGAACGCAGGCGAAACGCATGTCTTAATGGGACCAAACGGTGCCGGAAAATCCACTCTCGGCTACACGATTATGGGAAATCCCCGCTACACAGTCTCAGAGGGAAAAATCTTTTTTGACGGCGAGGACATTACCGAAATGGGAGCGGACAAACGGGCGGCGAAAGGCATTTTTCTCTCATTTCAAACTCCCCTCGAAGTTCCGGGAATTTCACTCGAAAACTTTATCCGTACGGCAGTGCAGCAACGCACCGGAGAGCGCGTAAAATTATTCCAGTTCCAGAAGCAGCTCAAAGAAACCATGAAACTTCTCCACATGGACGAAAGCTACGCCAGCCGTGATTTAAATGTCGGTTTTTCGGGCGGGGAACGCAAAAAGAGCGAAATTTTACAGCTTTTAATGCTAAACCCGCGGCTTGCGATTCTTGACGAGACTGACTCTGGTCTCGATGTTGACGCGGTTCGCACAGTCTCAAAGGGAATAGAAGAATACCAAAAAAGGCAGAATGGTGCCCTCATAATCATAACGCACTCAACGAAAATCTTGGAAAGCCTTAAAGTTGACAAGACTCACATTCTCGTAAAAGGCAAAATCATCAAGGAAGGTGACGGAAGCCTTGTCGAAAAAATCAACGAAAGCGGATTCGAGCAATTTTTAGCCAATTCATAAGACAAAAAATGGAGAGTGCATGGTTCAACTAAGCAACGAAGCTAACAGCGAGACTTTACCTCAATTTTACACAAATTTTATTGGCGGAAAACGCTCCCTCACCAGCGATGAAATTGAAATTTTAAAAAAATCCAACAAGAACTCAGACCCAACTTGGAAAAATGTCTGGGTTTCTTGCGATTTTGATGCTTCTCTTGTTTCCGGATGCGAAATTCACGGCTTTTTAGTAATCGGCTCGCTTTCAAAAATCACTCTAAAATATCACGATTTGGCACTCACCGCAGGTCTTTACGACTCATACCTCGAAAATGTCGTTGTCGGTGACAATTCAGTCATCAGAAATGTAAAGTATCTTTCAAACTACAAAATCGGCTCACGAAACATCCTCTTTAACATTCAGGAAATAAGCGCGACGAACCACTCAAAATTCGGAAACGGAATCCTAAAGGAAGGTGAACCGGAAAAAAACCGTATCTGGATTGGTGTCGGAAACGAAAATGACGGGCGCTCAGTTCTTGCATTTGAAAAAATGACTACGGCAGACGCTTATCTTTGGGCAAAATACCGCGATGACGAATGCTTGCAGAGGCGTTTTATCGAAATCACGGAAAATTCTTTTTCAAAGGAGCTGAACACCTACGGACTCACAGGTGACGATGTCGTAATCAAAAACACCACCCTCCTAAAAGATGCAAAAATCGGGGACTCAACATACATAAAGGGTGCTTTCAAGCTCAAAAACATCACGATTCTTTCAAGCGAAGAAGAATCCAGCCAGATTGGAGAGGGAGTAGAGCTTGTAAACGGAATTTTGGGCTACGGCTCACGGGTTTTTTATCAGGCGGTGGCGGTTCGCTTCGTTATCGGGCGGAACTGCCAGCTTAAATACGGCGCTCGCCTTTTAAACTCAATTCTTGGCGACAATTCAACGGTCTCTTGCTGCGAAATTCTAAACAACTTAATTTTCCCCTTCCACGAGCAGCATCACAACTCTTCTTTCCTGATTGCCTCAATTCTGGGGGGGCAGAGCAACATCGCTTCGGGCGCGACAATCGGCTCAAACCACAATTCCAGAGCCGCGGACGGCGAAATGTATGCGGGAAGAGGCTTTTGGCCAGGGCTTTGCTGCGATTTTAAGCACAATTCCCGATTCGCAAGTTTCGTTCTTATTTCAAAGGGAACTTACCAGAACGAGCTTAACATCGTCTATCCCTTCTCACTTGTGGCAAGCAATGGCTCGTATCAGCCGGTCACGATTATTCCGGCATATTCTTTTATGTACAATATGTATGCTGTCGCACGGAACAAGGCAAAATTCGAAAAACGGGACAAGCGCAAAATCAAGGTTCAGCAGATAGAAACAGACCCTCTCGCACCTGACACGCTTCAGGAAATCGAAGTCGCCTTAAGAAGAATCATTGAGCTTACGGCGGAATATCTCGTAAATCTTAAAAATAAAAAAGCTCTCGAAGCAAAAAAGAATTATGGTTTACGAAGCCAAGAACTTTACCAAGTCGCAAAGGATTTTCTTCATCAGAACCAAAACGCAAGCTTTACGCTTAACGACAGGGAAGCTCAAAAAAAATATGGCGCAATCATCGTAAAGCCGGTAAAAGCCTACAAAATGTACAGAAGAATCGCAAAATTCTTCGCAGTCAGGACTTTGTGCGAATATTGCGAACGAAAGGGACTTTCAGGCCTTACAAAGGACGAAATCAAAAAAATCTCAGAAATGCCGCTTTTTACGGAATGGGTAAATGTCGGCGGTCAGATTATTCCGCAAATCAGATTGGACCAGCTTTTTGAGATGATAAAGGAACAGAGCGTTGACAGCTGGGATTCTATCCACGATTATTACAATGGATGCCAGGCTCAATATGAAGATTACAAGGTCGCCTATGCCTTAAACATTCTTGAAAAGCTGTATTCCAGGGATATTTCTGAATTTACTCCGAAAATTTTCAATGGAATCATTGAGGATGTAAAAATCGCAAACAAAGATATATACGACGCGACTCTCATTTCAAGGATGAAGGATTTTGATGACGAATTCAGAATGCAGACATTCCGGAACGCAAGGGAGATGAACGCAGTTTTGGGAAGCATCACAGACAACGAATTCATCCAGTCGATGAAGAGCCAGGCAGAAAGCCTTGAAAAGCAAATAGAAGTTCTGTTTTCAAATTTAATATAAAAAGATCCGAAGATTTTTGCAACTTTATTTTTTCAGCGGTGTCTGATATTATATAGCAAGGTTAGAAAAATGAATTTATACGCAGATTTTGTAGAAAACGGAACGGTTTACACTAATTACGAGGATTTAAAAAAGAATTTTAAGATTAAACTCCCGGAGAATTTCAATTTTTCTTACGATGTAGTCGATAAATACGAAAAATTAGAGCCAAAAAAACGAGCACTCGTCTGGTGCGATGACACGGGACTTGAAAAAATCTTTACTTTTGAAGACATTGCCCGCGAAAGCCGAAGAACGGCAAACTACCTTGTTTCAAAGGGAATCAAAAAGGGTGACGCCGTAATGCTTATTTTGCGGCGAAAATACGAATTCTGGTTTTTTATTACGGCTTTGCACAGAATCGGGGCGATTGCAGTTCCTGCGACAAACCAGCTTTTGCAAAAAGACATCGAATACAGAACGAATGCCGCCCAAATCAAAATGATTGTCTCTTACGACGACACGATTCAGGACGAAATTGAAAAGGCATTGCCTGCATCCCCAAGCGTAAAGGCTCTCGTAACTGTAGGAAGCGAAAGAAAGGGCTGGATTTCTTATCAGGACGAAATCTCTTCATTTACAACGGATTTTCCTCGCCCGACAGGAGAAAAAGCCACAAAAAATGACGATGTAATGCTTTTGTACTTCACTTCGGGAACTTCAGGCTACCCAAAAATGGTTCAACACAATTTTGCATATCCTCTTGGTCACATCGTAACGGCAAAATACTGGCAGAATGTGCTTGACGACGGACTTCATTTGACTGTTGCAGAAACTGGCTGGGCAAAATCTGTCTGGGGAAAGCTTTACGGCCAGTGGATTTGCGGAAGCGCCGTTTTTGTCTACGACATGATTCAGTTTAAGCCAGGCGTTCTTCTTAAAAAAATCGAGCAGTACAAGGTAACGACCTTCTGTGCTCCGCCAACGGTTTACAACTATCTTGTCCGCGCCGACATCAAAAAATTTGACTTGTCATCTCTAAAATATCTCGTGACGGCTGGAGAAGCTTTGAATCCTGAGGTTTACAACAAGGTTTATGAAGCGACAGGCTTAAAAATGTTCGAGGCTTACGGCCAGACAGAAGCCACGGTTATGGTCGGAAACTTTCCCGGAATGGAGCCAAAACCAGGCTCAATGGGAAAAGCCGCTCCTGGATATGATGTTACTATCGTTCGAGAAGACGGCTCAAAGTGCGACCCAATGGAACAAGGCTCAATCGTTGTAAACCTTGAAAAGGGCCGTCCTTTCGGTCTTTTTACAGGCTACTATCACGATGACGAAAAAACAAAATCTGTCTTTGCAAACAATAAATATTTAACCGGGGACACCGCCTACTATGACGAAGACGGCTACATTTGGTTCATCGGGCGTGATGACGATGTAATCAAAAGCTCAGGCTACCGTGTCTCACCGTTTGAAATCGAAAGCATTTTACAGGAGCATCCTGCCGTTCTTGAATGTGCCGTCACGGGAGTGCCCGACCCACGGCGCGGACAGGCAATCAAGGCGACTATCGTATTGACAAAGCTCTACGAGGCAAGCGAACAGCTGAGAATCTCAATCCTCGACTGGATGAAAGAAAAAACCGCAACCTACAAGCACCCGAGAATCATCGAGTTCGTAAAGGAGCTTCCAAAAACGATTTCAGGCAAAATCCGCCGCGTAGAAATCCGTGAGAACGACGAAAAAGGAAGTGGGGAGTAGACCGCTCCGTTCACAATGAGATGTTCTGCATTAAGGGTATCTCTAAAAATTGCAATTTTTAGAGGTTCCCTTAATTTAAAAATCTATCGCCTTTAAGAAGCGCTCCTGGAACTCAGGAATGCCCGCCAGATTTATCTGAACGGATTTTTTTGCGATTGCGCGGGCCTTTTCCCGAAGGACATTTGAAAAAAGCAATGCACTTGCGCCAGACAAAGAAGCGTTTCCGAGCTGAACAGTGCGTTTTTCAAGCTCGTTTGGCAAAAGCCCGATTGATGTCGCTTCTTCGAGATTTATTTTTGAGCCGAAGCCTCCTGCAATGCAGAAGACAGGCGTTTCTGTCGTGTGTTCAAGCAAGAATTCAAGACCGGTTTTAACGGCGGCCTTCGCAAGCTGCAAATTCCTGACATCCTGATGAGAAAGATAAACTGCCGGAGTCAGCTCTATGCAGGCAGTTCCGTCACCAAGTTTTGATTTTTCACGGATAATTGCCCCGCTTTTGTCGATATATTTATTTTTAAGCATGACGGCCGCCGCACTGATAAGGCCAGTTCCGCAAAGCCCGCAGGGAGTTTTGTCGCCGATTGTGTGGCAGACAAGCTTGTCGCCGTCATAAGTGATTTTGTCGATTGCTCCTTCGATTGAAGGCATACCACAGCTGATGTTCGCTCCCTCAAAAGCAGGTCCTGAAGCGGCTGAAGTGCAGAGGATTCTGCCTTTTTTTTCGGGTGTGTCAGGAACATAAAGACAAAGCTCGCTGTTTGTTCCGATATCTGCAAGAAGAAGAGGAGCCTTTACCTTTGACTCGCCCGGTTTTAAAGCCGCATCCTTTGCATCAGGAACAGGGAAGCCTGCCGCAACCATTGAGCATACGGCGTCAGCGCCAATAAAAGAGCCGATACAAGGCGGAATGTAAACCTCCGTATCCGGAGCAATTACGCTAGAATCAAAAAGACTCAAAAGTTCCGGAGTCGGTTTGTCAAGTACGGTACAGAATTCATAAACAAGCCCGTCACGGATTTTAGCCCAAGTTGTCGTGGTATCAAAAAGAGTTGCCGGCTGAAAGGGAGCGGCTGCCATATTCGCGACGCTGGTTGCGCACAAAAACGAGAGCATCGTGGTGTTTCCGGTGATAACGATTGACTCAACCTTTGCCCTGTAACCCCGCGGAAGCCGCTCATTTGCCTCCAGAAGAGCTTTTGTGAACATTTTTTCGAGTTGGCTTACGATACAATAATGCAGGGCTGAGTTACCGGTCTCAACTACGGAAGAAGAACCTGTAAGAGGCGGACGCACTGCAAATGCAATCCGGCGAATAATGTCATAGCCATAGCGAACCTGATTGTTTTTTTCGGCGACAGTTACCAAATGCTTTCGTTTTGACAAAGCCCAAACACTTACCGCAATAGTCGTAGTTCCGATGTCAACGGCAATTCCCAGTGAAGCTGGAGAACCTTCGTTTTCAACCTGTTCTGGAATTTTTGGCATTTCACCTTCTGTTACAATCTGCATCGCTATGTCCTAAAAATTTAAAATCTTTTTTATGTAATGATACAATGAGAAAAAGGATTTTTCAACTTTTATTTACCCCAAATGTCGACTTTCGTCACTCACAACAAAATTATGTTTAAAATCGAA
>CALGGS010000055.1 GCA_937915735.1 uncultured Treponema sp.
GGGAAATCAACACAATCGGAAGCAAGAACCAGTTCACGGAAGTGGGAGCCATGGTGGTAAACGCCAAAGACGCCCTGGAAAACATACGCGAGCAAAGCAAAAATGTGGAATAGAGAGGAAAAATTATGTCTGAATACAATTTGAAAAAAGAACTTAGGGTGGCTATTTCAGGAAAATCTGGCTGCGGGAACACTACTGTCTCCACAATGCTTTCAGAAAAACTTGGAATTAAGCTCATAAACTACACATTCCGCCAGCTTGCCGCAGAAAAAGGCATGACTCTGGCACAGGTAATTGAGAACGCAAAGACTGACGACAGCTACGATGTGGCCGTTGACACCCATCAGGTGGAGCTTGCAAAGGCTGAATCCTGCGTCCTTGGGAGCCGCCTTGCAATCTGGATGCTTAAAGAGGCTGACTTAAAAGTCTACCTCATTGCAAGCGACGACACCCGTGCAAAGAGAATCCTCAACCGTGAGGGCGGTGACCTGCAGCAAATCAAGGATTTTACCGCCATGCGTGACCGAGAGGATTCTGGGCGCTACATGAAACTTTACAAAATCGACAACAACGAGTACGAATTCGCCGACCTTAAAATCGACACGGCCACCCGCACCCCGGAAATGATTGTGGAGATGATTCTGGACTGTCTTGAAAAGAAGGGCTTTATCGAAAAAAAATAAAAAAAACAGAAAAAAAATTGAAAATCTATTGACGAACTTTTTTCGTTTTGATATATTATGTTCATCAATGCGGCAGTCATATAACGGCTCATTATCTCAGCCTTCCAAGCTGATGACGAGGGTTCGACTCCCTTCTGCCGCTAAAGCTTAAGCCTTCAGTTTAGACTGAAGGCTTTTTTATTTTTTTCACTTTTTCTTGTCGATTGGCTTCCTTTTCGTTATATTTAATATATGGCTAAAAAAGACGACGAAAATACTGAAAACAACAACGAAATCGAAAATATCGATATAAATATAGATGAAGTTAAGGGTGCTTTCAAAGATTTTATGAAAGACAATTTTGATGTCGATGTGAATGTAGACAATCTTCAGGATTCAAAAACTGTCGAAGAAAATAAAAATTCTGAGAAAACAGAGCCTGAAAACGATGGAAAAGACTCTTCAAAAACGAAAGCAAAACGAGTCCGAAAAGTTTCTATAAAAACTTTGGGCGAGGATGCCCAGATTATGCCCATTGAGGATTTTTTGCCCCCAAAACTGAACATAATTCCCGTGGCGGGCCGTCCCATGTTCCCCGGAATCTTTACTCCCATTATGATTAACTCTCCCGAAGACGCAAAAACCGTGGAGAGCGTTTACGAGGGTGACGGCTTTATCGGACTCGTGCTTTTAAAAGACGATGACTCAAAGGACGGGGACAAAGCTCCTGACATAAAGGATTTATATACGGTGGGAACCGTGGCCCGTATCGTGCGAAAAATCAATCTTCCTGACGGCGGAGTCAACATCTTCATTTCCACTATCAAGCGCTTCAAAATCCGGAAGACTCTTAGTGCGTCGAACCCGATTGTGGCGGCGGTTGAGTATCTTGAGGATGAGGAATTCGACACTTTTGAGGTAAAGGCTCTTACCCGCGCCCTCATCAGCGAAATGAAGGAAATCAGCGAGAACAATCCTCTTTTCAGTGAGGAAATGCGTCTCAACATGGTCAATATCGACAATCCCGGAAAAATCGCTGACTTTGTGGCTTCTGTCCTCAATGTTGAGAAGGCTGACCAGCAGAAAGTCCTTGAAGAGACCAATGTTCGCGCCCGAATGGAGCAGGTTCTTGTCTACATCAAAAAGGATCAGGATTTGCTTAGAATCCAGAAAAAGATTCAGAACGAACTCAACGAGAATTTTGAGAAGAACCAGCGGGAATACTTCCTTCGTGAAGAAATGAAAATGATTCAGGACGAGCTGGGAGTGGGCGAGGACGGCTCTGACTACCAGAAGTTCAAGGCCAGAATCGCTGATTTTGAATTCGAGGGAGAAATCTTAGAAACGGTTGAGAACGAACTTGAAAAATTCAAGCTCATGGATCCAAGTTCTTCCGAATATTTTGTTTCACGAAACTATCTTGAGCTTGTCTGTACCCTGCCATGGAAGGACGAGTCAAAGGAAAATTACGATTTGGTAAAGGCTGCCAGAATCCTTGAGAGGGATCACTACGGTCTTGATGATGTAAAAAAGCGGATTATGGAATATCTTGCCGTGCGAAAGCTCAAAAAAGACAACAAGGGCTCAATCATGATTCTCGTGGGGCCTCCGGGCGTGGGCAAGACTTCCATCGGTCACTCAATCGCCGAGGCTATGAACAAGCCTTTTTACCGCTTTTCTGTGGGCGGAATGCGTGACGAGGCTGAAATAAAAGGCCACCGCCGCACTTATGTTGGAGCCATGCCCGGAAAAATCCTTCAGGGCCTGAAAATCGTCAAAACCAAGTCTCCTGTCTTTTTGATTGATGAGGTTGACAAAATGGGAGCCAGCTATTCCGGCGGCGACCCGGCTTCTGCCTTGCTTGAAGTTTTAGATCCTGAGCAGAATGTAAGTTTCCGCGACTCATATCTGGACTTGCCTTTTGATGTCTCGAATGTATTCTTTATTCTTACGGCAAACACACTGGACAAAATCCCGGAGCCTCTCCTTGACCGTGCGGAAATCATCTCCCTTGCAGGCTACATCGATCAGGAAAAGCTTGAGATTGCAAAAAAATACCTTATTCCCAAAAATCTCGTTAAGAACGGCCTTTCTAAAAATCAGGTCAAATATACAAAAGAAGCCCTGCTCAGAATCGCCGAAGAATATGCCCGTGAAGCCGGTGTGCGCCACTATGAAAAGTGCGTTGACAAAATCCACCGTAAGCTTATCACCCAGATTCTCACGGGAATTCCTGCCGAAAGCAAAAAGCTGGGGGCTGTCACTAAATCCATAACTGACGAGGAAATCGGCTCCCTCAAAAAAGAGACATTTGTGATTGACGCTCCCGATTTGGACAAGTACCTTGGAAAGCCGGTCTTCGATGAAAGCGAAATCAAAAAGGCTGACCGGCCTGGAACCGCAATTGGACTGGCATGGACCAGCATGGGTGGCGACACCCTCCTTATCGAGTCAATCACCTTCCCAAGCGATAAGGGCGGCTTACAGCTCACAGGCCAGATGGGGGATGTAATGAAGGAATCTGCCCAGATTGCCATGAACTGGGTCAAGCAGTACGCCATCGAGCACAACATCAAAAAAGCCCAGTGGTTCGAGCGGAACACGATTCACCTGCATATTCCTGAGGGGGCAACGCCCAAAGACGGTCCTTCAGCCGGAATCACCATGGCAACCACTCTCATGTCACTTTTGACAGGCCGGCCAATAAAGCCCAATGTTGCCATGACAGGCGAACTTGACCTTACGGGAGCCGTAATGCCGATCGGTGGCTTGCGTGAAAAGACTGTGGCGGCCCGCCGAAACGGAATCAAGACGATTTTTATCCCCAAAGCCAATGAGCGGGACTTGGACGACATCCCTGACCATGTTAAAAAAGGCATTACATTCATCCCGGTTCGTCAGGCAATGGAAGTGATGAAGCAGATTTTCCAGCCCGCCGTCAAAAAAAGCGAAGAAGTGGAGTATGGATTTTAAAATCTGACGCGGATAAACGCAGATGCGCACGGATTTTTGAACCACAGATTACACAGAGTTTGGAGAAATTTCCTTTTACAAAAATCTCTCTGTGAACATAGATATTTACACGATTTTTTATTTGTGATATTCTTTCTTATTCATTTTGTAATCTTATTTTTAGGAGTGTTCCGATGTCAGGACATAATAAATGGTCGACCATTAAACATGCAAAGGGTGCGGCTGACGCAAAACGCGGCGCATTGTTCACAAAACTTATTAAAGAAATTTCTATCGCTGCAAGCATGGGAGGCGGAGATCCAAACGCTAACCCTCGTCTTCGAGCCGCAATCGTAAAAGCGCGAGCTGCGTCAATGCCAAAAGACAACATCGAGCGAGCAATTAAAAAGGGTACAGGTGAGCTCGGTGGCGGAACTTACGAAGAATTGGTCTACGAAGGATACGCAGCTGGCGGTGTCGCAGTTCTCGTTGAAGTCCTTACAGACAACCACAACCGAGCCGCTGCAAATGTCCGCAATATCTTCACAAAAACTGGCGGAAACTTGGGAACAAGTGGTTCTGTAAGCCGAATGTTCGACCGAAAGGGTGTTATCGAATATGATGCAGAAAAAGTCAGCGAAGACGAAGTAATGGAAGCCGCTCTTGAAGCTGGAGCTGAGGATGTCGAAAATGAAGACGGAGTCATCACTGTTACAACGGCTCCAAATGACTTCACGACTGTCGTTGAGGCTCTTGAGCCAAAAGGTTGGGAGACACTCTCCGCAGAGGTTTCAATGGTTCCACAGGCTTACACAGCAGTCGACAAAGACACAGCTGCAAAGGTTCAGAAGCTCATTGACCGTCTCGAAGAGGATGACGATGTTCAGAATGTTTGGACAACGGTTGAATATCCGGACGACTTTGATCCAGAAGCCTAAATTGGCATTTTAGACTTGTGTATTGCCACACTGATTTTTTAATCCGTGTGGCTATTTTTTTTATTTTCTGAAAATTTATGAAAAAGAGGCGTGTAATCGGGATTGACCCGGGCTTGGCTAATACGGGCTTTGGGGTAATCGATGCTATTGGTAACAATATTTCTCTCGTAAGCTATGGGGTAATCGAAACTCCTTCGAATGAGGAGCATGGAACGCGACTTCTTGCAATTTATAATCGCCTTATCGCAGTTTTGCAGGAATTTAAGCCTGGGGAAGCGGCGATGGAGGAACTTTATTTTGCGCGAAATGTAACAAGCGCCTTGAATGTCTCAGAGGCAAAAGGCGTCGTGACGATGTGCCTTTCCCAGCAGGCAATTCCTTTAAAAATGTACCGTCCGAACCAAATAAAATATGCCGTGACAGGAACGAAAACAGCCGACAAAAAGACCGTTGAACAGTATGTGAAAATTTTACTGAGGCTTGAGACTGAGCCTAAGCCAGACCATGCCGCCGATGCGCTGGCGGGGGCAATCACGCATGTTTTTTCTACGGTAGCTGACAATCTTATTTAATCTTCTTTTATTTATTCAGTCAAAAAATCTTAAGAAAAATTCTCAAATTCCGATAATCTAAGGGAATAAATCTAAGTTTTGGGGAATTCCAATGGCTGACGAAAAAAATGAGCAGAACGAGAAAATAATTGCAGCAAAAGAAAATCTTATTTCCGTTATGCAGGAAGAAAATGTTCTCTTGGATAAAATCTTGGGGCAGCAGACGGTTCTTCATAATTGCGTGAGGGAAAAGGATTGGGATGCTCTCAACCGGAATATTGAAAATCTCCAGAATTTAAGCGATATGTTCGTGGAACTTGAGGAAAAACGGATGTCTCTCTCTCAGAATATTGATATGGCAAGCGACGAGGATGTTTCGCCAGTTTTGACTGAGGTGAGGGGAAAATTGCAGAAGTCTAAAGTGGAAAACACTGTTCTGAATGAATATATTTCCACTACAAGAAAATTTTTGCAAGGCGTTTTTGATTCTGTCGTTCCGCAAAGACGAAATACGCTTTATTCAAACAAAGGACAGATTGTAAAACCGGAACTGAGCAGTGTAGTGCTCAATCAGATGGTATAAAAAAAGAAGGAGAAGATTATGGCAAACTCATTCGCAGCGATTGAAATTGGTAAAAGAAGCCTTATGGCTCATTCCACACAGATTAATACTGCTGGTCATAACATTTCTAACGCCGACACTGAAGGTTATTCCCGCCAGCGCGTTCAAATTACGACCTTTGACCCGATTTACCGCCCTGACTTGACCCGTGAGGAGAGGGCTGGTCAGATTGGTCAGGGAACTAGCGTTGAGAGCATTAAACGCCTTCGTGACGAACTCCTTGACCAGAGAATCGTGGCCCAGAGTAATCAGGAAACTTACTGGACTACCCGTGAAAAATACTACACTATGATTGAGCAGGTTTACAATGAGCCTGATGAAATCTCCGTCCGAACGAATATGGATAAATACTGGCAGAGCTGGCAGGAGCTTTCCATTTACCCGGAAAGCCAGGCGGCCCGGCAGGCTGTCGTTACCCGTGGTGAGACTTTGGCCGAGAGCATACAGCAGCGATATACGGCTTTGAGCGGAATCGGAAATCTCATTAACGGCGACATCGAGGCGACGGTAAAGCAGATTAACACAATCACAAAGCAGATTGCTGAAATCAATAATGAAATCGTAAAAGTAAAGGCAATGGGAGATAATCCTAATGATTTGCTTGACCGCCGTGACCTTCTCGTGGAAAAGCTTTCAGGTCTTGCAAATATTACGACGGATATCCGTGACAACGATGAATTTATGGTTCATCTGGAAGGTAATATTCTCGTTCAGGGGCATATTGCCCGCTCTTTTGAGGTTGAGCCTGTAATCAACAATAACGGCTACAGCAAGGTAATCTGGTCTGACACAAAAAATACCGTTCAGGTTTCTGGCGGAACTTTGGGAGCCTTGATTGAGCTCCGTGATGTGGATATTCGTGAGCAGGTTCAGTCTTTGAATACAGTTACCATGAACTTCGCAGACCTTGTAAATGATGTTCACAGAAACGGAATCGGCATGAACAATGTTACCGGCCTTGATTTCTTCGTTCAGCATCCTTTTGTTACCAGCGTAAACGGAAATTACGACCGGGACGGAGACGGAGTTGACGATCACTCATATCTTTTCAGATTCACAGGAACTAACAGCTTAAATCCTCAGGAAAAGCTTGGTCTTGAAGGCGAGATGACTCTTTCTGGAAAGAACGGAACCGTAAAAGTCGCTTATCATGCTACTGACACAATCGAAGAAGTTGTAAATCGAATAAATGACAGCGATGGAGAGGTTAAGGCTTATCTTGACCGCAATAACCGCCTTGTCCTAAAAGCTACTACTGCCCAAGATATGGAAAATCCGGATTTCGTAATCCGTCATGTTGAAGATTCGGGACTTTTCCTGAGCGGCTATGCCGGAGTTCTTAACGGAAGCGGCAGCGAAAATGCCTATGATTTCGCTCAGGCTGATGCTTCAAATGCGCTTCGTGGCGAATTTGCCGTCTCTCCGGTCTTGAATCCTGCCGGCTATATCGCTGTAAATGAGGCTGTTAAGGGCGATGTTTTGAGCGTAGCGGCCGCTTTCCCTAACAATCAGGGAAAATCAATGATTGGGGACGCACGGGCCGCAGTTGAGATTGCCTCAATCAGAAACACAGATGTCATGATTGGAAAAGACAGGACATTCGATGATTATTTTGCCAATTCAGTCACGAATGTGGGATTGAAAGGTGAGCAGGCTGAGATGAATATGCTGAGCCAGAACGCTATAATGGACGACCTCAGAAATCTCCGGGACTCAATTTCCGGCGTAAACATCGACGAGGAGCTTGCTGAAATCATCAAGTTCCAGCACGGCTACAATGCGGCGGCGAAATTCGTTTCCGTCATTGACAGTATGCTCGACACTGTGATTAACCGTTTGGGTGTATAAGCAAAAGCGACGGTAATTCTGAGTTAAGCGAAGAATCTCTTCTTGAGGTTTTTCGCTTTTTTTATCTGTATACAAATTCTAAAAAAAATATTATAATCTTGTTTAGTATCTCTATTATCTTTTTATTTTTGGAACTTATTTTTTTATGAACTATTCAGAACTAAATCTAAACGAAAAAATTCAGCAAGGATTGAGAGAGGCGGGCTATGTCACCTGTACACCGGTGCAGGCTCAGGTTTTATCTTCTTCCCTTGACGGGAGCGACCTTTATGTTCAGTCTCAGACCGGAACCGGAAAAACTGCGGCCTTTTTGGTCACTATAATGCAGGAAATCCTTGCACAAGGCGAGGCTAAAAAGAATGCCCTGATTCTTGTGCCGACACGGGAGCTTGCCGTTCAGGTTGAACAAGAGGCGGAAAAACTCGGAAAACACACGGGACTTCGCTTCGCTTCTTTTTATGGCGGAGTCGGCTACGAAAAGCAGACTTCTTCCCTCAGAAAAGGAGTTGACATTATCATCGGAACTCCCGGACGCGTAATTGATTTAACCGAAGGAAAGCAGATGAACCTTTCAAATGTCGGTTTTCTTGCGATTGACGAGGCTGACCGAATGTTTGACATGGGCTTTTATCCTGACTTGCGGAAGCTCATCCACTTTTTGCCGCAGAGCGAAACGCGTCAGACAATGCTTTTTTCTGCCACATTAAATTCTTATGTCAAAAATCTCGCATGGGAATACACTCGTGACGCAAAGGAAATCACCATTGAGGCAGAAAATATCACGGTTGACGAAATTGATCAGGAGCTTCTTCATGTTTCAAGCGACGACAAAATGCGGCTTCTGCTTGGAATTTTCCAGAAAGAAAAGCCTGAGAGCGTAATTATCTTCTGTGACACAAAAAAAATGTGCGAGATTGTCTCTAAGCGGCTTCAAATCAACGGAATCAAAAACGAATACATAATCGGCGATTTGCCGCAGTCAAAGCGACTGAAGATTATGGACAGTTTTAAGGCCGGAAAGGTCACTTGCCTTGTTGCGACTGATGTCGCTGCCCGCGGAATCGATGTGAATGACTTGGCTATGGTCGTAAACTATGACTTACCGACAGAAGCCGAGAATTATGTTCACAGAATCGGGCGAACGGCCAGGGCTGGAAAATCTGGAAAGGCGTACACCTTCTGCTCTGAGCGGGATGTGTATTCTCTGGCTCCGATTGAGCGCTATATCGAAAAGCAGATTCCGAGCCGTGTCGCAATAGAAGAGGATTTTACCGAGGATAAATCTAAGGATGTTTATATCCGGCTTGATTCCGAAGAGCAAGGGGGAAAATTCAGACGCGGATACACGCAGATGGACGCGGATGGAGGGGCTGGCAAGTCTCGAACTTCCCGAAGAAGGCGAGACCGAAAGAGTCTCCGTGAAGAGAGAAAATCTTACTCAAAAGAAGAAGTCAAGTCATTTAAGGGCGACAAATCTAAGAATACGGTCAGACGGGCAAGTGATGAGGAAATCAAAAAACTTTCTGCAATGTCGAGCGATGAAAGACTTAAATATTTTAAAGAAAAATATGCCTCCTCTTCTTCTGCCGTATATAATTCTGATAACAGGGCGAAGGGCAAAAAAGGGAAGGGCAAAAACAAATCGAAAGCCTTTGCCGCAAGAAAGGCAGAGAATCCGCCGAAAAAGCCGGGATTTTTTGCACGGCTTAAGAGCTTGATTGGACGAAAAAAATAATTCTTTTTACGAAGGAGGAAATATGAAAATAATGATGGTGAGTGCGGAGGCTGTTCCTTTCGCAAAGACAGGCGGATTGGCCGACGCTGTTTCTGCTTTGGCTGGAAATCTTTCGCTTTTAGGTCACGATGTAAAAATCGTCATGCCTCGCTACTATAAAATCGACAGAAAAAAGCTTACTGCCCTTGAAGGTCCTCTTGGAGTTCCTGTTGGAATGGGACAGGAGTGGACTGAGGTTTACAAGGCTCCTCTTCCAGGCTTTCCCAAGGTTGAGGTCTACTTTTTGGACCACGAGAATTGCTTCGGGCGGGACGGAGTTTACGGAACAAAACTAGAGCCGGATTTTTTCGACAATCCATATAGATTTTCTCTTTTGTGTCACGGAGCCTTTCAGGTCTGCAACAAGCTGCAGTGGTTTCCTGACATAGTTCACGCTCACGACTGGAGCGCGGGCCTTGCCCCGGTTTTATTAAAGCATGTTTGTCGTTGGCAGCCGAATTTCAGCCGCACGGCGAGCGTTTACACGATTCACAACATGGGGTATCAGGGCGTTTACGGAAAAGAAAAATTCACTGACCTTGGTCTTGACTGGAATCTTTACTACGGGGCTGGCTTTGAGCGGAACGGAGCAATCAACCACTTGCAGGCAGGAATTTCCTGCGCTGACATGGTGACTACTGTTTCTCCGACTTACGCTCACGAAATCCAGACAGTTGAAGGCGGATTTGGTCTTGACGGACTTTTGCGCGTTCGAAGCGATGTCGTCCGTGGAATCGTAAACGGAGTTGATGTTGAAACCTGGAATCCAAAAACAGACAAGCTTTTGCCGGCAAATTATTCATCTTCAAGTATGAAAGGAAAGGCTGAATGTAAAAAAGCCTTGCAGGAGGCTTTTGGCCTTGAAGTAAATCCAGATATTCCTTTAATCGGAATGGTCGGCCGACTGGTAAGCCAGAAGGGAATTGCCGAGGTTTTCGCGCCCACTTACGGCTCAATTTACAGCATTTGCCGGGATATGCGCGTTCAGTTTGCGATTATCGGAACGGGCGAAAAATGGTGCGAGGACGAAATCAACAGTTTGCAGTCAAAACTGCCGAATCTCAGGGCAAAAATCGGGTATTCCGAGAGCCTCAGCCACTTAATTGAGGCTGGAAGCGACTTCTTTTTAATGCCGAGCGCATACGAGCCTTGCGGATTAAACCAGATGTACTCGGAACTCTATGGAACTCTTCCAATCGTACGCAGGACAGGAGGCCTTGCAGACACAGTAGAAAATTACAATCAGGAGACTGGCGACGGAACAGGCTTTATGTTCGATGCTTTAACACCCGGGGCTATTTATGACACTGTAGGCTGGGCTGTTTGGGCTTACTACAACAAGAAGGACCACATCAAAAAAATGCAGAAAACGGCTATGTCAAAGGATTTCACTTGGGAAAACAGCTGCAAGGCATATCTTGAAGTTTACAAGGAAGCTTTGGCCCGCGGCTGCGGAATAAGGTAAGGCGAAGCTTTATGTAGTGTATCTTCGAAAAATATCAAAAATTTCAGTTTCAATGGCGGAGAGTTTTTTAGAAAATTCTTCGCCATTTTTATTTTCAATAGTTTTATTCTCTAATTCTAAATCTTTTTTTACTGATTTTTCTGTTTCCAGCGGCTTGAACAGCTGGTAAGGCTCTATTTCGAGTTTTTTTGCGATTATATCAAGTGTTTCTGGCTTGGGGAATTTGTGTCTGCTTTCGATTTCGGTGATGTATGTTCCGCCATAACCGATGACTTCTGAAAGTTGCTCCTGCGTCAGTCCTTTTTGTTTGCGGTAAAATTTTAAGTTGTTTCTAAAGGTTTCTCTGACAGTCATATCTAAAGAATACTCCAAAAAAATTGACAGATTTATAGTCTAATAACCTTGCAATATTTAAAATATTCCTAAAAATTAGTTGAAAAAACATGTCGAATAGACTATAATAAGAACATCATTTAAAAAGTCTTACTTTTTCACTTTTTAGGAGGAATTTATGAAAAAGAAAATCATAGTGTCTGCGCTCTTGCTTTTGATTATGGCAAATTCACGGTTAGTTTTTCCTTTCAATTCTTGAGGTTTTTATGCATAAACTTAGGCGTTTTATTTTTCTGATATTCACGGCGTTTGCTCTTTTGATGGCTGGCTGTGAAAATGATGCGGACGGAGATTTTGAAGTTCCTAAGACAAATAATATTGCGTCTCCGGCTAATTTCAAGGCTGTATATAATCCTGTGACGAATGAAACTACATTCACTTGGGATGCCGTTGCAGATGCGGTTGGCTACAGTATTTTGGCTTCAACGAAAAATGACAGCGTTACAGCGGTCAAAATCCTTAGCCCGAATGGTACGACAGGGACTGTTTACGGATATTCTTCTTTTGTCGGAACTTATTATTACTGGCTTTTTGCTTATAATAATACTGACGAGAGCAAGCTCACGGAAGTTCAGTCTGTTACGACAATCGTTCAGGCTCCTTCAAATTTGGAATGTAGGAGCGTTTCGAACGGGGTCATTTCTCTTTCTTGGGCTGAAATGGAGGGAGTTTCTGGATACAAGGTCTATCATTCGCCTAGTGAGGACGGAACTTACACGGCTTTTTCTAATACAATCACCACTGCAGGGGCGACGATAACTCTTAGCAGTTACTCACCGAAATATTATTACAAGGTAACAGCCCTGAAAGGTGGAACTGAGTCATCTGATTTCAGCAATACCGTAGCGGTAGACATTCCTATTTTTGCCCCGAAAAATGTCCAGGCAGAAAAAACTTCGACATACGGCGAAGTCAGTCTTTCCTGGAACAAAATCAGTGGCGTGACAGGATATAAAATCTACAGGGATACCGACAAAAACGGTGATTATGCTGAATTAGTCGCGACTTTAAATGATGACAGCCGGGAAGATTACACGGTAAAAGACCTGGCAAAGGGCAATTACTATTTCTTCATCAAATCTTATTATGAAACAGAGGAGAACTTGTCTCCGTTTTCTGTATGTGCCAATGCCCGAATTTTAATTTGGTATCCCCAGAATATTACCGTCAGCGAAAGGACAGAAGAATCTTTGACGCTTACCTGGGATGCCGTGGATGATGCGACATCTTACAAGATAACGATTATCGGCGATGAAGGAACTGAGGTTTCCAATTCCCCGACTCCTACGGCAAATACTGTGACGGTTACAGGACTTTCTGCGGGAACAGTGTACAGTGTACAGATTCAGGGGGTAGAAAGTGATGGTGAGCCTGGTGAAATATCTCCTGTTGTAATGGGCAAGACTAATATTTCTGCACCGACATTGGATTCTTCTAATACGATTTTCGGGCTTGATTCAATTTTAGTTGCCTGGAACGAAGCGAAAGGTGCGACTTCCTATAAACTGAAATATTCCAAAACAAACGATGCTGATTCAGCTACAGAAATTAATGATGAAATTGCTGGCACAAGTTGTTTAATTGAAAATCTGGAAACTAATGTAACTTACTATTATTGGGTTTGTGCGGTTGATTCCGTAAATAACTATACGACTGGTTGGACAGGTGGAAGCGGTATAACTATGGTTACTCCGACTGATATAACAATTTCTAAATCGGGTAATTATTATTATTTGACTTGGAATTATAGCGGGGAGTCAACAAATTTCAGAGTAAGATGTTATAAATGCTCAAGTATTCCGTCTGACGGGCAAGTTCCTGCTGATGACGCTGTTGTAATTTCATCTACAGTTACCGCAAAATCTTACAATATTACAAGTTTGTTAAACAATCGTGATGATGGTTATTTTTATTATATATTTACCGTAGATGCGTATTGCGCTTTTGACGGGCAATGGTATCAAGGTTCTACAAGCGATGGATATGGTTGGTACTTTTATGATCAAACTTGGCCCTATGGAGAATCTACACAGTTGCCTTCCTCGAAGACTCTGATTACACCAAGGAGTTATTACAGTACATACAGTTCTGCTTGGACTACTAGGTATATATCTACAACCTCATCTCAGTATCTTTATTTTAAGGCGACTGCAGGAAAAACTTATAAGATTTACTATGCTGACAAATATTCGAATAGTTCGGTTTCTTATACCAGCTATACAAAAACAGACATAAAGTCACGGTATTATTGTGCTGGTGCTAGTTCATCTGCAGATTCTTTTGCCGAATATGATTGGCAATCCTTTACGCCTTTATATGATTCTTATTGGGTCATCGAAATCCAAAAATACAGCAGTTCTACAGCTGGCGGGTATTATGGAATTCAAATCGTAGAGACAGATTAATGAAAAAATGAAGGTTATAGTCCTGAACTAAAGTGGAGCAATTATGAAGAAAAAAATCCTTAGCATATTTTTTATTTTCCTGGCTTTTTGTGCCTTCTCAAAATCTAAGAAAAAGGCTGTTTCTTTGGATGAGGCTATCGAAGAGGCGGCAAATAAATTTATCGAAAAGGCTGATGTCGGCTCAAAAGTTTTTTTAGGAAACTTTGATGCGCTGAATGCCGATGGCACGAAAAGCAGCGAACTTGAAAATTACATTATGAACAGTTTGCAGACTCTTCTGGTTGACAGCTCTTCCCTTGATGTTTCTGAGAGGGCTCAGCTTGAGTCCATACAAGCTGAAATAAATTATCAGCAGGCTGGAAATGTCAAGGATGAGGAGTGGGTCGAACTTGGACGGCAGGACGGCGCCCAATATGCGATTTACGGTTCCGGTAAGTGGAAAAGCAGCACCTATGAAATCATCTTAAAAATGACTCACATTGAGACTGCAAAAATCGCATTTAATTACAGGGGTGAGGTAGACGGCCGTGACAAGGAATTGCGGCAAATGCTCAGCAAGGTAGCACAGACGGAGCCTAAAAAGAGCAAACTGGCTGGAAAATTTACCCTTGCCTTGACAGGAGGCTTTCACGGAGAGACTGGAGAGCATGCTTCCTGGGCAGAAGATAATATTTTCGCAGTTTATCAAACAGAAAACTCAAATTATTCTGTCAAGGAAAATCAGTATGACAGCCTTACCGGCGCTTTTTCAATAAATTTTAAGCTAGGGCACGGCTTCGGTCTTGAAAGCGGGGTAGGTTTTTGGAACGGCGGAGAGGAAATTATTGTCTCCCGTAATTCTACTGGAGATAATTTTCGTGCAGAAAAATACAAATGCAGTGCAGTCGATGTGCCGCTTTGCGCGAGCTTTCAGTTCAAGCTTTTCCGTACGAGCATAAAACTCTTAGGGGGAATGAATTTTTCGCTTCCGCTACGGGCAACTTATGTTTACAGAGGTTTAGGAGCCGGAGACAAAGTTGATTTTTCTCCGGAAAAAAAAATTATTCCCGGGCTTGTCTTGGGATTCGACTATATGATTCCGGTTTTTCGGAAAATCGGGCTTGATTTTGCCCTAAGGTACGAAAAGGACTTCCTTCCGTATGAAATCAATTATGAGTCAGAAGTCCGTGAGCTTTTTACTCGCTCAAGCGTGAATATTATGGCTGGTCTTTATTGCATGCTTTAGGAGAAAAAAATGAAAAAATCTTGTTTGTTATTCATAATCGCAGTTCTGCTCGCGTCTTGCGCCCCATTTAACGAAACTGATATTTCAGATATTTCCATAGCTCCTCCTTCCGTTCCCACAAATGTTCAGGCTGACAGCAATGCTTCTGGAATCAGGCTCACCTGGAACAGTGTTGAAAATGCGGATTATTACAGAGTTTATTATGGAACGAATTCTGAAACTTACAGTGGGTATTACGAAACTTACTCATCATCATATTTTGATTCTGATGTCTGGCCCGGGGACACTTGGTATTATTTTGTCGCTTCGGTTCAGGGCGGGGTAATCAGTGATTTTTCATACACGGTTTACGGGCAGAGAGTCCTAACATCTGGTCGCTGGTCAGATGTAACAGGTTATGGCATAGGTGAGGACAATGAGCTTTCGTATGAGTCGAGCGGCTCGTCGACTCGAAGCTGTTATGTTTATTTCTCTTCTACTGATGAGTATTATCTGGCATGGTTTCCTGTCACCGGGGGAAACTCCTATTCAGTGAAGGTTTATGACAGTACTAGAAACAGTTCTGTATTTGGCTCCGACAATTCTCCTGCAAAAGTCTCTGTTTATGTGTTTCCAGCAGGCTCAAGTTCCTCAGATTGGATAACTTGCAGCGATAGTACGACTGCATTAAAGGCTCAGCTCACGGGTTATTATATGGTTTACATAAAACCATCAACGACAGGTTATTGCTATGTCGATGTTGACTAAGATTTAAGGCGGAAAATATGAAAAATATCAAAAATCCTTTTTTTATACCAGTTGCGCTGTTTTTTTGTCTATTCTTTCCTTCTTGTATGTCTGAAAAATATCTTCAGGATGCAGATTATGATGATATTGTTTCGGTCTATGACAGCATAAATTTTAGGGCTTGGAAAAACTCCGATAAATCAAATGCCCTTATCCGTTTAATTCAGCTCGACAGAACTGATGAGGCGATTTTCCTTATTCAAAATAAAGCCTTCAAGCTTGATTATGCTAACAAAAACAAGGAAACGGCTCTTTCTGAGGCTATAAAAAATGAAAATGCGGATGTAATCATCGCTCTTATGGAGGGTGGGGCTTCCATTGATAATGGTGATGTTCAGAATCCGATTTTCATTGCCGTTATGACGGGAAACACCTCAATTATTGAAACCTTGATTCAAAAGGGTGCTGACATCAATGCGACGGACGAATACGGCAACAATGCTTTTCACTATGTAATCAGCTCAAAGCGTCCGGAAGAAATGGCGTCTTATTTAATCTCTCAGAAGGTTGACCTTGAGCATAAAAACAATAACGGTGAAAGCCCCCTGTTTTATGCAATCAAGAACGGCTCAATTACACAGGCAGCTATCCTTATCAAACACAAGGCGGATGTAAAAACCCTTGATAATGCTAAGCAAAATCTTTATTTTGCGGCGGTTATGTCAAAAAGCAAGGCCGGCGTTGATTTTGTCAGGACTTACAATAAAGACATAAATGCTGTCAATGCAGACCGCTACACGCCTTTGCTTATGGCAATCAGCCTTGAAAGCCCGGAAATCGTAAAAAAGCTTATAGATTTAGGGGCGGATGTTGAGTTAGAGACTGTAACGACACCGCTCTGGCATGCTTTTTCTAATTCTGGCGGGGTAAAAACCGACTGCCTGAAGGTTATTGTTGAGAACGGGGCGGACATTAATAAGAAAAATGACTTGGGTGAGACGGTTTTATTACGAAGCGTTGTTACAGGAAAGGAAGCTCTTACTGTCGCATTTATTCAGTGGGGGGCGAATGTAAATATCGCTGATTCAAAAGGTGTTTATCCGATTCAGCATGCAGTCCAGCAAAAGGCTTCCAGAATTATAGGTCCCCTTATCAGCGGCGGCGCCGATTTGCAGGTTCGTGATAAAGGCGGGGATACGCTGTTACATTCGTGCGTGAAGGCTTCCAGCCGTGAAATGATTGATATTTTTCTGGAGTCTAAAAAGATAAATATCGACTATCCGTCAAATTCCGGCACTACGGCGGCAATGCTTGCCTTCAGCAGTGACAAGGTTGATTTGGGAAATTACCTCATTTCTAAGGGCGCCTCTTTGCAGGCAAGCGACAAGGCTGGAAAAACACTCGTATCTTACCGAAAGGATTATTATTCACGACAGGTTGACAAGGCGAATTCTCAGATTACTTCAAACAACAACACGATTGCCGTTCTCCGCTCTCAGAATTCGGCTGCTAATCAGAAAATTTCTTCTCTAAAAATCGAGGAAAATCAGAAATATAATGTTTATGTCGAATTGAATAATGATTATGAGGATACAAAACGCAGATATAACAGTCTTGAAATCGATGTAAATAATGCCAGGCGAAATATGGATTATTGGGATTCTCGTGTTACAGAATGGACTCGGCTTTATAACAATGCTACTACAAATTCAACCAGAAGCAGCGCTTTGTCAGGATTGAACAATGCTAAATCAAATTATAACAGTTATCGTCAGGATTATAATGCGCTAAATTCAAAGCTGATAGGTCTTTCGATAGAACAGGCCGGCAAGGCAATCGCATCAACTGCGGCCTATGCGGCATATACGAAGGTTTCCAAGCAAATCAGTGAGCAGAATGGCATTATCAGCTCAAATAATTCTCGCATTTCGTCACTGACTTCTGAAAATTCTTCGCTTACAAGAGATATAGCGACATATAAATCAGAAATGAATCGATATTAAACAGGAAATGCCTGGCTAATTTCTGGTCAGGCATTTTTTTTATCTTTTTTTTTATCTTTTTATTCTTTTGATAATTTGGTATAATCAGAATTATGATTGCAAAGCACATTCAAGAAACGATAAATTCTAAAGGCGCTTCCGTCATCCGTAAGATGTTTGAGGAAGGCATCGTCTTAAAAAAACAGCACGGCGAAGACAAGGTTTTTGATTTTACTCTGGGAAATCCAGATTTAGATCCGCCGGAAAAAGTTGTAAAAGCGATTCAGGAGGAAGCAAAAAACCTTTCTCATGGTCGTCACGGCTATATGCCCAATGCAGGCTATCCTTTTGTCCGTGAAGAAATTGCAAAAAAAATCTCAAAAGAGCAGGGCTGCACTGTAAAAGGCGAAAATGTAATTATGACAGTGGGTGCCGCATCAGCCCTTAACTGTGTCTTTAAGGCTATTCTAAATCCCAACGACGAGGTTATTGTTCCGGCTCCATTTTTTGCAGAATATCGCCATTACGCAAAAAATCACAATGGCCTTTTAATCGAAGTTCCTTCAAAAAATGATTTTTCTTTAGATTTACAAGCAATAAAATCCAAGCTAAACGAAAAAACCGCGGCTGTTTTAATAAACAATCCGAATAATCCTACTGGAAAGATTTATTCAGAGGATGAGATAAAAGCTCTTTCAGCACTCCTTACGGAAAATTTCAAAAAGACGGGGAGGGTGACTTATCTTGTTTGTGACGAGCCTTATCGCGCAATTGTTTATGATAATGCAAAGGTTGCTCCGGCTTTTCAGTTTTATGACAACACTGTCATAGTTTCTTCATTTGCGAAGGATTTGAGCCTTCCTGGCGAGCGAATCGGTTACATTGCCGTAAATCCAAAATCTGATAATCCTCAGGAATTCATAAGTGCAGTCACTTTTGCGCTTAGAACTTTGGGCTGCGTAAATGCCCCGGCCTTTTTCCAGAAGGTAATAGCGGCCTCTTGGGATGCGGAGGTTGATTATTCAAGCTACGAAAAGCGGCGCGACAAGCTTATGAAAGTTCTTGACAACGCTGGCATTGAATATTACCGCCCTCAGGGAGCCTTCTATCTTTTCTGCAAGGTTCCGCAAAAATTCAATGGTGACGACGGGGAATTCTGTGATTACCTAAAAAAATATCTGATTCTGGCAGCTCCGGGCAGCGGATTCGGCGGAAAAGGCTGGTTCCGGCTTGCATATTGTGTTTCTGAAAAAACTATCGTTAGTTCAGAGAAGGCGTTTTTAGAGGCAATGAAGGCATTATAAAACCTAAAACTTTAGGATAGGAGAAAATAAATGATTACTGTAAGCGATGTTTCGCTTCATTTTAGCGAAAAACCACTTTTTAAAGATGTTAATATCAAATTCACGGCGGGAAACTGCTACGGAATTATCGGTGCGAATGGGGCAGGTAAGTCAACATTCCTAAAGATTCTTTCCGGCGAGCAGGAGCACGACACCGGAGACATTTTTATGACCCCTGGCGAGCGAATGGCCGTTTTGAGTCAGGATCACTTTGCCTTCGACTCATTCAGTGTAAAGGACACCGTAATGCAGGGCTACCCAAAACTCTACGAAGTCTCAAAAGCCCGGGACGAAATTTACTCAAAGGCTGATTTTACCGAAGAGGACGGAATTAAGTCGGCTGAGCTTGAGGCTGAATTCGGCGAGCTTGGCGGCTATGAGGCAGAAAATCAGATTGAGCAGATGCTCAGTGGCTTGGGACTTGAAGAAAAATATCACGACAAGATGATGAGCGAACTTGACGAAAGCCAGAAGGTTCGTGTACTTTTGGCCCGTGCTTTGTTCGGAAATCCCGACATTCTGCTTCTTGACGAGCCTACGAACGGTCTTGATTTGGAATCCATAAACTGGCTCGAAGACTTTTTGCTTGATTTTGAGAACACCGTCATCGTTGTAAGCCATGACCGTCACTTTTTGAACACGGTCTGCACGGTAACCTGCGACATTGACTTTGGTAAAATCACTCAGTTCGCAGGAAACTACGATTTCTGGTATCAGATGAGCCAGATTTTGCAGAAGCAGGCAAAAGACCAGAAAAAGAAAAACGAGGAAAAGGCCAAGGACCTCAAGGAATTCATTCAGCGCTTCGCTTCAAATGCAGCGAAATCTCGTCAGGCAACTAGCCGTAAGAAGGTTTTGGAAAAGCTGGAGCTTGAGGATTTGCCAGTTACGAGCCGAAAATTCCCTTATGTTCACTTTGCTACAGAGCGGGAAATAGGAAACAATGTCCTTGAATGCAGAGGACTTTGCTCAAAGGACGAGGACGGAGTTCAGCTTTTAAATAAATTTGACTTTAAAGTCAACAGGACTGACAAAATCGCTTTTGTCGGAGTAGAGCATAACACTATTTCCTCTCTTTTTGACATAATCGCAGGCGAGGCGAAGGCTGAAAGCGGAGAGTTCTTCTGGGGACAGACCACATCGAACACATATCTTGCCCGGGACAACAACAAGTATTTTGCCAACGACATGAACATCACTGAATGGCTCAAGCAGTATTCAAAAGAACAGGACGACGCTTATGTCAGAGGTTTTTTGGGAAGAATGTTGTTTTCCGGAGATGAATCGCTCAAAAAGGTAAGGGTCTTGTCTGGTGGAGAAAAGGTTCGCTGTATGCTCTCAAAAATGATGCTTCAGAACGCGAATGTTTTGATTCTTGACGACCCGACAAATCACCTTGACCTTGAAGCAATCGAGTCCTTGAACCAGGCACTTGTTCAGTTCCCTGGAGTCATTCTTTTTACGAGCCACGACCACGAGTTCATTCAGACAATCGCAAACAGAATCGTCGAAATCACTCCGAAAGGCGTGATTGACAGAATGATGCCGTTTGACGATTATATGGCGGATGAGTCAATAAAATCCCTCCGAAAAGAATATTACGAAGGAAGCGACAGAAAGATTAAATTCTAAGCAAAAGCTTGCCGTGTTTTAAGCAAGGGTGAAAAGTATTGCCCTTTGGAGCACGGCAAGGACTTAGGGAAGGGGCAAAATAGTAAGCGTCAAACCAGCACCCCCTACGAATAAAAATTTGCATGCCATATAATCTTCTTGATTTTTAAGATCAAGGAGATTTTTTTATGATATTCCCCGTCAAAAGAGTAAAAGAAGAACTCATCAACGAGTTTGCGGTTTCAAAAATGGATATTGAAACGTTCAGTCAGATGCACAGCATCCAGCCTGAAGCTCTGCTTTCATGGATCCATGAAAAAATGAACCGTGCCAAGAATGGAGAATCAGAACACTATGATATATTCCAGGCTTCAGAGTTTGTAGAGCTGGATATTCCCGGTGCATCAAAACATCGTATTTCTGTCGGAATAGACCGAAAAGAGCTGATAACAGTCAGGGCAGGGGGAATAGAAATTGATATTCCCATAACGACAGAAGAAACAGCTCTATTCAAAATTTTCTAGACGGCGGCAAGTATATGAGATTCGACTTCTCCAATACACGTATTTTCCTAAGACCCGGTACAACGAACATGAGAATCAGCAAAGAACGAATTATTCATGTAATCAGTGACATAATGAAGCAGGATCCGTTCAGCGGAGCCGTATTCATGTTCTGCAACGGACAGAGAAAACATCTGAAACTAGTCTGGTGGGATACAAACGGTTTCTGGATTGCCCAGAAAGTTCTTGAGAAAGGACAGTGGCCATGGCCGAACACCGCAGAAGAAGCAAAGGAGATAAAAATCGATGAGGTAATAATGCTTCTGAAAGGAATCGATTTCTTCTGTGCCTATGAACCTGTTGTATTTGAGAGTATTGATTAATCTCAGTTTCTCTATAAATAATTGTAATTTTTTGATATATTTAAAATTAAGGTAAAAATATTATGAAAAAAATTGTTTTATTGTTTTGTTTATCATTAACTGCTTTTAATGTATCTTGTACTTCTAAGAATAAGATTAGTTCTTCTAAAGTTAAAGTGTAAACGTAAATTCAATTTGCGGATACCTTTTTTTACAATATAATATTATACAGAAACCCGCACAGGGGGCTCTTGGAGAAAAAAATGAAATTAAAAAAATATCTTATTATCTGTCTTTCCTTGTTTTTGTTTTTTATGTCTTGCGCGACAAACAAAAATATTTCTACTTCAAAAGAAAATCTTTCCATCTATGATTATGCTTTAATTGGAGCCAATAAATCTTATAAAGATTATGAGAATAAAAAAGGATATTCTATAACAGGACCTTTTGTGCCAGGCAGTATTGGAAGAAAACCAAAAGAAGGTGAAAAAGCACAGTATTTTGTTCAGTTTGATAGTGGTAAGAGTATGATTCAATATTTAGATGATAATGGCATTATATCAATCGAAAAAATACATATTGCAAAACATAATGACGGGTTATACTTATCAAAATATATTGGTAAATCCAAGACTAAATTTTTAAATGATTTTCCTTTGGAATTAGATAAATATGATGCAGAATATGATTTTGGTGGCCTCCGATATGATTCCGAGAAAGATGGAAGATTTTTTGTTCAAGTAACAGTTGAGAATGAAGTGATTACTCACATTAATATCACAGTAAGGAACGAAAAAGAAATACAGAGATATAAAGATTTAAATGAATGGATAAGTCAGGGTAATACCTATTTAGATTATATTGAAAAAGAGTAAAAATTACTGATGGAAAAACCAGGGCTTCTCTTTGGGCTGTGGAAAAAAGCTCGCCTTCTGTTGCGCTGGGAATTTATGTTGCAGTTATGAAAAAATATAAAAACAAACCAGCCTTATTTTTGCTGATTACTCTTATATTCAATGCCTCGTATTCACTTTTCAATTTTATACTCTATTTTGAAAACAGGGAGGAAAATCTTTCGGTTTTTATTTTTCTTATCCTTCATTTAATTCCGCTGATGGTCCTCATTATTGTTTCTCAAAAAATTCAGAAAATCGAAGATAAGAAAAAACTTTCGCTAATAGAAAAATACCTGATTTTATACCTTTCACTTGATGTGTTTCTGGGGCTGGTAACTTACAATTTTTCGTTACCAAGTTATATAAGCTTTTTGTTTTATTCAAAAAACTGGTTGTACGATATAGTCTACATAATTCGCTACCAGATGTATTATCTGGCAGCAGATTTGATTCTGAAAATTCTTTATTGGATTTCTTTCGCCTTCCTGCTTAAAGATATTTCAAACAGATGGAATCTTGTTCCAGAAACAGAAAATGAAATTCCTGAATCAGAAAAAAAGAATAAAATAAGTCCATCATTTAAGATTTCAATTGCAAATATGATTATCCTGACCTTCGAGACAGTTTTGAACTTTTTTATTTATCTTGCCTTTGAGGAAAACAAAGGAGGAAGCGGAGAGCACGCTATAGGGATGGCTTTTGTTGCCTTCTTTCTTATTGGTGTAAAATTGATTTTCTCTCTTCCAACTCTCGTTCTGTCTATAATAGGAATTGTAAAAGGCAACCAGCAGAAAAACAAAGAAATGAAACTCAATCAGAAAGGACTAACAATAAACATAGTCTGCCTTGTAATTTGTGAACTGCAGGTGTGGTTTTGGTGGTGAAAAAATCACACCCTCTTTTTAAAAGTCTTAAAATCTGTTAGCATTTAAAACATGAAAAGGGAAGTGACAATACAGGAAGCACTGACAGAACTGGCTGCTGCAAAGATTGAGATTGAATCAATGCAGCAGCAGCTTGTTTTAAAGGACAAGTTACTTTCCTCTAAAGACGAAAAAATCACTATCCAATTATTCACAATAAATCAGCAGAAAGAACTTTTGAATCAAAAAGATGAGGAAATAAAAAGCCTCAAAGAAGAAAATAATTCAAAAGAAATAAAAATAATTGGCCTTGAAGAACGATTAAAAACTCAATTATCACATCGCTTCGGCAGCCATTTGGAAAAGCTCTTAAGTACGCAATTGATGCATGGCCACATCTGATGAATTATCTTGATTGTCCTGAGATTTATCTGGATAACTCTGTCAGTGAACGCTCAATAATCTTTGAATTAGCCGCAGACACGACTGGCTGGACTGATTCAAACTGGTCAGAACTTCTTCCTTGGAACATTAAATTGATAAAAAAATCTGATGTTTCAACGGTCTTAGTAGCCTAAATAGGGCGGAAAATTGACGCTTACGCAAAATAATACCTTTACATTGGTAGACAGAACCTACATTATAGTAAGTTAGTGGCTTTGCCTTAAAATTTAAATGTTTTTCGCTGAATGGGGCTCATTCCGATTTCACGGCAGACTTTTATATGGGCTTTTGTCGGGTAGCCCTTGTGCTTTGCGTAGCCATATTGCGGGTAGAGCCTGTCGAATTCAACCATCATTTTGTCCCGTTCAACCTTTGCGATAATACTGGCGGCCATAACTTCAGGATATTTACCGTCGGCTTTAGGCTCACAACGGCATTTGCAAGGAATTTCAGGGCAGCTATTTCCGTCTGTAATGGCGGAAATTAGTGAAGTTAGCGGCTCAGAAAAATCATTAAACCCAAGATTTTGGGTTTTTAGCCAGTCGGGCAGCTTTAAAATCATCATTTCGTAGGCGATTTTCATTGCATACATGCTGGCCCTCAATATATTTATCTGGTCAATAGTTTCATGGTCAACGACTCCGAGTCCCCAGCAGGCTTTTTCCATAATTATTTTTTCGGCTGCAATTCGTTTTTTTTCAGAAAGCTTTTTTGAGTCATTTAAAATCTCTACGGGGAAATCCTTAGGCAAGATTACGCAGCCCGCGGTGACAGGTCCTGCCAAGGGGCCTCGTCCAGCCTCATCCAGTCCGCAAATAAGTTCACTCATAATTTTATTAAAATCCCTTTTCCTTATTATCTTTATTTTCTAAAATCATTGTTTTTTCGTCCTTCCAGATTGGAGTGACGCCTTTTGTTTTTTTGTCAAAATCTCCGGTAAAGCTGTTTGATACGAGTTTTAAATTCGCGCCGGTAGACTCAATTATTCGTCCCAAATGGGATATTACCTGACAGTCTGACGATTTGAGGATGAAGCTTCCGCCCTTTACGCTGAAATTAACGGCCGTATCAGAAATTGAAGCAAAATGGCTGTTTTCGAGTAAAAACCTTGAGTTATTCCCTGAAAAGCAGCACGCATAAGTCGGTGATTTTACGGTAAGACCTGAATTTTCAAAATCAATTATTGAAGCATTTGCTATAAAAGCAATTGCAGACTGCAAGAAATTTCCTGAAATCTCGCAATCGGTAAAATTCGCAGCTCCTTTTTCCAAGACAAAAAGTTTCTGGGAATTTTCTGTTTCTTTTGTGGAGCTTATTTCCTTTTGAATTATGCAATTTTGCAGCTCAAAGCTTGAATCTTTTACAAAAATGTAAGAATTTGACGGAAGGACTAAACGAGCGTCATTTATCCCTGTAAACGAGCAGTTTGAAGAAATAATATTCGCACCGTCAGAAAGCCTTACAGTCCCGCTCACAAAGATATGAACGAATTTTGAAGAGTTTATTGCCTTTAATGCCTGTTCAAATGAAGTATATGGATGCAATCTGCTTCCGTCTGACACAAAGCTTGATGCCTCTCCGTCAAGAAAATAATTGTATTCATCGATTGTGACCTTGTAAGTCGAAATTTCGCTGACATTCCCGAAAGAATCTTCTGCGTAGGAAAAAGCCTTGTAGCTGACAGTTTTTTCAGTTCCGGCACGAAGATTAAATTCCTGGTTTTTGTACTGCACGAAATCTTTTTTGTCGGGTTTTATGTAGTCAAACTCTGATTTATTGTCGAGGTAAGAAGTGCTTTTTGCCTCAAACGGACCGTAGAGCGAAACATAGATTTTGGCGTCTTTTTCGCTTTCGATTTTTAGCTTGATATCTTTTCTTGCGTACTCCCCTACCTCGCTCGCAATGAATTTCGGCTTTAGCGGCGGCTGCTTGTCAATCACATAGTTTTTTAAAATATTCCCCTGAAATACGCCGTCAAGGTAAAGAGAAAGAATCGCCTGGCCTTCAATGAAATCTCCTGAAAATGTGTCGAATGTGAGTTCTGCGTAAAGTCCGCTGTCAATTTTTGCTTCCCCCGCTGCCCCGCTTGAAGACACCTTCATTCTGTATCTGGAGTCTCCGTCAATACTAAAGCTAATGCCCGAAGAATTCTTTTTCGTCGTGATTTTTGGTTTTGGAGCTAAGACAAAGGATTGAATCGGATTTCCGTCCTTATATGCGACATCCTGCCAGTAAAGTACATGAGTTTTTGTCCTGTCGATTTTTATTTCGTTTTTTGAGGCAGACCAAAGTCCTTTGTCGAGGCTCCAGATTAAATTCTTTCCTGTAAAAACTAAAGTTTCCCAGTCAGAAATCTCAAAAGGAAGGAAAATCTTGGAAAAGCTGCCTGCTGCTTGTCCGTTTAAAAAAATTATGAATCTCCAAGAGGCTTCTCCGTTCGTAACTGTGCAAGGAATGTAGCGGAAAAGCCTGTTTTCTGAAGAAACTGAAAGTGTCGTCCCTTTTAAAAAAGGCTTTTCTCCGTCTCCTATTGAAAATAAAAGTGAGTCTGGAATTGAAATTACTTCATTGCCTGAGCAGGAAAGGATGTTTTCGGTTAATACCCTGTCGATGAATAATTTTTCGGAGCTTCCGGTCGCATAAGGATTCAGCTCTTCGGCGACTGTGTATTTTATTTTAAAATTTTCACTCTCCCCTTTCCCTGAATTTTTTACTACCGTTACGAAAAGATTTACATCTCCGCCGGCGTCGATTAGAACCGGTCCGTCATAAGCGAAGCCTGAATTTAGGGGATTTGAATTCGTATAAGAATAATAAGCCTCTTCATTTTCGAGCAGATTAATGACAAGGCTCTGCCTGTTTGCGAAATTTCCGTTTACAGGCGAAATTATCTCGGCAGAAAAAAGAGGAAGCGTAAAAATCAGTGAGAAAATTAAAAAGAAGGGAAAATGCTTTTTTAACATTGCTTTTCAATATTTTAAATTAAATTCCCCATATTTTCAACATAATTCCAAAAAGTAGACTTTTTATAGTAGATATTGTAAAATCAAAGTTATGACGGACGCAGAATACAAAAAGTTTTTCAGCAAACATTTTTGGAGAACGAGTTCCTTTACTTCCGGCGCGGCGCTTATGCTTGTCGATGCTTTTGGAGTAATGCTTTGTATTGGAATTTCGTTTTTTATTATCAATTTCATAAATCACCATTGGATTAACTTTCGTTCGTTCGTAAATTATTGGATTTATCTCCCTCCAATGCTTGCGGTTTTTTATGCGGCAGGTCTTTATCCTGGGCTTGTTCATCCGCCTGCAGACGAAGTAAAAAAATTCGCAATCTGTTCCTTTTTCGTTTTTGTCGGAATTGCCCTTTCAATCACTGTGGAAGAAGCTGACGACAAATGGCCTCTTGTAGCCGCTTTTATTATGGCAACTCCGTTTGCGCTTGTCATTCTCCCAATATTCCGTGAGGCCGCACGAAGGATTTTTTCACGAAGAAAATGGTTCGGAGTTCCGGCTGTAATTTATGTTTCCGGCAGCTCTGGAGATGTTATTGTCGAACGACTTTTAAAACGGCTGGATTTAGGCTATAAGCCGTGTATGATAATCGACAGCCTTTCAATGATTCCGGGCGAAAAATACGGAATTCCCGTCTATCCGCCTTCAAACGAAAACTTTGCGCTCATAAAATCCTACGGAGTTAAGGTTGCTATTCTCTGTGATTACGACCGTGACACCACTTACATAAATTCCTACTACCGTTACACGATTCAGGTTCCAAAAATCAATGACATCTCGACAATCACGACAAATGTGCGGGATTTCGGCGGTATTTTGGGCTTTTCTTCAACCCACAACTTAACAAAGCGTATAAGCCTTTTTTGGAAAAGGTTCATCGACATTCTTTTGCTTTTACTTTCATCGCCTGTAACTGTGCCTCTCGTGCTTATCGTTTCTTTGGTCGTAAAGCTCACAAGTCCTGGCCCTGTTTTTTATGGTCACAAAAGAATCGGCAAAAACGGAAAGGAATTCAAATGCTGGAAATTCCGCTCAATGGTAATCGATGCCGACAAGCAGCTGGAAAAAATTCTTGCCGAAAGTCCTGAAATGCGTGCGGAATGGGAAAAAGACCGAAAATTCACAAATGACCCCCGCGTCACAAAGGTCGGTAAAATCTTACGAAAAACAAGTATCGACGAAATTCCTCAGTTTTTTAATGTCCTTACTGGCGAAATGAGCTTTATCGGCCCCCGTCCTGTTACCGAGCCTGAGCTAAAAAAATACGGAAACAAGGCAGATTTCATTCTCTCAGTCAAGCCTGGCCTTAGCGGAATGTGGCAAATCTCTGGCCGGAGCGATACCGGCTACGAGGAGCGGGTCACCCTGGACTCATACTACATTCAGAACTGGTCAGTATGGCTGGACATTTGGATTATCATCAAGACAGTGTATGTGGTTCTCCGTGGAAAAGGTGCTTATTAGGAATTAGGAATGAGCAATGAGGAATTAGAAATTAAGCGGGGGAAGTCTCCCCCTCGGCTACAATGTCTTCGACATTTTCGCCTACCCCCTCTCCTAGTGGCTTTGCCCCTAAAACCCCATTTTACTTTCTTATCTGCGTCTATCTGCGTCTATCTGCGTCAATTTTTCCTGCTCTTTCTGTTTTTTCTTATGCTTCCTGCTTTTTCTGAGTGCTATCGCATTAAAGAAGTTACTTATTTGCTTGAAAAGACCAGGGAAAATGATTTACGGCGTGTCGTTCCGATTGACGGCGACAAGATTTTTGAAAGCGAGGAAGAACTTAACGAGTATCTTGAAGATTTAAGGCAGCGGCTTTTAAACACGCGCTCATTTGATGAGGTAAAAATCCTAAGACAGAAATTAGAAGACACTGATTCCACAGACTATGAATCTCTCAATCCTCAATCCTCAATCCTCAATCCTACATTACTGTCACTTTCTATCGAATGTTACGACACGAAATCTTTTTTGATTCTGCCTTATCCGAAATATGACTCAAACAACGGACTTATTTTTAAGGTCAAGGTAAAGGATGTTAATTTTCTTGGCACTATGAACACGCTCAATGCCGGCGCTTTTGTCGGCCTGAAGGAGGACCCTGAAAACGGAGGGGAAAATCTTACTTTTGGCGCAGAATTTTCTTACCGCTATCCCTTTTACATTGGCTCGCTTTATGGAAGCTGGAACAACAATTTTGAGTTTGAATACACTCGCGGGGTGAACGAGCTTGAATTTTGGAGCGGAACAGGCCTTACTTTTGAAAAGCCCTTCAAGCGCCTTTCGTTGATTTTTGACATAAGCGAAGAATTCAACCGGGACTTAGAATACGAGGATTTTTCTGACACTCAGTATTTTACGACTGATTTAAATTTCAGCGTTCCCGTTAAAATTTTTGACATCAATAACTGGGGCTATGTTTTTTGGACACCTTTCCTTGACACAAAAGTAAGCTATGACAAGGACGGAATCAGCATAAAAAACGATGATTTGGCAAGTCCTGTAATTTCTACCGGGCAAAGTATTTCTAGTTCAAGAATCAACTGGTATGGAAATTTTAGGACAGGACTTTCTGCAAAAATCGGTCATTCAGCCGGCTATGATTTTAAGCAGGAAGAAGTTGAGACTAAGGTTTTCGGTGAAATGCAGGCCTTTAAGAGCTTTAAATATATCGGCTTTAACACTCGTTTTTCTGCGTTCGTAACAAAATCAAACCGGAGTGAAATCGGCTCCCTTATTCGTGGCGTTCGCGATGAGCAAAAATACTTAAATGAAAGCGGAAAATGGCTTTGCACGAAAAAGGCCTTAAAAACGCCATCTGCCCTTGTTTTGAATATCGACCTTCCCATTCACATCATAACGACTCACTGGCTCGACTGGTCTGATTCCTTTTTTGGAGAGACTTCCTGGTTTAGCAGGAAATTCGCCTGGACTGACAAATTCAATTTTGAGCTCCAGATATCGCCGTTCATTGACATTGCCTTGACTAAAAACGAAATTACAGGCAGGCTTTTTTCTCTGAAAGACGGCTGGTACACTGGCGGGCTTGAATTCCTTGTCTTTCCTGAACGCTGGAAAGGCATTGTTATTCGGGGAAGCCTTGGCCTTGACCTTGGACGGGCCATAATCTCAAAAAAATATCCTGACAAAATAGACCTTACTTGGCGTGAGAATGTCAAAAAATACGAGGTTTATGCCGGAATCGGCCTTTTATACTGAAACTTTGTCAAAATAATCGAGAAGAAATCTCTCATCTTCTTCCTTTACGGAAATAAATTTTGCTATCGCGCAAAGCTGAGTTCTCTCGTAGTTTTCATAAACAGATTCTATTACGCAGGATATGTAAATTTTACGCTCTTTTAAGGGGCCTTCGACAGGAAAATGAAATAAAATCGCATATTCATGTCCCGTTGAAAAGCACATATCCTGCTTTTTTGAGGCAAAAATAACGCTTTTTTCGTCGGCATAAATGATTTTAGGAGCATGAACCCTGTTTTCAATCGATTCAATGGCGCTAACTTTTGGGGATTCATCAAAAAGGTAGCGGCAAATTCTTATTAAGCGGGATGTTTCTTTTTTTATTTCCTCACAATTATCTTGATTTTTTGAGCCTAAAGATTTTTTAACGAATTCTTTTGCGCTGTCAAGGTTTTTATCTGAAAGCTCAGACCACTGCGGCCTTTCAAAAACCTTGATTTTTTCGTGGGAAGCGCAGTCTATGTTTATTTTTGAGCTGGATTTTGACGAAAAATCGCTTTCCAAAAAGACCGTCGCATAAAAGCCCGTGATTTTCTGCTCAGATTTGTCGTCTATTTTGCTTATTTCTGCCGGAATTACAAGAGCTATGCCGGCGGATGTTTTTTTGGCAAGGGATTCAAAAAAAAGAGCAAGCTTATTAAAATAAAATTGGACTCGTAATTTTTGATTTTCAAGGCTGTCATATTTTTGAGGATTTTCTTCCAGTGTTTTTAGAATTAAAATACCCTGCTCAAGCAAGTCGTACTGAGTGCGTTTCAGGGCAATTGGAAATGTCAGTTTTTCACAGGCAACTGTAAGAGAAGCATCTCCGTCTTTAAGATAATCAAGGACTAGTTTTCGCTCAAGACCTGTCAATCCCATTAGAAAATCTCCCAGTCAGCGATTTGCACCTGATCGATTTTCCAGGAGCCTGAATCTTCAAAGCAAAATACTGAAAGAGTAAGGGTTGCTTTTTTATTTACGAGCAAAACAGGAACCTCATAGTAAATTCCGTCTAAAAATGGCTGACCAAGCATATAAGTGTCAAAAAAGGCGACTTCTGGCTTTTTTTCTTCCGTAGCTTCTGCCTGAGTTTTTTCGTATTCGCTTATGCCGAGAGTCTGGTCAAAAATCCGTTTAAAATCTATATAAAAAAGAGCCAGTGAATAAAGATTCTCTTTTTTAAAAAAACTCTCGGCCGCACCGTCATCATTTTTTGAAAGAGCCTCACAGAAGGAAGTCAAGGTTTTTCTTAGTGACGGGGAGATTAAGCTTGTGTCAAGGGAGCCGAAATTTTTTAAGTTCGGAAAGAGCTTGGAATCTTCTGCAGGAACGCTGGCCGCAAGAATCAAAGGCGTTAAATTTAGCTTTGAGGAAATTCCTTTTACTGACGAAACGCTTGCCGTAAGCCTGTCAGTCTCGATTGCTTCTGTCCAGTTCGTAGTTGAATAAAGCTTTTCTGCAGTGTAGCGTAGAGTGTCGGTTTCATCAAAATTTTCGCCAATCTGACTTGCATTTGAACAAGAAGCAAATCCAAATGAAAGGAGGAAAGCTGAGAATGTAAAAAAGAAAAAATGAACTACCGACTTTTTCATAATAATAAGAAAATTATAACAAAATACGGTTAAAATTGAAAGTGAAATATAAAAATCAAAGGTCAAGTTCTTCAGCAGAAATTATTTTTTCGCCGTCATCTTCAATTTTTATTTCAGTTTCCTGCTGTTCTAAAGCTTTACTTGCCTCTTTCATTGCTTTTTTGTCGATTTTTGCCTTCGCTGGTAAAACCTTGTCTGCTGCGATAAGGTATCTGACTAATTCAAAGACAGTCCAGGCACCGAAAGTCGCTGAAATTCCCGCGCAGATATTTGATTTCGTCTGTAAGCCCGTAAGCCTGTCATAGTCTCCTCTGCCCTGCGCATAGGCCGTGTTTTCCGCCGTGAACTCGCCTTTAAAATAAAAGGTGAAAGGAAGTGAGAGAATCAGTGCCGTGTAAGCCGTATACATCCATCTTCGTCTTTTATCGATGTTTGCCTCACGGTCAAAAGGGCGCGCGTTCACGATAAGCTCTGCGCCGTCAAAGGCCGTGTTCGCCGGAATCTGAAAGAAGGCTATATTGCTTGAATCGCTGTCCTCCTCTGATTTTTTTGGAATGGTAAAAACTCCGAGAACAGACTTTGAGTTCACTTGAATTTTAGCAGTAGGATTTTCCTGAGTTATTTTTGCCTGATTTAAGCCGTAAGTGTGAAAAACTCCGTCCTGATATTTTTTTAATTTGATAGCTGCCAACCCGCTCACCTTTGGAACAAGATTTGCATGCACATAAAAACGATTGTCGTCTGTAAATGAATAGCTGAAGGTCAAATCCTCGTATTCAGGAGCCTCAATTTTTACGCGGTGAATACCTGACTCCTTTATGACTTTGTTTTCGAAACTTCCGTCAGTTTTTGTAAGGGAGAAAACGACATCATCTATCGTGATTTTCGCATCTTTTGCTATTTCGTGTGGCTCAATGTCAAATTCAAGCATGACCGGAAGGGCATTTGCGATTTTTGAGTCAAGATTTCGCGCAATCGAGCTTGCAAGTGGCATTAAATCACTAAGAAGTCCGACCTCCGTCACGGTACCCAAGATTTTTGCCCCGGGGTAAATCCTAAGACTTACCGTTACGGAGCAATAGTCTCCGTATGTTGAGATTTCGCCTGTTATAAGGCCGTTTATTTTTGCGTTCACGACCTCATTTTCAAAATCCCAGGAAGTAAAGCCTGCTTCCAATGATTTTTCGCTGGGCTTAAAAAGCGCCGTTGAGTCATTTTTGTAAAGGACGACATTTTCTGTGACGATATTTTCTTCTTCATCACGGTGAAAGAAAGGAAAGGGCAGCCTGAAAGGAAATCTGCGGTTTTTTTCATCTTCGCTTTGATTTTCGCCATTATCGCCATTGCCTGTTTTTGATTCCGTCTTTCTTCCGGCTATTTTTTCTTCTCGCTCAATTTTAGGACTTGCCTCTTCAATTGCCTTCTGGACTTCTTCAAGGTTTTCGTCAATTTGAGATTCTATGTCACGGATTTTTTCCATTTCTTCTTCGATTGCCTTTTTGAGCTTTTTAGGCTTTATCTCTTTAAGTACGAGAGAATCCCTTGTTTTGTATTCCTTTGAAAGCTGTAAAAAAAGAGAGAGACGAGCCGTCTGCAGCTCATTAAGCTTTCGGTCAAGCTGTTCTTTTTGGGGAAGAGTCCGCACCCCGGAGCTGGAAAACTGCTCGATTATGAGCTGAGGAAGTACTTGAGCCGCCTGAGTGTCACTTTGAGAGCGGGATTTTGTCTGCTTAAAAGAAAATTCCATTACCCCAAGTGTCCAGTCAGCGCTAAAAGCCGAAAAAATGAGAAGAGAGAAAATAAAAGCAAACAGAACTTTTTTCATTAAATGTCATCGTCTTCATCGTCGCCACCTACTGGTAAGCCCTTCCATTGGGCCTGCAGGAAGCTGTCGATGAACTGGTCGATGTCGCCGTCCATAACTGCCTGAATGTCTCCGACAGAAAATTTCGTGCGATGATCCTTTACCATCGTATATGGTTGAAACACATAAGAGCGGATTTGGTTTCCCCAGGAAATGTCTTTTTTTTCGGCACCGAACTTTGCCGTCTCTTTTGCCCGCTCCTCCTCGTAGTGGGCGTAGAGCTTTGCCCGCAAGAGGTTCATACAAGTCTGCCGGTTCATAATCTGGCTTCGCTCGCTGTCGCACTGAACGACGATTCCCGTCGGAATGTGGGTGAATCGGACTGCCGAGTCGGTTTTGTTTACATGCTGGCCGCCCTTTCCGCCTGAGCGGTAAGTGTCGACCCGCAAATCCTCTGGTCTGATATCGACTTTAATAGTGTCGTCAAGAATAGGGAAAATGAAGACAGAGCTGAACGATGTGTGCCTTCGCGCGTTTGCGTCAAAAGGGCTGATTCTCACCAGGCGGTGAACGCCCGCCTCGCCCTTTAAGTGTCCGTAGACATAATCGCCCGTAATCTGGATTGTTGTTGACTTGATTCCGCCCTCGTCTTCCTGCAAATCAACTGTCTCAAGTTTGTAGCCGTGCCTCTCAGCCCAGCGGATATACATTCTCGAAAGCATATAAGCCCAGTCACAGGCCTCGGTTCCGCCCGCACCGGCGTGAATAGTAAGGAAGCAGCCGTTTTTATCGACCTCTCCGGAGAGAAGGTTTAAGATGCTCTGCTCCTCAAATTTTTTCTGGCAACTAGCTAGCTCGCTTCTGACATCAGCTTCAACTGAGTCATCCCCGCCCTCGCTTCCAAGCTCATAAAGAGTTTTTATGTCGTTAATCTGTGCCAAAAGCTCCCGCCAAGGCTCTACCCGCCCTTTTAAAAGCTTTAAGTCGTTCATGACCTTCTGGGCTTTTTCGGCGTCGTTCCAGAAATCTTCTGCGGTGGTGAGTTTTTCGGTTTCGGCTATTTTTTTATCGATGGCAGGCGCGTCAAAGACGCCCCCAGACATTTTTAATATCTTCTTCGAGCTTGGAAATCGGTTCCTTAAGTTCTTCTAGCATTTTTTTTACTCCTTTGTACTTACAATGCCGCGCT
The DNA here is from genome assembly GCA_937915735.1 of uncultured Treponema sp. Lineage (GTDB taxonomy): Bacteria > Spirochaetota > Spirochaetia > Treponematales > Treponemataceae > Treponema_D. Next base: position 34,406 of record CALGGS010000055.1, read on the forward strand.
TCCAGTGTTCATGTTCGTAAGGAAAGCCTCGTTATTACGGCTCTTCTTCATTTGGTCAAGGATAAGCTCTGTGATTTCGGCATCTTCCATAGGGTTGATGACCTTTCGCAAAACCCAGAGTTTCTGCAAGGTAGCCTCGTCAAGAAGAAGCTCTTCCTTTCGCGTGCCTGATTTTTTGATATTGATTGCAGGGAAAAGCCTTCGTTCTGCAAGTCGTCTGTCCAAATCGATTTCTGAGTTACCAGTTCCCTTGAATTCCTCGAAGATAACCTCATCCATTCGGCTTCCAGTGTCAATGAGTGCCGTAGAGATGATTGTAAGGGAACCGCCCTCTTCGATGTTTCTGGCGGCACCAAAGAATCTTTTTGGCTTATGAAGGGCGTTTGAGTCAACGCCACCAGAGAGAACCTTTCCAGATGTCGGAACGGTTTGGTTGTAAGCCCGCGCAAGGCGGGTGATTGAATCAAGGAGAATTACGACATCCCGCTTGTGCTCTACAAGCCTCTTTGCCTTTTCAAGAACCATCTCGGCCACCTGAACATGGCGGGTAGCCTGCTCATCGAAGGTTGAGGAAATTACTTCGCCCTTGATTGCCCGTTCCATGTCGGTAACTTCCTCAGGGCGTTCGTCAATAAGAAGCACGATAAGGTAAACTTCCGGATTGTTTGCGGTGATTGCGTTTGCCACCTTCTGCAGAATAGTAGTTTTACCGGCTTTTGGCGGCGCGACGATAAGCAAACGCTGCCCTTTTCCGATTGGCGCGAACAAATCGATGATTCGCGTGCTGTATTCTGTTGAGATTGTTTCGAGAGTGAGCTTTTCTTTTGGATAAAGCGGCGTTAAGTTTTCGAAAGGAACTCGTGTCTGGGCGACTCGCGGCTCATCAAAGTTTACGGTCATAATGCGGAGAAGCGCAAAGAATCTTTCGCCTTCTCGTGGTGAGCGTGTCTGTCCGTAAATCGTGTCGCCTGTTTTTAAGTTGAAAAGCCTGATTTGGCTTGGTGAAATGTAAATGTCGTCAGGACCTGGAAGATATGAGTTCTGGGGGCTTCGCAAAAATCCGTAGCCGTCAGGTAAGATTTCGAGGGAGCCTGACGCAAAGATTAAGCCGCCGTTTTCGGTGTGTGATTTTAGGATTACGAAGATTAAGTCCTGCTTTTTCATTGCGGGAAGCTCTTCTTCCGGGTAGCCGTACTCAATCGCAAGATTACGAAGCTCCGGCATGCTCATTTTTGTAAGGTCATTGATTAAAAGCTTTGGCTTTGCCTCAAATTCCTCTGGATTTTCGATAATCTGAGCCTGAGCGGTAGCCTCGTCCCTGGCCGCATTTCTGGCTGCGATTCGCTCGCGGTAGCTCTGCCGTCTGTCAAAGCGTCCGCGATTGTTCTGATTCTGATTATTGTTGTAATTATTTCGATAATTCCGGTATGTGCGGCTCTGGTAGCCCTGTGACTCTTCGTTATTCTGGCCTTCGCCCTGATTTTCACTTTGATTTTCCTGCTGACTTTCGGAAGCTGAAGGCTCGGAAGCCTGCGCTGCAGGTGCGCTTGATAATGCAGAATTTTCCTGGATTTGATTTTGAATATGCTCGCTGGCTGCCTTTTCTTCTGAATAATCCGGGCTGGCGCTCGCATAGCTTTCCGGCTGTTTTTCGGCTTGCTCTGGATTTGCTTCGTTCTGACCTTCTGCCTTTACTGAGACTCGCCGTCGGCGAACGACCTTGACAGGTTTTTCTTCGGTTGCCTCTGCAGGACTGGCAGGAGTCTGATTTTCTGGCTGCTGTAAATCCAATTCTAATTGAGGATTTTCTGTTGCTGCGTTTTCTTCTGACTTTGCAGCGGAACGGCGTCTGATTAGTGCCATTTGTGTGTCTCCATGAGATTATATATGATAAAAAATAATGACAAAAAATACATTAATTCTCTTAAAACTATTTGTTTTTTGATTTTATAAGGATTTTTTACAAAAAAAAGAAAATAAAATTCCAAACGATTGTTAATGATATTAAAGCACTGTTAAAAAAAATTGTCAAGGGAACCTCTAAAAATTGCAATTTTTAGAGGTAACTCTGAAAGTGCGATGTTTTAATTTCTGCTATTATCAGAAATTAAAACTCGTCGGGAACTTCGGAAAATCGCCGAAGGCGAGTTTTTCGAAGTTCCCTCAATATTTTATGAAATTATATTTAAAAGTTGAAATCTGATAAAAGCTGTGTTATAATTTTCAAATCTTATTTTAAGAAATAAAAAAAACTAGGAGAATTTATGAAAATCTTAAAATCATTTGCTTTAGCAGCTTTAACTTTAGCTCTTGGATGCCCAGTCTTTGCTGACGAAGCGTACGATGTAATTAAAAAATCATCTACGCTTGAAGCCCCTGACACTTCTCAGGCTATTATGATGATTACCAACATCGAAAAAAACGGTGCTCAGGAAGTTCGGCAGATGAATCAGTACGGAAATAAAAAGAACGGTCTTGTAAACACTGTTTTTGATATGCGCTCGCCGGCAAGCGTTAAAGACACCCGCGTTCTTCAAATGGAAAAAAATGTCCGCGAAGATGACCGCTGGATTTATATGCCAAAACTCCGTCAGGTTCGCCGAATCCCTATGGGCGAGCGGTACAAGCAGTTCGTAGGTTGCGAATTCACTTACAACGATATGGGTGTCCGAAAAGTCGATGAAGATGACCACACAATGCTCGAAACAGATGTTTCTGTTACAGTTCCTGGCGGAAAAACCTACAAATGCTGGAAAATCAAGTCGGTTCCACACAAAAAGAGCGAGGTTGAGTATTCTTTCCGCGTTCAGTATATCGACAAAGAGTCATATCTTCCTGCAAAAATCGAGTACTATGACAAAAAAGACAACACAAAAATTATGAAAACCTACACTACCGATGCATGGCAGTATCTCACATCAAAAACTGGCAAAAAATATACAATGCGAATGAAGGCCCGAATCGTAAACGGCTTTACCGGACGGCAGTCAGTGCTTGACATCAAGGACCCTGTTTTTGACGCTGGTATCTCAGACGGATATTTCACACAGCAGTTTTTGTCTACAGGAAAAGCAAAATAAGACGAAGGGAATGACCAATAAGTTCAAAAAGTGTCATTTAATTGCAATACAAGAGATTACGGCAATGACTCATACTTATTGGACAGCCCCTTAGCACGATACACAGGAGTTTTATAACATGAAAAAACTTATTTTTACCTTGACAGCTCTTTCTCTCGCTTCATTATCGTTCGCTCAGGACTATGGTTTTGGCGACTCAATGGGCTCAGATGATTTTGGCGGCGGTTTTGAAGAAGAATCAACGCCTTCTGTAACAATCACCGGCGAGGTGGGAGCTTCTGCCCGTGCCTGGATTGGAACAGAAAACGAAGAAAGTGGTCTTTATGATACAAAAGGCTACGACGGAATCTATGATGTCTCAAAAACAGACATTGAATCTGACGCTTATGCAAATGTTGAATTGAACTATGAGGGTGACTATACAAGTGCAAACCTCAAATTAAAGCTAGATTCAAGCACTTTAAAAGACCATCCGGAAGACGTAATCGACGAGGTTTATGCCACGGGTTCTTTCAAAGACGGCCGCTTCCAGCTTAAAGCAGGTAAAATCAAGGAAGTATGGGGAAAAGGCGACAAAGTCCATGTCCTCGACAACTTCAACGCCAACGACTACTCAGACTTTATTTTCCCTGACTACATCGACCGCCGAATCGGCGAGGTGATGTTCAAGGCAACGGCAAACCTTTCCTGGGACTACAACCTCAAGCTTGAGGGAATTTACACGCCTTGGATGACTCCGGACAGATTTGCCGCAAACGGAAAGTTGGTCCCGAACGCACAGCGAAATGTCACAAACGCTGTTTCAACTTATGCGACTGCGGGCTTGCAGGCATATATTCTCGCACTTGAACAGGCTCGACTCACAGCGGCAACGGCTAGCGCACTTGAAGCAGAAGCAACTGCGGCAGGGTGTTTTGATCAGACGAATTCAAACTTCTTGAATAAAGATGGAACTTCCGATGCATATGCGGCACTTGCGAAAATGGTGGAAACTGCAGATAACGCAGGTTATTTGGAAGATTATTATAACAAAAATACAGTATACACAAATGCATATACTGCGGTAATTACAGCAGGTGGCAATGAAGCAACAGCAGCGGCAACAGCAACAGCAGCGGCAACAGCAGCGGCAGCTGCTGCCTACAAGGAATATCTAACTGACTATGTAAGCAATGCTCTCACAAACTACACCCTCGCTCTTTCAAACGCTTCTGCCCTTTCATCTGATTCAAGCTCACTCTACCCGGACTCCTACTCTCTCCGATACGGACAGGCTGGTTTGCGCCTTACCGGAACTTTTGGAGGATTTGACTGGGGTACAAGCTACTATTATGGTCACTATAAGCAGCCGTCTTTCAATGCGCGAAAACTTGAAAGCTACATTGCAAAATATCTTGTAGGAGAATCAGCGGATGAAAGCGAGAAATTCCTTCAGTATGACCAGTTGCAGGTATTCGGTCTTGAGGCAGCCTTCGTTCTCTGGAAGTTCAACACTCGCTGGGAATTTGCTTACAATATGACAGAAGACTATGACGGAGACAATCCTGCTGTTCACAACAACTCGATTGCCTGGGTCGGTGGATTCGACATTGATCTTCCGATTCACAATCTCAACTTGAATGTTCAGGAAACAGGTACTTATATTCTCAAAGGTGACAAAATCAAAGACAGCCTTTTCCGCTCTTATGATGTTGACAACAACACAGACGACAAATTTACCCGAAACAAGCTTATCGTTCTTCTTTCTGACAAATTCTTGAACGAAAAACTTACGATTGAATGTCAGGGAATTTGGGGAATTGAGAACAAAGAATTCGTAGTCGTTCCAAAAATCGAATACAATGTTTCTGAGGGACTTTCTCTTACCGCTCGTGGAGCTTATATGTATTCAAACAACGAAAACGGAGAGTTCTACAATTTTACGGCTGACAGCGAGAACCACGATAAAGCATTCTTTGAGTTGAGTGCAAAATATCAGTTCTAGAAAAAAACAAATGTGTCATGAGAGCGCATAGCGAAACTTCTTCGAAGATTCTTCGCCAGCGCTCAGAATGACCTTAAAGAGGAAGTTATGAAAAAGATTTTGAGTATCCTTACGGCAGGACTTTTACTTTTGAGCGCAAGCTTGGTTACTTCTTGCTCAGAAGAAGATGTTGAATATCTTGCTCCTTCTGGAACTTGGTGCGAAATGCCGGTTGACTGGGATGGTGATGGCTCAAGCAATATGTATGTCTATATGATTTACAATGACTCAACAATTTCAGGTGAATCAGGTTCTGCAAAACTGCTTACTACTAAAACATTTGAAAGTGGCATTACAATGGTTGTATTTGCAAAAGCAAACATTGAGAGTTTGAATCTTAATGCCGGAAGTTACATTGTAAAAACATTCCCGAAGGATTATGACACAACAAATCTTGATGACGATGACACATCTTGGTCATTCAGGGGAAGCCGTGCAAAATGGGCCGCAATTTATTGGTCAAAATCAGCCTTGCGCGATACAAGCAATCAGTTAGCTCATCCATTCGCACCTACTCCGATTACGAATGGTAATAAAGGTTCTTACATAGAAATTACGGACTTGACGGAGCTCAAAAATTTCTCTTGGAAGAAGCTTCTCGCCAACTATCTCTTGAATTCACTGTAAACAAAATGCTCCCGCTCCGTGCGGGAGTTTTTTTTATCACCTTTATTTTTCCATACATTTTATTTTACGCAATGACAAGTAATTTCCATTTCAATGTCCCTATGATATAATTAACTTATGCTCTCATACATTCACGCCTATCACGCTGGAAATCACGCTGACATTTTAAAGCATCTCACCCTTTCGCTGATTTTGGAACATCTTTGCAAAAAGGAAAAACCCTTTTGCGTAATCGACACCCACGCTGGAAGTGGACTTTACAACCTTCACGATGAGCGGGCAAAAAAAACTGAGGAAACAAAATCTGGAATTGAGAAAATAATTGAAAACAAGGGGGCGTTACGGGGGATTTTCCCCCGTAGAGAGGGTAGCGACCAACATCGTGGGAGCGAAGGGGGAGACTTCCCCCTCCCCGATTATTTTTCTTTTATTTCGAATTTTTACAATGAAGGGCTTTATCCTGGCTCTCCACTGATTGAAAATCTTTTTTTGCGCCCTGGCGACCAGCAGATTCTTTGTGAGCTTCACCCTGCTGTCTTTGAAGAGCTTAAAAACTGTTTTTACGAAAGAAAAAAAACTTGCAAAGCCAAAAACATTCCTTTCGTTGAGCCGTCTTTTCATAAGCGGGACTGCTACGAGTTTTTGGGTGCCGTCACTCCGCCGAAAATAAAGCGCGGCTTGGTTTTAGTTGACCCTTCCTTTGAGGAGGCTGGCGATTTTGAGCAATGCGGAAAAGCGCTTGCCGCCGTTCATAAAAAATGGTCTCCTGCGATTTTGGCGCTTTGGTATCCCCTTGTCGCTCACCGTTCCGCCGAAATCTCGATGATGAAAGAGAGAATAATTTCCAGCGTGGACTCGATTGAGCCAAAAATTTTAGATGTCCAGCTTGAAGTTAAGCGAAAGGAAGATATGACGGGTCTTGCCTCTCTTTATGGAAGCGGAATGTTCATCGTAAACTTCCCCTACAAGCTCGACGAAGAGCTGGAGCAAATCCTGCCTGTTTTGAGCGAAACCCTTGGCGATACGGCGAAAAACTGGAGCGTAGACAAGCTTTAGGAGTGAAGAACCAGAAATTCTTTAATACTGGCCTAAATAATCAGCTGCAGCATGGTGATGTCGTCAAATTGCTCGGTATCGCCTGCAAAACGGTCAATTTCCTCCCGAATTGTCTTTAATGTATCGAGGGCTGACAAATTCCTTGTTTTTTGAATTGCCCGCAAAAGGCGCTCCTCTTCAAAAAGCTCGTTATTTTTGTCCGTAGCTTCCGTTACTCCGTCTGTGTAAACAAAAATCCTGTCGCCCTTTGAAAGGCTTATTGTGTGTTCGCTGTATTTCACGCCTTCCATTCCGCCAAGAACAAAGTTTGGCTTAGTCTTTAAATATGAGAAAGTGTCATCGGCTTTTTTGTAGACAATAGGAGCGCAGTGACCTGCATTTACAAAACGAAGGGTCTTGGTGCTGAAGGTGTAAATTCCAAGCCAGCAGGTGACAAAAAGACCCGCTTCATTTCTTTCGCAGAGATGAGTGTTCGCCCTGTTAAAAATTTCTGCAGGGCTAAGGCGCAGGAGTGAGTAAAGGTCAAAAAGAACCTTGGATTTTCCCATAAAAAGCGCCGCGCCGACGCCTTTTCCGGAAACATCGCCTACGACAATCATTAGATTGTCATCATCAAGAAGAAGATAATCATACAAATCTCCACCGACTTCTTTTGCTGGGCTCATTGATGCGAATAAATCAAAATCCTTTCGTTCTGGAAAGGGAGGATATCCCTGTGGAAGCATATCGCCTTGAATTTTTGCGGCCAAATCAAGCTCAGCCCCGATTCTCTCTTTTTCTTTGGTAACTCGTGTCAGCTCCTCCATATTTTTATTGACATCTATTTGCATTTGGTGAACTGTGTGTGCAAGGGTTCCGATTTCGTCACGGTTTTTTACGGATAAGAGCTTTTCTGAAGGCTCTCCTCCATACGAAGAAAAATGGTCGGCTTCCTTTGTGACAAGCACGATTGGACGGATGAATTGCTGGTTGAAATAAGTTCCGAAAAGAACGATAAAGGCCACTCCGAAAAGAAGCTCGATTATGACGACATAATTTATGAAGCTGAAACGAGCGTCGACATAAGCCTGAATATTTTTTTGAGCTCCTAGAACGGCGACAACCTTTCCGTCCGAATCAAAAACCGGAACCATCGCCGTAATATGAGAGCCGCTCCTCGTCTTCATTGTGTGACGGACAATTGATTCTTTATTTTCATAGATTTTTTTTGCAGAAGTGTTGTAGTCGCTTTCAATGTAGTCTTCCTCGTAGCCGAGAGGAAATTCAGTCCATTTTCCGCCATTTTTTACCGGATTGTAAATATATGTGATGTGAACATAATCAGGAGCTTTAACGGACGAGACATAAAGCATATTAAGGTCAAATTTATCGACAAAATCCTGCAAGATTCTTGAAATTCCGTCATATTTTTCGTCTTTTGCTTTAGTTTCAAGATATTTTTGAAAATCATCGCCATTAAGGCATTCCCTCGCAGCCTCCGCAATGGAGAGAATGTTTGAGTCATATTCAGCCTTAAATTCCCGTGAAAAAGATTTTGCTCCTGCTATGGAAATTACAGTGCAAAGAATAAAACCGAAAATGATAATAAGTGAGAGAATTTTTTTTGTGATGACAGGAAGTCTTTTTTGAGGGATTGAGTCATCCCAGCGAGAATAAATATTTGCAAGAAGCGCACCGGAAATATTGTGCCACACTGAAAAAACAGCACCCGGAACCGTCGCCATTGAAAGATTTGGAAAAGAAGTAAGAGCAAGGCTCGTGGCAAGCCCTGAGTTCTGCATGCCGATTTCGACTGAAAGTGCCTTGATTTTTTCAGTCTTCAGGTTAAGGATTTTTCCAAGCGCAAAGCCTAAAAGATAGCCCAGGAGGTTGTGAAGAATAACGACCATAAAAACGATTGCGGCTGTGGAAAGAATTTTTGAAGCATTATGAGAGACTACAGTCGAAACAATGAGGCAAATTGCCATTACAGAAACAAGAGGCAAAAAAGAAAGCATTCGTGAGGTAATTTTTGAAAAGAATTTGTTGATTAAAAAGCCCAGCCCGACAGGAAGAATAACGATTTTGACGATGGAAAGGAAAATTGCAAAAATATCAACCTGAACGGAAGTCCTGAGAAGAAGATATGTGAGGGCTGGAGTCAAGACAGGAGAAAGCAATGTGTTTACGCTAGTCATTCCCACTGAGAGGGCAAGGTCTCCCTTTGAAAGATATGTAATCACATTGCTTGAAGTTCCTCCGGGACAAGTTCCGACAAGGACGACACCACAAGCCAAGGCCGGCTCTAAAGAAAAAAGCTTGCACAAAAGAAAAGCCAGTAGCGGCATGATGGTAAATTGCGCAATACAGCCTGTAATAATCTCTTTAGGCCTTTTAAAAACAAGGGCAAAATCAGAAAGGCGGAGTGTAAGCCCCATTCCGAACATAACTGCCATTAGAAGGTAGTTTACGCTTGAAGTCGGAATCCAAAGGCCGGATTTTGGCAAAAATAAAGCCAGGGCCGCAACTATAAGCACGATAACCGCCATAAATTTTCCGATAAAATTACTGATTTTTTCTAGTAGCTTCATTTTTTACTCCATAGTTTCACAGAACCCTTTTGGTTAATAGTCAAATTCTCTCCGTCGCTGTTCCTTATCGTTTTGATAGATTATTTCTGTTTTTCTTAAACCGTCCTCGTAGAAAACCTCGACTGAAAAACCATCCTCGAAATAAAGCCTTTCCGAATAATTGCCGGAAGTTGAAAATTTTCTTTCCAGATGAAGCTCATCATTTTCGTAGAATTTAAGGTTTGGCGGAAGTTTGTTTTCATCAGTTACAGCTGAATAGTCAAAAATGTTTTTTGTCTTTCTTTCTTCCGTAAGATATCGCCCCATAAGATTTTTTTTGTAGTTCCAGAATATGACTTCTTCCTCGTAAAGCCTGCCTTTTTCATCATAGGCTTTGACCCTTTTTATGTCATCAAGGAGAAGCGTTTCTTTGCCTTGACTCTCATCCCCGTTTTTCTTTTTCTGTGTTTTTACATCCCTCTCTTCATAATGACTTTCAAGGCTCAAAACATTAAGGCCTTTTTCGTTAAAATGCCGCTCAACTCTTTTTTTGGCGTTAAAATCCTGCTCAACTGATTTTTCAAGAATGTTTGAGTCTGAGTAATAATCATATTCCGTCAGATTTACAAGGCTCATATTTTTTGCGGATGCGGCCAATTTATACTGCTCGGTCCTTACAAGGCGATACAGAAAATCAAAATTCTTTCGGATTAGCTTGTCACCGTAAAAATTCACAAGTATGGTGTTATCGCCCTCATTCCAGACCGTAAACTGCTCTCCATCGTACAGGAATCTTCTTAGAGAGCCGTCATTTTTTGCGTAGGTGAATTCCTTTGGGGCATCGCTGACTTCCTCACCTTCAGTCTCAAGCCCACGGCTGTCGCCTTTTTCAAGAATTTCAAGCAATTTTTCTCCGTCAATCATTCCATAGTCTACAGATTGAGAAGGGCTGCGCACGAAGCCTTCTGGAACATAAAGGCCTAAGATGACCTGATCAACCCAGTCAAAGCTTTTTTCCCCCTCCTCTTCCTCGAAATCTGAGTAGTCCTCGCTTACAGAATATAAGTCCTCATCGCAAAATGTAGAGTCAATAATGCCGGTTTTTTCGGTATAATAAAATTCACAGAGATAAACAAATCTTTTTGCAGAGCTGTCGAATTTGTGCCGTGAAAAAAGCCGTGTGCCAACCTTAGAGATTTTTGAAAGGGCGACACTTTCAGGCAAGGGTGAATGTCCTGTTATGTTGTAGCGGTTCACCTCAAAAGCAAGCTCCCGCAGGTAAGAAAGGGCTTTTTCCTGAGAAAACAAGTCCTGAGTCATAAAAACAAAGAGAAAAAGGAAGGCTGTAAAAGAAAATCTCAAGGCTTTTTTCGACATTTATTTGATTATAATGATTCAAGTTGTAAAAGTCAAAAAGTCAGCAAGGGACTGTAAAAACGGAAAATGAGTTTCCGAAAAAAATTTAATTTTTTTTCAAAATTTTTGTTTCAAACTATTGACTTTTTTTTTAAAGAGGTATATAGTCTTATACATCAACAACGCCGGTGTAGCTCAGTTGGTAGAGCAGCAGACTGAAAATCTGCGTGTCGTTGGTCCGATTCCAACCGCTGGCACTTAAAAAGCACTTGAGTCATTCAGGTGCTTTTTTTTATTTCTTGCAAAAAATCTACTTCTACTTTACAATCTATATATATGACTCAACTAGAAGGCACTGTTTTAAGTGGAACTAATAATATTTTTGAAATCGAATGTGACGACAAGAACGACGATGATGTAAACATAATACGCTCCTGCTCATTTAAAAGCAAAAGACTTAAGCTTACCGAAAAATTTTACAATCCTTTGGCCCCCGGTGACAGGGTTTTAATCGAAATCGAAAATTCAGAAGACGAAAAGGGACAGATTTTATCACTTATTCCCAGAAAAAACGCATTTATACGCTGGAATGTAAAGGGGCGGGCACCTCAGCTTCTGGCAGCAAATCTGGACTACATAATTTTGGTCACAACTCCCGCTGAACCAGAATTCCGCCCTCGCTTTATCGACAGGGAGCTTATACAGGCTGAATATCAGAATTTAACTCCGATTATTCTCGTAAACAAATACGACCTTCCTGAGTCTCAGGATGCAGACTTTCAGAACAGGCTCGCGATTTGGGAGGAGCTGGGCTACAAAGTTCTTCGTATTTCCGCAAAAAGTGGCGAAGGCCTGCCAGAGCTGGCGCAGCTTATAACCGGAAGGCTCAGCGCATTGGTCGGTCAGTCTGGAGTCGGTAAATCCTCGCTCGTAAATGTGCTTGACAACACCTGCGTGCTGAAAACGGGAAGTCTCAGTAAAAAATACGGCAAGGGCTCCCATACGACTACGAAAGGCACTTTAATGCATATACATCTGAACGAATCAATCGTCGGTGGCGTTCAGAATGTTTTTGCCTCAATCATCGACACTCCGGGTGTCCGTCGATTTGTTTTAAACGACATCGCTTCAGAGGATTTGGCGCTTTATTTCAGGGAATTTGAGCCTTTAATTGGAAAATGCAAATTCGGAACAAGGTGTAAGCATGAAGCAGAGCCAGGCTGTAAAATCTTAGAAGCCGTTCAGAACGGAACGATTAGTGAAGAACGCTTTGAAAGCTGGAAAAGAATAAAAGAAGAGATAAAAACAGGAAGCTGGGAAGATTAAATTTAAAATCTTCCCTACCCCTTCCTTGATTTTTATTATTTAAATACAATTCGCGAGAATTTTTTCTTTCCAGCTCGGAGGACCAATTCTCCGTCACCGTCAAGATTCTCCTGACAAACCTTCATTGTCGGGTCTGTGAGAGCTTTTCCGTTGAGAGAAGCGCCGTTACCCTGAATCAGTCTGCGGGCATCTCCATTTGAGGCACATAAGCCTGCCTTTACGAAAAGAGAAAGGACTCCGATTCCCGCGTCAAGCTCTGCTTTAGAAAGCTCAAGGGTCGGCATCTGGGTTTTGTCGCCCTCACCGCTGAAAGCCGCCTTCGCCCCGGCCAGTGCCGAATCTGCCTTTTCCTTTCCGTGGATTTCCTTGGTGACTTCGTAAGCCAGCCTCTCTTTTGCGGCATTGATGTCGCCTGCACAAATAGACTTAATCTCGTCAATTTCGAGGAAAGTGAAGAGCTTGAAGAATTTCTCAACATCAGGGTCAGCCACATTTCGCCAGTACTGGAAAAAGTCATAGACGCTGGTGAGGGATTCGTCAAGGAAGATGGCGCCTTTTTCTGTCTTGCCCATCTTTTTTCCGTCGCTTCGGGTGATTAGCGGGAATGTAAGTCCGTAAACCGTATGCTCCTCGTTCAGCTCTTCCGTGCCGCCCAGTTTTCGCCGGATTAAGTCAACGCCCGCGGTGATGTTGCCCCACTGGTCGTCTCCGCCAATCTGCAGCTTTACATTGTACCGCTCATGAAGGCGTAAAAAGTCGAAGCTCTGCAAAAGCTGGTAGTTGAACTCGATGAAAGAAAGCCCCCGCTCCAGCCGCTGTTTGTAAGCCTCGAAGGAGAGCATTTTGTTTACGCTAAAGCATGAGCCGATGTCACGCAAAAAGTCGATGTAGTTGAGGTCGGCAAGCCAGTCCTTGTTGTTGGCAGAAAAAGCCGTCTTGTTGTCAAAGCCGATGAATTTATCCAGCTGAGCCTTGATAGTCTCTACATTCTGGTCAATCTGCTCGTAGGAAATCATCTTTCGCATTTCGGTTTTGCCGGAAGGGTCTCCGATTCGGGCAGTTCCGCCGCCAATCAAAGCGATTCCGATATGTCCTGCTTTTACGAGATGTTTAAGCGCAAAAAACGGAACCATGTGGCCGATATGAAGGCTGGGGCCTGTAGGGTCACAACCGACATAAAAAGCGACTGGGCCTTTGTCCATTAAGTCAGAAAGACCTTTTTCGTCAGTGCACTGTGCAAAAAAGCCGCGTGCTTTAAGAGTTTCAAGAGCTTTGTTCATTTTTTATATTTCCTTTTAAAAATATGAGAAAGTATATCTAAAATTTTGAGAAGATTCAATTGAAATTGTGTCTTACAAATTGCTATTACTTTCCGACTTCTTCTGTCTGACCGAATTCACAGATTGAGTCGTAGATGTTAGCATGCTCGAGAAGCTCAAGGTTTTTCCGAACTTTTTTGTAGATTCTGATTTCGCCGCTGCCTGTTCCGCCCAAAATTTTCAGCAACTTTCTTTTTCCCTCAGACATTTCATAATCGCGGACGAACATTTCTTTTCCTTTGCAGTAGACATCAATATCGATTACGAATTTGCCCTTGTGAACGCTTACGCTCCAATGAACTTTTTCGCCCTCGATGTGGTCCGTAATCTGAGAGCAGTCGTGAATTATCATATCTTTTTTGAAGATTTTTTTGTTCTCGACGCAGTATTCTTCCCCTTCAATGTTAATAAAAGCACAAAGCTTGCCGCCAAACTCCCCTTCTAGAGAAAAGCTTGAATTCAGCATAGGTTTTCCTGAAATTATGCTCGTCATTTTTGAGGAAGAAAGATGAAAATACGGGGAATTTAACTTTTCGCCCCAGGATTTGTCGATATAACCATTTGAAGACTTTGGAAGGACTACGAATTCCTCGCCGTCAAGGCTTACGCTGCCTGAAAAAAGAGTTTTTGAGCCAATGGGTGTCCAAAGGTAGTTTTTTCGGCTGTAAAGAGGCTCACATTCAATCTCTCGCTCAAATTTCAGGTCCCAGGACATGCTTCCTGCGCTGCACAAAAGCTCAGGCCTGATTCTTAAATCTTGATGAGTGACAGAAACTGAGCCTGAAAGGGCTTTCAGACCAAAAAGACAGTCTCCGATTTTAAATGTTTCCGTATTTTTTGTGTAAGAAAGCAATGAAGAGGCATAGAATTTGTTCATGTGCTTTCCGCCAAGCCCGAAAACTCCGGTTTTTACCAAAACATAAGAGGGAATGACCTCAAGCTCATCGTTTGCATGAGTCGCAGATTCTGTTCCCGCCAGGGCATATTGTAAATCTGCCTCTGAATAAGCAAGCCTTGATTTTTGGCTTATGACGGCTTTTTTAGGAGAAACTGCGGGATTTACCATATACATTTCGATAAAGAATTTTTTTTCTTGGCCTGTCGATTTGTTTAAGGCCGTAAAAACATATCGCCAGCGCTCAAAGCCTGTCAGCCGAAGCTTGCCTTTTAGAATATATTGATCGTATCGCTTACTAACCTTTGAATTTGCCATAATTTGCCCACCAAAGAAAATCAAAAACAATTTCCTTCTTTATTTTTCGGATTATTTAAAGAAAACTTTAGGAAATGAGAGAAACGAGCGATGGGCTCTTTAATAATTTTATTTTAAAAATTTGTTGAGCGTTGAGTCGATGTCCTCTTTTTCGAGAGGAAAATGCTCGTCGAGATATGCAAGGCACTGCATGCCTGCCATCTGAACATGCTCAAACCAAATTCTGTAAAGCTCAGGCTCCAGGTCGTCGCTGGGAACGGGAGCACCCTGAATATCAGAGACAAGCTGCCTCATCATCTTTATACAAGTGTCAAATTTTTCGTTCTTCATAGTCAAAATTATAACGGTAATTCTACAACTTTTCCACTAAAACCGCTGTCTTTTAATGATTTTTTAGGACAAATTATGGAAATTTTCTTAAAATTCTCTAAAATTTCTGTTGAAAGTGAATTTTCGTAAAGTCGCTTGAAGGCTTGTTTTAAGTCCTGAGACTTTGTATTTAAAATTCCCAGGATTTTTTCTTCACGGTCACTGTCGGTGATTCCGTACAAAAGACGGGGCAGAGCGCTGCTTCCCCGACCCTTTGGTGACTGCCTCTGAATAAAGTGATTGTAGAAGCCCATAACCGCAGCCTCACATTCTTCTTCAGTGAAATCGATTTCACTTGCTTCCTTTAGGCACTCAGAAAAGGCTTCACAGGATTCAAGGGGTGACGGATCACGGTAAGTCGCAAAAATCATTGCCCCGCTCATTGGCTCTGAATTACAGAAGGCTCCGTAAGCGCCGCCAATTGTCCTGATTTTTTCCCAAAGCAGATTGTTTGAAAGCCAGTGTGAGCAGACTTCCTCGGCATAGCTTTCTTTTTCTTCATATTTTGAGGCAGTAATGGCTTTTGCGGCAAAGCCGATTTGTGAAGAGACTGTGAAGGCTTCGTTTTCCCCGCTGTCTGTCAAGGCAAAAAAGTCTTCATCACTCGCCTTTCGCGCGTTTTTCGGCTCACGGATTTTCGCATCGTTTATAAAATTGTGCAAAATTGTGCTTAGTTTTTCAAAGCCAGATTTTTCTGCCGTGATATGAATGATTGAACCTGCCTCCTTTAGCTCTGAGAAAATCCGCCTGAAGTTTTTTGCCGTTTCTTCGACATTATTATCTGCAATTTTTTTGAGGGAAAAATATTGGGAAAGTCCATTCCAGATTTCGTCAACGGCAGTTTTTCTTGATTTAGTGCACAAAACGCGGTTTGAGACAAAAATGTGTCCGTCAGGAATGACAGATGCTTCAAAATCATTGCGAGATTCTGAGAGAATGTCTTTGAGTCTCTTCGTGTCTGAAAAATCCGTAGCTGTCAGGCAATCGCATAGAAGGGAAAGGGCTTTTTCTGCCTTTTCTTCAAGGAAAGAAAGCCTGAAAATAAGCCAGTCCCGGTTAATCCACTTGTATTTCTTTGAAAGCTCCAGCGCATTTTTTGTTTTAGGTCCTTCCATCGTAAGAAGACTGACTCCAAGTCCGCCGGTGTGAAGGGCGAATTCCTCGCTTGCTTTTGCCCAGTTGAGATTTTTAAAGCCACATTCTGTTACGCAATCAGAAAATGCCGGCAAGACCGGGTAGTCGCTGACCTTCAGGACATCGGTAGGAAAGCCCAAATCAAAGTAAACGATTCCGTTGGTATTCTCCTCATTTTTTATGAATGGAACCTTAGAGCCGTCAAATCCTGGTATAAAATCAATGTCTGTTTTGATTCTGTTCATCATTGGCTTTCCGTCAGTGATAAAATCCTTAGGACTCAGGTGAGGAATACATGAGACATCTTCCTCGACAGACTGAAATTGGTGAAGCTTTTCGTTTTCTTTTTTGATTTCCTCAAGAGAGTGAGTTTTTAAGTACTCTTTTATTCTTTCTTTTTCTGCCCTTTCGCGCTTTTTTGTGTATGAGGCTGTGGGCCTTACAATTACAAGGGATCGTTCCCGGTTCTCAACAAGAAGTTTTTTTATGAGATTTTTAAGGTATGAGTCATCACTTTGAATTTTCCGCTTTATTTCATCGATATGAGTTCGGAGACGGATTTGATTTTCAAGCCCATCTCCGTAAAGCCAGCCGTAAATCGGTCGGGACATAAGGTTTATGGCAAAGGGCCCGTGCCCCCGCTTTATTTCCCGATGAGAAAATTCCAGGGTCGCAAGAGTTGAGTCGATGTCTTTTTTTGAGATTCCGTTTTCATAGAGTTTTTGAATCGTCTTTAACACGCAGGATTCAACTTTTTTTTCGTCCCCCTTTTTGACGCCCCGAAGTCCAATCGTAAAGATTGATGTGTAAATCGACGAGAAAAGTCCGCTCTGAGGAGCTGTATCTTCGCCAAGTGAGCTTTCAATTAGCGCTTTTTGCAGGGGGGAGCCGTCATGGTTACAGAGGATTCCTGTCAGAATCATTTTTTCTGTCGCACTGAGAGCATTTTCTGCCCTGCCAAAGTTCCAATTTAAAAGAACCGTGTTTTTCTCTTCTCCGTCTCCGCTAGGTCCTTCCTCATAAATCGTAAGTGGCTCGGTGATTTTTTTGGGGGTAACAAGAGCCAAAAAGTCGGAAATTCGCTTTTTTCTGGCTTCTTCGCTTACATCCAGAGAAGGGAATTTTTTTTCCAGTCTGTCTAAAAAATTCGTCTGTAAGAAATCAAGCTGCTCTTCTGTCGGGATATTTCCGTTTAGAAACACAAGGCAGTTGTCAGGCCTGTACCAGGTTTTATGAAAATTCAAAAAATCCTCGTAGCTACAATCAGGAATTTCTAAAGGGTCGCCGCCTGAGTCTTTTTCATAAATCGAACCTTTTAAAAGACTTGTAAGAGAAATGTCAGAGGCTACGCTTTCAAAGGAAGCATAACTCCCCTTCATTTCGTTATAAACTACGCCCTGAATTGACACATCTCCATTTTCGTCCGCTTCAAAGCGATGCGCTTCCTGCATAAAAATTTCGCGGTCAAGCCTTGGGAAAAAAACTGCATCTCCGTAAACGGACATCAGATTAAAATAATCTGCCTTTGAAATTGAGCTTGCAGGGTAAACGGTTTTGTCAGGGTAAGTCATTGCGTTAAGGTAAGTCTTTACGCTCTGATTTGAAAGGACTACGAACGGGTCTTTTAAAGGATATTTTTCTGAACCACAGAGGACAGAGTGCTCTATGATATGAGCAAGCCCTGTCGCCTTTGGATTTGGAGTCCTGAAGGCAAAGGCAAAAAGGTTTTCATCATCATCATTTAGGAGATGAAAGACTTCAAGCCCTGTTTTTGTGTGGCGCAAATGAATTGCAGTTGAATGATAGTCCTGAATTTCAAATACGTTTAAGATTTCAAAAGCCTTGTATTTTTCACCAGTTTTTAGATTATTTGACATAGAGTTCATCGTCCCGTCCCTTTATGTAAAGATTTCCGTCTTCCCAAGCACGGCGCAATATCGCAAAAAATTGAGAGGTTGCCTTGTCGCAGTCACTTTTCCGCATTGGCTTTAAGAAATCTTCTGTTTCGATAATTGATTTTCGCCTGTTCTCCGATACATTCGATAAGATTTTCTGCCTGAAATCGTCGTTTTTGCCGGCAATCAGATATGCAATCTCTTCTTCGTCCATATCATGAAGCTTGTCCTGAATAAAGCGGTCGTCTGCGTTTATTATATCTTCGCTCGTAAAAAGCCTTTCCCGTAAGTCTTCGCCTAAAGCGGCGTCAGTTTCTGCAAGGTTATTTAAGATTCCCTCTTCGGCTTCGGGACTCATTCGTTTTAAAATCTGGGCGAGGACATTCTTTCCGTCGATTGAATCAGATTTTGAAGTCGCCTGCCTGTTCATTTTTTCTTGCAAGGATTTGTCAACCCTCTGGACTATTTCCGGGGAGATTTTTGTGAGTCGGGCAAGTCTCATAACGACATCTTTTTTGTCGTCAGTTGAAAGAGTATTTATTACTTGCGCAGAAGTTTTTGGCTTTAGATAAGAAAGTACAAGTGCCTTCACGGCGTTTGATTCGTCCTTAAGCAAAAAAGAAACCCTGTCGCTGTCGGCCTCACTGAGATATTCAAAGGGCTTGCCTGAAATATTGCTCGTAGTTTTTTCAAGGATTACGCTAGCCTTGTGAGTTCCGAAGGCTTTTTCAAGAATCGCCCTCGCGGTGTCAATTCCGCCCTCTTCACGGGCCTGCTTAACTAAGCCCTGAAATTCCTCTAAAATTTCCTTTGCTTCGTCCGGCTCCACATAGCGGATTGAAGCGATTTCAGGGATTATTTTTTCTGTCTGCTCTTCGGTTAAGTGCGGTAAGATTTTTGCCGCTTCATCGACGCCAATGAGCATTAAAAACTTTGCGACCCGGCGGTAGATGTTTTCTTTTCCGTCTTTCTCCCGGGGACTTTCAGGAACTTTTATTAAGCCGCCTGATGTCAAAGCTTTAGCCGCAATCCGGGCGGATTCGTTTCCCTGGAAATTTTCATCGCTAAGCTGCGGGAAAAATCTCTTGTCAAAAATTTCGTTTATACTTTTGCGCGGAGACGAGTCATTCTTAGGGCGGTTGAAAGCTGTACTGTCATTCTGCGGGCGATTTTCTGCCGAAGAATCTTTTTTCGTAATTTTTTCAAAAATCGGCGTAAAAACCTGCCTTTCACTGTTATTATCGGAAGAATCAGCTTTGCCTGAGCTTTTGTAGGCGTTGATTCCATAAGAATTCAGATTCATAAGATGTATTTTACCGTTAAAATGAGAGATTTACAATGTGCATTTGCGTTTATCGCCGTCTTATGGTAATCTCTTTTTTATGAATCAGAACACGACCGAACAGAATGAATATCAGGCGAAAATTTTCAGCAACAGGCTTTCCAAAAAATATAAAAGCCTGCGAAAATGGGCCAGACGGGAAAGAGTTACCTGCTATCGCCTTTATGACCGTGACATTCCGGAGGTTCCTCTCGCCGTCGATTTGTATGAGGCTCTGCCTGACGGAATGGACTCAAAGGTTGAAGCGGCAAAATTTTACAGGGATGAGGACGCAAGAATTTCCGCAAATGACCTTTCGGTAGTCAGAAATAAAAACGAACGGTTGTTCGTGCACCTTTATTTATATGAGAGACCGTATGAAAAATCAGACAGTGATGAGGAGCTTTGGCTTGATACGATGGCAAAAGCTGTCAGCCAGACTCTTGAAATTCCAGAAAATCGGGTTATAAAAAAGCTTCGTAAAAAACAAAAAGGCGAAAGTCAGTACGAAAAAATAGACTCCAAGCTAACTATCGAAAGTTATGTGCAGGAGTGCGGGCAGCTTTTTAAAGTAAATTTGAGTGACTATTTAGATACGGGACTTTTTTTTGATCACCGCCCCTTGCGCTCGGTGGTCCGGAATACTTGTGCAGGAAAGTCAGTTTTAAATCTTTTTTGTTACACCGCATCTTTTTCTGTATATGCGGCAGAAGGAAAGGCTCGCCGTGTTGAAAGCGTTGATTTAAGTAATACTTACATTGAATGGGCTAAATTTAACTTTGCCTTAAATGATTTTAATCCTGACGATAAACGCTTTGTCTTTACCAGAGCCGATGTGACGGGCTTTTTAAATCAGAAAAATGCGGAGGTTCCAAATGAAGACGGCTCTAACCGGTATGACATTATTATTTTAGACCCGCCTACTTTCTCCAATTCTAAGGCAACTAAAAATACTCTCGACATAAACCGGGACTGGCCTTCGCTTGTCACAAAATGCCTGAATCTTTTAAATCCGGACGGGGTTTTGTATTTTTCAACAAATTCTCACAGGCTGAAGTTTGAGGAAAATCTGATTCCAAAGGCAACTGAAGGCGGCAGTAAAATCAAGATTTTTGATATGACAGAAAAAAGTCTTCCTGAGGATTTTAAAGGAACGAAAGCCCACAGATTGTGGAAGCTTGTACTGGAAAGGGAGGAGACCCGCCCGCTTTAGTTTTTAAGGCCCAGCTCAAGGCAGGCTTTTTGGGCAACATTCTGCTCGGCTTCTTTTTTGGTCTTTCCGCTTTCTGGACCGTAGCTTGCATTTTTAAGGTGAACCGTAACCCAAAAGGTTCTGTCATGGTCTGGCCCGCTTTCTTTTACAAGCTCATAGACAGGAACTGTTTTATATTTTTTTTGATGGGCTTCCTGCAGCATGGATTTGTAATCCTTTGCGCCCTTGTCTGACATATAATTTTCAATAGCGGGAATCATAAAGGACAGAACAAGCTTTTCAGCAGCCTTGTAGCCAGAATCAAGATAATACGCTCCGATTACGGCCTCAACTGCATCAGCGAGTATTGCCCTTTTTGTGCGTCCCCCGCTCATTTCCTCGCCTTTTCCGAGAATAAGCATTTTGTCGATTCCGATTTTAAGGCCGATTGGCCCCAAGCTCTGCTCGCTTACGACAAAGCTTTTTATTTTCGCAAGGTCTCCCTCTGGGTTTTCATAAAAATGCTCGTAAAGATATGTTGCCGTCGCCATTCCAAGCACGCTGTCGCCTAAGAATTCAAGGCGTTCGTTGTTCTCGCTCTTTTTTGCGTTTCCCTCATTTGAAAAGGAACGGTGGGTAAAAGCGAGCTGCAGCAAATTGAGGTTCGAGAATTTTATGGAAATTCCTTTCGCAAAGGAATTTAACTCTTTTATTCTGTCGGGAGAAAGAGTTTTTTTAGATAAAAGCAAGTTATATCTCCATGTTCATCGCATGACGAACTTCTAGCAGGGTTTTTCCGGCAATCTCCCTGGCCTTTTCGACGCCCTCGTTAAGGACTTTTTTGATAAGCTCAGGCTGCTTTTCAAGCTCGGCTCTTTTTGCGCGCAATGGACGAAGGTGCTCGTTTAAGGCTTCGGTAAGCTCGCTCTTTAACATTCCGCCGCCGCCGTCACCGATTCTCTCGGCTATTTTTTCAGGCTCCTCGCCGCTGCAAAGGGAAATTATTCTGAGAAGATTTGCAACCTCCGGCCTGTGGATAGGGTCGTAAGTGATGTGCCTGTCCTGGTCGGTCTTTGCCTTTTTGATTGCCTTGGCGGTCTCATCTTCGGTGGCAGAGAGCATAATCGTGTTTCCCAGGGATTTTGACATTTTTGCGCTTCCGTCCAAGCCCATAATCATCGGCGTTTTTGAAAGAAGGGCGTGAGGCTCCGGGAAAATTGGCTCTGAGTTTTTACAGAATTTGTTGTTAAAGCTGCGGGCAATTTTTCGGGCAATCTCAAGGTGAGGAAGCTGGTCTTTTCCTACCGGAACAACATTTCCCTTGCAGAAAAGAATATCCACCGCCTGATGAACAGGATATGTGTACATTCCTGCGTTTAAAGGAATTGAGGATTTTGCCATTTCGTCCTTTACGGTCGGGTTTCTGTCCAAATCTGAGCGGGTCACTAAAGTCAGGAAAGGAACCATAAGCTGATTCGCCTCAGGAACATGGCTGTGAGGATAAATCGCTACATTTTCGCCCGGCTCGATTCCAGCGGCAAGATAGTCAATCACAAGCTCTTTCGTGTTCTGGCTGATTTTGTCGAATGCGTCGTGGTCAGTCAAAACCTGATAGTCGGCAATCAAAATCATAGTAGGAACGCCCAGCTTTGAAAGCCTGACACGGTTTTTTAAAGAGCCAAAATAGTGCCCGATATGAAGGCGGCCTGTGGGGCGGTCTCCTGTCAAAACACGGTATTTTTTAGGATTTACGAGAATATCAGCTTCGATTTTCTCGCTCATACGCATAGCTTCTGCTAAGATTTTATCTGCATTTGTTTCTAATTCTTCATTTTTTTCTGACATAGCTTGATTATACAAAAAATGAAATCTTTTATCCACAAATTCCAATAAGATATTCACTTACGAAGGCAATTACGCAGCAGACGATTGCCACGGGAAAAAGAGATGCCCCAAAAAATGCGAGTATAACGCCACCGATAAGGGCTAAAAATCCTGCGACTGGAGATGAAGTGGCTTCGACAATCGCGGGAAAAGTCATTACGGATAGAGTGACATAAGGCACATAATATAAGAATGAGCGTATAAACTGATTTTTTATAGGCTTACGAATGAGCGTAAGCGGCAGGACTCGAATCAGATATGAGACAAAAAACGAGACAAAAATGTAAATATAAATATTTCCTTTCATATTTTTTTCCAAAAAGATTTTTATAAGGGATTCTTATTCTATTTAATCAGCTGAATCAGGGTTTTCTTCATTTACCGGCTTAAAATATGCCAGTGCGGCCGAAATTACAACTGTCAGTATTATCGTTCGGTTTCCGCTTGAAAGTTCTTTTATGTAGGGAAGAATGGAAAATCCCCAGCTTAAGGCGAAACTCACTAGAACGGCAAGAGCGATTGTCATATTTTTTTTTGCGCTTGGAATTATGATTGCGATGAACATTCCGTAAAGAGCGACGGAAAGAGATGACACAACCATTTCTGGAAGCAAATTTCCTGCGATGATTCCGAGAGATGTTCCGATTGACCAAAGAGGGACCGCAATTAACATCGCTCCGTAATTGTAAAAAGGATTTAAGCTGCCCTTTTGAGCGATTGAGACACCAAAAATTTCGTCAGTGATTCCGAATGCGACGAAAAACCTGTGAAAAAAAGGCGTATCTTCAGAAAAACGCTGGCTTAAGGCACAGCTCATCAAAAGGTAGCGGGCGTTCACGACAAAAGTAATGACTGCGACTTCGATATATGTGACAGACTGCTCAATCGAAGTAAAAAGAGCGTACTCACCGGCTGAGGCAAGATTCAGAAAACTTGCGATAAAGCCTTGTAATGGGGTTAAGCTTGCCTTTCTTGCGACAATTCCGAGTGAGAAAGCAACCGCAAAATAGCCAAGTCCTATCGGAAGACCTGCGGCAATGCCATTAAAAAAAACTGATTTATTTTTCATGATTTTAGATTCGGAAAACATTATAGAAGAAAAAGAAAAAAAGGTCAGCAGAAAAAAGAGAGGCGATGGCGCTTCGTAAGCTCATCGCCCCATTTTTAAAGAAAAATATTTAAGACAAGTGCCGCCTTAGGGTTTCACGAACGGCAGAAGAGCCGGCAAGTTCTTCAACGAAAAGGCTTTCTATCTTTTTGCCAAGACCTGCTTTGTAAAGGTCAGAGCCAAAGATATTCGCATTTGAGAGCAGGGGCTTTAACTGCCCTTTGTAAGATTCTTTTTTGTTCCATTCGATGTCCGAAAGAAGAGCCTTCAGCTCGTCAAGCATCGGGTCTGGAGAAAGCTCAAAAGTTTTTCCCTTGTCGTCAACACCAAGAAGATAACGGCACCAGCCTGCGATTGCCAGGGGAATTGCATCAAGCTTTGAAGCTTCCCCGTATTTTTCGACATAGGACTTTATTGTCTGTCCAAAACGAATTCCGACCTTTTGAGAAGTGTCACAGGCAATTCTCTGGGGGGTGTCCGGCAGGAAAGGATTCGGCAATCTGACAGAAAGAACCTCGTTCAGGAAATCTTTTGGTGAGATAATTTTCGGGTCTGTTACGACAGGAAGTCCTTCCTTAAGGCCGATTCTCTTAACAAGCTCGCAAAGCTCGCTGTCTTTCATTTCATCGGCAATCAAATTATAGCCAAGGAGACAACCATAAACTGCAAGAGCTGTGTGAAGAGGATTCAGGCAGGTGGTGACCTTCATTCGCTCCACATTGTTCACTGTGTCCCTGTCAGTCATATAAACGCCGGCTTTTTCAAGGGAAGGACGGCCGTTCGGAAAGTTATCCTCGACTACAAGATACTGAGGTCCCTCTGCGTTTACGAAGGGGGCTATATAAGTCTTTTTCTCAGTTACGAAAGGCTTCATTTTTTCAATTCCGAGAGACTCAAGCTCATTTCCAATTTCCATGCTCGGACGGGGCGTGATTTTGTCTATCATCGTCCAGGGGAATGAAACACGCTTTTCGTCGAGAATGTAATCCACAAATTCTTTAGTAACAAAGCCTTTTTTAAGCCATTCACTCGCCATAGTGACGACGGAATTCTTTAGTTTTTCTCCGTTGTGAGAGCAGTTATCCATACTGACGACAGCAATTGGGAACATTCCATTTTTAAATCGGGTCAAAAGAAGGCTTGTTATCTGTGCCATGACAGATGTTGCCCTGTCAGGTCCTTTTTCTATATCAGAATTGATATATGGGAAAAAATCTCCTGAAGAATTTTTTAAGGCATAGCCCTTTTCTGTAATAGTGAAGCTCACAAGCTGTAAAGATTTTGAAGAGAAAATTTCTTTCATTCGGTTCCAGTCCTTTTCCCGAACAGGAGAAGAGCGGATTGCCTCTGCTAATGAAGCGATAACTCTTTTGTCAACATTTCCGTCAGGCTTTAAAGTGACACCAAGAACAAGATTTTCGTAAGGCTCGTAAATCTCGTCAATCATGTCAAAGCTGAAGCCTTCGGCACAAGTAATTCCTGTCTTTGAAAAACCTTTTTCAATCAGACTGTCAGCGATTCCGCCAATAAAAATCCTGAAGATGTTTCCCGCTCCGAAATGAACCCAGGCAGGATTTTTTTTCGTTTCAGAGCGTATTTCTTCTATATTGTAAGTCGGCAGGCTTACCCCGGCTTTTTTCCAAGACTCCTTGTCTTTTAAGCCCTCAATCGTAAGTTTCATAATCTAACCTCGTTTTGCATTTTTTTCGACAGATTCCCACAAGCCACAGATGTAAGCGGCTCCCAACGCACGGTCATACAATCCGTATCCGGGCATTGCCTTTTCATCCCAAATCATTCGGCCGTGATCCGGGCGGATTGGACCTGTAAAGCCAATATCATAAAGGGCTTTTACGATTTCATACATATCAAAAGAACCGTCGCTTGAAAGGTGAGCCGCTTCCTCAAAATCATTCCGTCCATCGTTGAACTGCAAGTTTCTGACATGAGCGAAATGGATTCTTCCCTTGAGTGCCCTAATCATTGCAGGAAGGTCGTTGTCAGGGTTAGTTCCATAGCTTCCTGCGCAGAAAGTAATTCCGTTATGCTTGTTGTCTGTCGCTTTAAGCATACGCTGAATGTTCGGAAGGCTGTTTATGATTCTGGGAAGACCGAAAACGCTCCAAGCGGGGTCATCCGGATGGATAGCCATATTGATGTCGTACTTGTCGCAGACAGGCATAATCGCATCAAGGAAATACTTCAGGCGGTCAAAAAGATCGTCTGCTGTCGTTCCCTCATATAATTTGAAAAGCTCCTTGATTTTTGCCATTCGCTCAGGCTCCCAGCCAGGCATTACGCTTCCGTTCATATCAGAAGCGATAGTGTCAAACATCTTCGTTGGGTCGATTGAGTCAACCGTCTTCTGGTTGTAGGCAAGAACAGTTGAGCCATCAGGACGGATTCTGGCAAGCTCCGTTCTTGTCCAGTCGAATACAGGCATAAAGTTGTAGCAGACCATGTGAATATCGTTCTTGCCAAGATTTTCAAGGCTCTTGATGTATGAGTCGATGTCCTTGTCCCTGTCAGGAGACGCGGTTTTTATGGCATCGCTTACATTCACGCTCTCAATGCCGTCCAATGTAAGACCTGCGCTCTCAACCTCATCCTTAAGAGCCTTAATCTCTCCCTCTTCCCAGACTTCGCCAGGCATTTTGTTATATAAAGTCGAGATTACGCCCTTAACATAGGCTGTCTGCCGGATTTGCTTTAAGGTTACGGTGTCATATTTTGAGCCGTACCATCTCATCGTCATTCTCATAGAAAAACTCCTCATTAACATACTAGTATGTTAGTATATCAAAGATGAGTTGTCAAGAAAAAGTTTTGATTTTTTGGGAACTTCTATCTAGCAAGTTTTTTTTATTGACATTTATAAAATCTGAATGTAAAGTTTCGTAAAAAACAGGAAAATAAATGGAAAAGTCAGATTCAAGCGCGCAGTCAGCCGTATATAATGCACTCAGAAACAGTATTCTGTTCTTAAAATTAAAGCCCGGAACCCTGATAAGCGCGAAGGAAATAGCAGAAAAGCTTGATGTCAGCCGCACTCCAGTCAGGGAGGCCTTTATCAGATTGCAGAGAGACGGCTTGCTTGATGTTTACCCCCAAAAGGGAACTGTCGTCTCAAAAATAGATTTTGACAAAATCGAGCAGGAGCGGTTCGTGCGTGAGAGCCTTGAATGTGCTAATGTCGAAAAGCTTATAGATAAATGCACTCGTTCAGATTTTCTAGCCCTGGAGCAGAATATCGAAGACCAGAGGGCGACTCTAAAAAATTGTGATTACAACGCGCTGCTAAAGCTCGACAATGATTTTCACAAGTATATGTTCAATGTTACCGGCCAGTCTTTAAGCTGGCAGCTAATCGAGAGCAACAGCAACCATTATTCAAGAATCCGGCTTATCTCAACCTGGAACAATGACACGATGCTGGAAAACATCCTTCAGCATCAAAAGATTCTTTCTGCTATTCAGGAGGGAAAGGCTGAATATGCAAAAAATGTCATATCATCTCACCTTCACAGGCTGGAAATCCAAAAGCCTCAGCTGATGAAGGACTACCCTGATTATTTTGAGTGCCCGAAAGAATTCAGCGAAAAAAAATTCGATGAGCTTTTGGGTGATTTATAATTACGAAAAAGCCTGGCGAATTCCGGTTACTTTTCTTCAAGACAAAAAAAATCTCCCGACATAGGGAGATTTACAATATTAGCCACAACGGGAGTCGAACCCGTCTCTCCGCCTTGAGAGGGCGGCGAACTAAACCGATATTCGATGCGGCCATTAAAAAAAGCTGACTTTCAGTCAGCCCTAGTTCCCCAAGGAGGATTCGAACCCCCACAATCAGAACCAGAATCTGAGGTGCTACCATTACACAATCGGGGAATGCAATGTGAGAATAAATATATAGTAATCGGAAAAAAGTGTCAATAGTTTTGAATAGAAAAATTCAAAAAAAAATTTATTTTTTTTAGTTTTTTGAATGGAAAAAAATCAAACAGCCCTAATCCTTTAATTTTTGCTCTGGCAGCATGCATATTACGGTGTTTCCAGGGGTAACAAAACAGGCCCTTTTTTTGTCGGCTACTCTGTAGTCCTTTAAAATGGCGGCATTTGTTTTCCATGTACTTTTTGCCTTACCCATAAAAAGAAGCTCATCTGAGTCATCATAAACGGCGATATTTTCGCTGGCATTTGTAAGGAATTCCTTGAAGTTTTCTGTCGTCGAAGTCAAAAGCTTTTCGTTGTAGTTCACTAAAAAAATGATTTCATCTTCTTCGCCATCGGCGGTAGAATATTTTACTTTGTATGAGCCTTTTGGAATATTCTCACCTTCTGGAGCCGAAAGATTCAGGGAAAAAGCATATTTTTTATTCATTCCTGTAAAAATTCCAGGATTCGAGATATTCCAGATATAGCCGGTCTCTTCGTTTGTCACCGTAATGCTTTCGGTTCTCTGAACTTCATTCGTTACCTGCAAAAATACGGCGAGCCTAGCTGAAGGCGCGGAATCATTATCCTTAAAATCAAAAATCACTGTGCTTGAAGCGGAAACGACATCAGTCTCGCTGTCTGCGCAGGAAAAAAACGGGAGAGAAATAAGAATGAGAAAGATGCCGAAATAAATTCGGCATGACATTTTATGCAATCGCATTTTAGAAGTTGAAAATCAAGTTGATGACGGTTAAATCTTGGGATGCAAACTGATTTACGATTGACTCGAACTTTACATTGAGTTTTTTACAGGCATCGTCAAGATAAGAAAGATAATAAAGACCTAAATCAGTGCCCCCCTGACCGTCAGGAATTTCGCGATAAAAGTCGATGAGAGAGCGTTTATTTGTGTCCGCCGCCATTTTGTTTTCGATATTTTCCTTTGCCTCGCCAGTCTCGTCGCTTTTGTTTAAAACCATAATCTGCAACCGGCCTTGCTTACCGATAGCAGTCGAACCGCCACCCAGCTTCCATGAAAGAGAAACAAGCTCATGCTTTCGTTTGAGCTCGGCAATGATTTTTGAGCGGACTTCAGGATCAAAAAGCAGGGCATCCAAATCATCTACCCCGTTGTAAAGGATTTTTGCGGTTTTTTTGAGGTTCTGCGTTTCGGCATTTACGGCAAGCTCCATAAGAAGGATTGAGATATATTCTGCGACACGGGATTTTTCCATATAGATTTGCAGAAGATGCCGGATTGCAATGTTAATCTGTGCAAAATCCTCTTTATTTTTGAAGAATTTGATGATGATGTACCAATTCATAAGAGAGAGCCGGTTCAGGAATTTTTCGGTCATAAGGAGATAGACATTCCTCTCTTCGAGGGAATAGTCCTTGTTTTCCATAATTGACTTCCAGACAGGATCCAAAATTTCTTTTTTCGCCTGACGGACGACAGCTTCTTTTTTTGAAATTATAAGACGAAGCTGCTTGTCGTCGATTTTTGTGCGCTCGTCAATAAGCTCGCTTGGATTTGCCCTGTTGTGCTTACGAACGCAGTCGCATTTGATTAAATCTGCGAAAAGATTTCGGTCAAACTGCTTGTAAAGTATTGAATAGACAACGACTTTTGCCAGATCCATAACTTCCTGACGGACTGAAACGAATTCTGACATTGATATTTCGATTTTTGAGATGTAGTCAACCATAATCATATTCTGGATTGACTGGGGTGAAAAGGGATTTAAGGAGATGCCGTACTCTTCTACATTGTCCGCAAGGCGAATTCGGAGAAGTTTTTTGTTATTGCTGATAAAATGGGATGTTCCCTCCTCCGTAAGAATGACTTTGAGTGGCAAATTAAGCGTGAACTTTTTTTCTGCTGGCATATTTTCTCCTGATTACTTTATTATAACTTAAATATCCCGAATTGTAAACAAACAAAAAATTTCTTATAATTATATAAAAAAATAAGCGCAATGTGCCCATATTAAAAATGAAAAAATTAATTTTCCTTTTTCTTTTATTATCGGTAAGTTTCTCATTATTTCCGAAAGAAAATGCTCCTGAAAATAAGCTTTTTGGCGCTTTTCTTTCTTCGTATGTGAAAAAAAATCTTTCAGAGAATGGATTTACTGCGCTTGAACAGAGGCTTTCAGAGACGGGTCAGGACGAGTTCGCTTACAATCTGATTTTGGAATTTGAAGGGAACAGGGATTCAGCACCTGCGGCACAGAGGGACAATCTAAGGACTAATGTGATATTTTGTTTTACGCAGGAGGACTTTTTCGAGAACAGGGATATTGCCCTTGATTTCTTGAGCTTTTTAAAAAATCTTCAGAAAAATTATGATGTCACGGTTCTCTTTTCTGCACTTGATGTGCACGAGCTGGATTCTTCGGCCACTGCCCTTCCTGAGAATGACAAAGCAATAAACGGAACGGAAATTTTTGCCTCTTCTGTTGATGATGCAGATTCTTCACTTGCAATCGCCCTGCGTTTTGATAAAAAAACAAAAAACGCTATTTACACGGGCAGCCTGAAAAAAACAACGCCACTTTATCTTACCGAGAGAATGACTGATGCTTTTTTTGAGACGAGGACTGATTTTTCTTTTGAGGACAAATTTTCCGCAATTTACAGGCTCGGAATCGTTAAGGGCGAGGAGCGGCTTTTTCATTTTTTTGAGAACGAGCTTCCCGCAATCGAGGTAAATTTTTCGGACTCAGGCAAAGCTCTTCCAGTTCTTAAAAAATTTTCCGAAAATTACACGCCACTGGGAACGGAAGAGTGGGACATGCACTACATTTATCTTAGCCGGGCGAACATTTTTAAGGCATTTTTTATCAGCGAAAGGACAATAATTATCTCCTGCCTTTCTGTCGGAATACTGACGATTCTGATTCTCTGTCTTTTTTCTTTTACGGGGAAAAACGGCGAAAGGCAAAAATACGAGTTCATAAAGTCTAGTTATATGATTCCGTTTACAATCGGCCTTTCCTTTCTTTCACTTTTACTCGGCCAGAAGCTTGTCTCCTTGCTTTCAAGCTTCATTAATTTGAATCCTGTCTTTCTGTTCGGGGCAAAAATCGTCCTGTCGATGATTTTTATCTCGATTCTGTTCGCTTTTCAAGAGATACTTAAATTTTCGGTCACGGCCTTTGTCTACGGCTATATTCTTTCTGTCGTCTCGATTTTTAATATTTTTTTGTTCTCGACCAGGGACATTACGCTTTTCGTAATTTTTTTGATTGAATATATTGTCATTTATGCCTCTCGTTCCGTAAAAAAACTTACGGTTCTTATAATTTTTTTTGTTCTGATGGCTCTTCCCTTTTTGCCTTACGCATACATAATCATAAAAAGCGCGGAGGATATAGACCTTATCAGGACTATCATTGCCCCTCCCGCCGGAAACCTGCTTCTTGCATTCGGAATTTTTCCCTTTCAGATTATGTGGCTCAAAATACTTATGTTTATGAACATTTACGCCGGAGGAAAAGGCTACTCGATGAAGCGCATTATTTTTAACGATATCGTTTCTACCGCAGGAATCCTGCTCTTTTGCTTAACCTTGATTTTCTTAATCTCACACTTTATTTACAGGCCGGAATACAGAAAATCCCTTAAGGCTGAAAGAAAAATCCTGAATGACGACAAATCGAGCCTTGAAGCTTACCTTACGAAGGACACCTTCTCTGGAATGACGACGAACCACATAAAGCTTTCTTCCAGCGAAAACGCAGTCAGGTACAAGGTAAATCTCTTCGGGATTGACAGCGAGCACCCGATTTACGACTCAATTTATGATTATACAATTCTAAAAACAGAAGAGGGAAAAGATTATTACTCATTCACCCTCCCCGACTATCCGCCAAAAGAAATCACAATTGACTGGGCTTGCGAAATGGGTACAAAAGCAAGAGTTGGGATAGAAGCGTTTTACAGGACGGAAAACGCGCGGGAGTTTAGAAGAGAAGAAAGGGAGCTTTTTGTTGAGTAATAATGACAAAAATCATCGACCAATGAATATTTTCCTTCATGTAGATTTAGACGCATTTTTCGCTTCGGTCGAGCAGCTCGACCACCCTGAATGGCGGGGAAAGCCTGTTATTGTAGGCTCTCTTCCGACTGACAGGCGTGGTGTCGTCTCTACGGCAAGTTATGAGGCTCGTCGTTTCGGCGTTCACTCTGCGATGCCGATTTTTCAGGCTGTCCGTCTTTGCCCCCAAGGAATTTTTGTCCGTGGGAGGATGAAACGCTATCACGAAAAATCTGAGGAGGTGATGGCGATTTTTAAGGAATATTCGCCTGACATCCAGCAGATTTCGGTTGACGAGGCTTTTATTGATTTGACGGGAACAGAGCGCCTTTTCGGGAATCCGGTTGAAACAGCTAAAAGGCTGAAGGCTGAGGTAAAGGAAAAGACAGGACTTACTGTCTCAGTGGGGCTTTCTTCGACAAAATACTGCGCGAAAATCGCCTCTGGCTTGCAAAAGCCAGACGGTCTTACTGTCGTTCCGTTCGGAAGTGAAACGGACTTTATGCTCTCTCTTCCGCTTGAAAAGGTCTGGGGGGCTGGAAAAAAGACCCTTTCAAAGCTCGAAAGCTACGGAATAAAAACGACTCGTGACATCTATAACCGCTCAGAAAAACTTTTGCAAAGCCTTTTCGGAAATGCCATGGGCTCTTTTCTGTACAATTCCGTTCGGGGAAATGAAAGCGCGGACTTCAGGGCAGAGGTAAAATCCCGCTCAATAAGCGCGGAAAACACCTACGAATAC
The DNA here is from genome assembly GCA_937915735.1 of uncultured Treponema sp. Lineage (GTDB taxonomy): Bacteria > Spirochaetota > Spirochaetia > Treponematales > Treponemataceae > Treponema_D. The sequence continues at coordinate 66,578 of CALGGS010000055.1, forward strand.
GATTTAACTGACAGAGATGCCATTGAAACGGCGATTCTTTCGTTATGTAACACTGTTATGTTCAGGAGCCTGCGCGAAAAAGTCAGAAGTTCGACTGTATCCCTAAAAATCCGCTATGAAGATTTTACGACTGTGAGCGTTCAGGCGACGAGCGAGCGATATGTTTCCAGTGTTGACGATTTATATGAGCGGACAAAGGCTCTTTTTGAAAAAAAATATGACTCAAGGCTCTCTATTCGCCTTCTGGGAGTCTGTCTTCAAAATCTTGAGGATGAAAATACCCCTCTCCAAAGGGAGCTTTTTGATTTCGGAGAGGGAAAAAAACGAAAGCTTGAGAGTGCCATTCTAAAGGCTCAGGAAAAAAATCCGGGCCTAAAAATCACTAAGGCCCGACTTTTAGGGATGACGATGATTTTGCTGTCGCTTCTGACTTTGTTTCCCAAAAAGGCCGTGGCAGAAGAAAAAGAGGCTGACGGAGCGGCAGGAATTGTCTTTGACACTTCAAAGCTCCCTCTTTCCGACTCCGGGAATTTTATCTCTCTTTTTAACAGGGATTTTGGCAAGCAGAATGTAGAATTTTTTGCAGAAGGCTACTGGAAGTCGACTGTCACTGGCGGGGCGGCCTGTTCCTTTGGATTCGGACTTTCCCCCACTCTTTCGACTTCAACCCCTGTTTTTGCACAGAATGTGGATTTATCGCTTTATTTTATGCTGAATCATCACTGGTATTTTGAGGCAGCCTTTGCAGATGAATTCAGCGAAAACACGGTCGGGGCAGGATACATTGGAGACGGCTACTTAAAGCATGGGCGCCTTTCAAACCGAAAGATAATTTTTCCCTCAATTTATTCAGTTGACGAAGTGAACAGGGGAATTGGCGGCGGAGAAAATCAGGCTCCAGGACTTATGCTTAAATGGGCCGGTGAGAAATGGCGGGCGGACACTGTTTTACGATACGATATGCTTGAGGCCCACGAGAAAACCTGGTACGGAAAAAATTCTGTCTCGATAAAAGAAATTGCCCTTTCAGAGTACAACACGGGAAATCAATATATCTTACCCAGTCTGGCTCTCATTCAGAGCGTAAAGGCTGTTTATGTAGAGTCTGCTAATGGAGATTACAAGGACACTAAGGGACGGAAATACAAGAAGCTTGATGAAAGCCAGTATCTTTTGCTTTCAGGCGAATATCAGCTTTTGCTTTCAAAGGATGCGAAGGCTTACAAGCAGAGCGGAGTCTTGCCAGCCGTTGCCGTGACTTTTTATAACAGTGTTACACAAAGTGATTTTGGCTCTTATGATGATGACTCAACTTTTTTGGGAAAGCTTCAGAAATGGTTCAGCTCAATTAGTAATTCGGGATGCTCAATTCGGAATTACTCATATTCTTTTTTTAATTCGATTGACGGTGAAGACTGTTTGTTTTTGCAGCATCCTTCGGGATTTTCTCCCTTTGCAGTTGCCAGCCGATACGACTGCCTCTCTTCAAACGCCTCGGACGCACAGATAGCTTCTTCTTCGACTCTCACGGCAGACTCTTCCTACAGCGTTGTGATAGACGAGGAGAATTATAAATTCGCTTCGACTGATTTTTTTTATTCAAATCATTTATACGCGGATGTTTCTTTAAATGACGATGAGGCGACCGACGAAATTGAAAAATTGATTCACGCGTCTTTTCCTCTGGCTTCTGAAAATCCGCAAATTTATTTGGGCGGTATCTCCTCAAAATTGCTGGACAAAAAGCTGCAGGTCCGCACATTTACGCCCGTAAATCGATTTGAAATCGGCACTGACGCCGTAAGCGGAAGTGTCACTGTCTACAAGAACGGAGTGATTGACCCGACGGCTCAATTTGACAGCGAAAGCGGAACTATTACTCTTTCAGGAGCCGTTTCTGCAAGCGACCATATCACGGCACGCTGGTACGAGGAAAGCGAGGACTCAGAAAGCGGCGCTCTATCCTTAGCGGCAGGCTTTAAATACGACTTTACCGAAAAAATTTCAGGCGATATTTCTGCCTCAGGCAGGTGGAGCTACTCGCCAGAAAGGGAATATGCAGATGCAAGCTACTCCTCAAACGGCTTTGCAAGCGTTGCAAGTAAAATTTCTTACGAGGGAGAAAATCTTAGGGCAAAGAACACTATCGCCTCGACTTACGAAAACTCCAACACGACCGGAATTTACAGAATCTTAGGAAATGACGAGAGCGATACGGGAACTTATTACCTTGCAAAATCGGCAGGAATTGACTTACCGGGCGACTTTGCACCTGTGATAAGCGAAAAATCCTCGGCCACAAGGAATTCAATCGAATTAAAATCAGAAAAAAACGGAAGCGTGGAAGCGGGCAGCGGAAAGACTGACTCAGAAATTTCAGGATACGCAATTCCTTTTGAGTGGGATTTTTCAGGAATCACGGCAGGAAGCGATGAAAATCAGGCTTGGTCTGCCCTTTCGATTAAGACTCCGGGACTTTCAGGGACTCTTTCAAACGCAGGATTTTTTTCGATTGCGATAAGGAATCCCTTGTACTCAGAAAATTTCGACACTTCCAGCGTCTGTCTTTACTTGCAGCTCGGAGTGTCGGGCGACGATGATTTTTCTTTCGAGGATTCAGAAAGGCTTCCTACCTGGAAAATTTCAGATTCAAGCGAGACAAACATAAAAACGGCCTTTGATTTTTCAAGCGAAATATGGCAGACAGTCACGGTGATTCTTTCGGACGAAGACAGGGCTTCTCTCGCTTCGATTCAGAACTTTAACGCTCGTCTCATATTAACAACAAGCGACACTTCAGCCCTTCCAGAAAGGGGCAGGATTTACATAGGTCCTTATGAGGCAGGAGAAATAACTTTCCTGACTTCAATCGACTCAAATTCTGAAATTACGGTGACAAATTACGAGGAAATCGACACAGGCCTTTCAGCTTCTGTCGTAAAAAAATTCAATTCATCTTCCTCAAAAAACACGGCCCAGCATTTTGAATGGACTTTTGAGGACACAAAATCTGAAAGCGAAATTACATTCACGAGATATTTTTCAGAAGCGGATTTAAGCCTTTACAAAAAACTATCTTTCTTTTTAAGGGGAGAAAATGTTGATTCTATAAAAGTCACTCTCAGCCGCCCGGAAAATTACCGGAGCGAGTCCGACAATGGCAGCGCTTCATCAAAAACGGCTGTCAGTTACACTATTTCTTCGCTTTCGGCAGAATGGACTGAATACACGGTTGATTTGACAGGAAGGGCAGACGAAAAGCTGACCAGGGTCGACACAAATGTAGTTCCGACAAAGCTTGAATTTACTGTCACGACAAGCGATGACGGCTTTTTTTCCTTCGACGAGCTTTATTTAAGCGAGAACACCCCGTATGTAGTTTTACAGGACAAAATGGAAGCAAGCTACAGAATCGACGGAGTGATTTTTGAGACTGAAAATTTTGAGATTTTAAAAGATTTTACCGTAAAGGGATGCACAAATGCGGCAAATTCAATCGAAACGGAAAAGGGCTCTTCAAAAGAAAATTCTCTTTCTTCGACAGGCGCTTTGGGCTTTACTTTCATAAATCTTAAAATCAAAACGGAAGCGACACTTTCAAACGCATACAAAAATGCAAGAGACGGCGAGACGGCCCAGAAAAATGCGCTCGGCGGAGCAAGCCACTCTCTTGAAACGGAAAAACCTGTTCTAAACAGCCTTTCTTTTTCTGAGAGCTACGCATTTAGTGCGGAAGAGGAAAGCCTTGAAAAATCAAACACTGCCAAAATCGATTTTTCTTCGTATAATTTTCCCCTGGAGATTTCAGGCTCGACTAAGGCTTCAAGCGACTCGTGGAGCTTAAATCAAAACGCGAAAGCAAAGCTCAATTTTAAGCCGGAGAAATTAAAGCTTACAGGAGAAGCGGCCGTAAGCCAGAAAATCCTAACAGATTCGGCATCTTCTTCAAGCGAAAAGGAAAAATTCGGCACTGAAAATTATTTTTATTCTTATTCTGAAATCACCCGCTTTTCTTTCGACACCGGAGACAAGGAGGCTCAAAAAAGAAGCGTCTCTGGAAAAACTTCTCTCTCATACTCCTTCGACTGTCTAAAACTTACTCCGCAAATCTTTTTTGAGACAGAGGGAAACTACAAATCTTCTTCAAAAATCTCATTCACGGACACGAGCAAAACGGGTTTTGACATTCCCTTCAGCGTTCAGAAAAACAACTTTTCTTTTTCATACAAAAAATCAGGCGGAAGCACAAATAAATCAAGCGTAGAAAAAGGCGGAAGCTACGAGAGGGATATTCTTGAGCTTCAAAAAAGCCTTTCAGAAAAAACATATTTTTTCACCGCAAGCCCGATTTACGACCTTGTAAGCAAAAATCTTTCAAAAAAGGTCTTTGAAACGGACAGGGACTCAAATTATTATACGGGAAGCTACTCCTTTAATTGGAAAAGGGCTTTTTTTGCAAGCAAATACGACTTTTTCATTCCACAATCAGCAAAAATAGAAGCGACACGGGACATTAGGACAGGCGACAGCACAGCAGATTTTTATCAGATAAAAAACACTGTGAACTACACCGCCCTAAACATTTTCGGAAAAAACGGAACGATACCAGTTTTTTCATTTTTTTCAAAGGACGAATATGCCTCGAGCCTTACGGCGACTTTAAAAATTCCACGGGCATCTCCTTCTTCTCTCTCATACATTTTAAGCGGTTATTTGCAGGCAACCTTTTATTTTACACAAACGAATTACCTGAAAAACGGCTTTGAAGGCTCTTATGAAGGCGAAAATGACTGGAAGGCAAAATACACCCTAGTCTGCAAGCGGGAGGGAAAATCTTCGCTGGCAAGGGGCTTAGTCTCAATTTTCAGCGAGGAATTTGCAAAAAATACAAAAAAAATAACGAAAACAGACAGCTTAAACGCAAGCGCCTCTCAAAGCTCAGGCACGACAAAAGTCACAAAGAAATACTCTGTCGCCTACACGCACGGGACAGAAACTCAGGTGACAAAATATGTCTCGCTGAACACGGAGGCAGGTCTTTCTTACTATGCAAACTGGGGAAAAATCGCGACCTTGACATGTACTGCGACAATCGGGGCGACAGTAAAGTTCTAGACAGACACTGTAGACAAAATTCAAACTTTATTGCAATATAAGATTTTACTTATATATTAAAATGTTAGGGAGTTTTTTATGAAAAATCACAAAATCCTTTTTGGTTTTATTGCGGCTTTTGCTTTCATTTCACTTTTTTCATGCTCAAAATCTGAAAAAAACAAGGTAAAGGTTGATTACGAAATCTATGCTCCAAGCGTCAAATATTCGCCTGAGACAAAGCCTGACACCCTTATAGTCTCATTTTCAGGCTCGGTTTCCCCGCTGGATATGGTTCAAAAAAAAATCGAGACACCTATCGAAATAAGGCCCGCAATAGAAGGATCCTGGAGCTGGAGAAGCGACAGCGAGCTTGTGTTTTCTCCCGTAGAACGATGGAAACTCGGTGAAAGCTACAAGGTTCATCTTCCTTCGTCAATTTTCTCTGAAAATGTAATCGTAAAAGGTGATTTTTCTTTTGATACAGGACGCTTTTCCGTAAGCCTCTCTGATGCTGAATTCTACATAAATCCTGAAAATCAATCTGAAAAGCGGGTGACTGCGACAGTTCGGGCTAGCCACCCAATCGAAAAGGAAAGCTTTGAAAGATTCGTCTCAATGAATATGTCTACAAAGGGCGCAGATGGAAAATCAAGCAAAAATGTCCTTAATTTTACGACTTCATGGAGCCGTGACGGTCTTGAAGCATATCTCGTAAGCGACATAATACCGGTTCCGCCGAAAACCTCTATTGTCACTGTCAGAATGAGCTCGGGAATAGGCTCGATTTATGATGTTTCGGCAAAGGATTCAGACCAGAAATCTATCGACATTCCGGGAATGAGCGACTTCGTGAAAATCACGGACATTTCGCACAGCCTCATTAAAAACGAGGAGCAGAATTACGACCAGGTAATTTCTGTAGAGACAAAGGGCAAGGTTTCTGGCGAAGAGCTTCTTTCTCATATGGAGATTTTTGTCCTTCCAGATACTAAGCCTGAAGAGCAAGGCTGGAAAGAACAAAAAAACTATAACTGGGCTTATGCCGGAAAAGATGAATTCACAGATTTGGTTGAGTCAATGTCTTACAAAACGACAGCAAGACTCGTTGAGACGGCTGAAAACGCCGCATCACAGAACAATTTCATCATCGATGTGCCGGAAGCGTCTTCGGTTTTCGTGCGCTTTAAAGGTACCATCAACTTTTTTGGCGGATACAAGCTTTCAAATGACGAGAAAGACTACAATTACGCCTTCCTGAAAATCAAATCTTACCCTGTAGAGCTGGGCATTCTTTCTGAGGGAACGATACTTTCCCTTTCCGGAAGCCGTAAAATGGCAATTTCTTCACGGGGAATCAAAGAAGTCCAGTATACAATCTCAAGAATAATGCCAAAGGATGTGAATCACTTGGTCTCAATGTCAAACGGAGATATGAAGAATTTCCGGTTCGACTCTTATAATTTCAACGAGAGCAACATCTCGGAAAAAGAAACTTACAGATATAAAATTCCTAACTGGTCAAAGGAATATGTCTCATATTTTTCATTTGATTTTTCAGGGCACTTGACCTCAAAGCCAAGCAAAAATCTCTCAAACGGACTCTTTTTGTTCGAGGTTGAAAGCTATGAGGCATCAAAACACAGGAGCGACAAGCGTCTGATTCTCGTAACGGATCTGGGCTTCATCGTAAAGAAAAATACCAGCGGAAGCCGGGACATTTTCGTTCAGTCAATTTCAAGCGGAAGTCCTGTCCCAAACGCACAGGTTCAGGTTATCGGCCTGAACGGAAATCCTGTTGTCTCAACTTACACGGACTCAACGGGCCACGCTTCTATTCCTGAAACAGCATTAAACAATTACTCGGATGAGCACAGGCCTACCGCTTATGTCGTGAAAACTGAAGGCGACCTTTCTTTCATGCCATATTCAGAACGGGGACGAAGCCTCGACTACTCAAACTATGATGTGGGCGGCGAATACGGAAAAGACAATCCAACGAAAATAAACGCATATATGTTCTCGGACAGAGGAATGTACAGGCCCGGGGACAAGGTTCATATCGGCATAATTGCGAAATCAGGGGATTGGAGCATAGATTTAAGGAATCTTCCAGTAGAATGTGAGGTAAAGGACAGTCAGAATTCGGTGATTTACACGGAGCAGTTTAAGATTTCATCATCTGGCTTTGAAGAAATTTCCTTCGATACGAAGGATTACTCGCCGACAGGCCTTTATGATGTTACGCTTTACATCTTAAAAGAAAGATATGGCAAAATCGAAAAGGAATATCTTTCTTCTACGAGCGTAAAAATCGAGGAATTCTTGCCTGATACATTAAAAATTTCCCAAGCCTTCGAGCCTCTTCCAAAGGACGGCTGGATAAATCCGCAAAGTCTTTCAGGAAAAGTCATTCTCAAAAATCTTTTCGGCACTCCTGCCAGCGGAAATGATGTAAAGGCTCAGATGACGCTTTATCCCGGATTTCCTGTCCTTAGGAAATACTCAGACTATTATTTTTCAGACCCTTTCTATAAGTCTAATTCTTATGAGGAATTTTTGGGAACCAAGCAGACTGATGAAAACGGTGAAGTCAGCTTTGAGCTTAACACATCAAAATTCGAGAAAGCGACCTACAGGCTTGAATTCTATGCGGAAGGCTTTGAAAAAGGCGGCGGACGAAGCGTAACACAGATGTCAAGCCTTTATATCTCACCGCTAAAATATTTAATCGGCTACAAGGCAGACGGCTCTCTTTCATACATCAACCGCGATTCAGTCAGAAAGCTTTCCTTCATTGCGATTGACCAGGATTTAAAGAAAATCGACCTTAAGGATGTTACGCTCAGTATCGAAGAAGTAAAATATATCTCGACATTGGTCAAGCAGCCGAACGGTCTTGTAAAATATCAGTCAGTAAAAAAATCATATCCCCTTGAGACGAAAAAAATCTCGATTTCAAAGAACGGAACTGACTTTATCGTTCCTTCAGAAGTTGCCGGCGAATACAAGCTTACCCTGACTGATTCGGAAGGTCTTGTCTTTAACACTATAAGCTACACGATTGTCGGGGACAAAAACACCAGCCGCAGTCTCACGCGGACAGCCGAGCTTGAGCTTAAGCTTGAAAAATCTGACTTGGCTCAGGGAGAGACTGCAAAAATCTTCATTAAGGCTCCTTACAAAGGCTTCGGCTTAATTACGGTTGAGCGGGACAAGGTTTATTCTTGGAAATGGTTCAAGATGAATGAGCTTTCCGGAGTTCAAGCAATTGAAATTCCTAAAGGAATCGAAGGAAACGCTTACATAAATGTCATGTATTCGAGAAGTCCTGATTCAGAAGAAATTTTTATGAGTCCTTTCTGTTACGGGGCTGTTCCCTTCACGCTCGACAAATCTAACCGAACGAACAAAATCTCGCTGGACTTCAAGGACGAAATCAAGTCAGGTGAGGATTTGGAAATCACATATTCTTCTTCTGACGAGGGAAAAATCGTTGTTTTTGCAGTTGACGAAGGAATACTGCAGGTTGCGAAATACAAAAATCCGGATCCTCTTTCATTCTTCTTTAAGAAAAGGGCGCTTGAAGTCCGCACTTCTCAGATTTTGGATTTAGTTTTACCAGAATTTGAGGTCCTGAAGACCATGAGTGCTATGGGTGGCGGAGCCGGAATGGACGAGCTTTCAAAGAATTTGAATCCTTTCAAACGAAAGCAGAACGCGCCAGTGGCATATTGGTCTGGAATTATCGACACGGGGGGGGAAAAACGCACGGTAAAATATCATGTTCCTGATTATTTCAACGGAACAATCAGAGTTCTTGCAGTGGCAGTCTCAAAAGAAAGGCTGGGTGTCGCTTCTTCAAGTACAATCGCCCGAAACACATTCGTAATCTCGCCGTCAGCTCCTCTCGCCGTCTCTCCCAACGACGAATTTAATGTAAGCGTAAGCGTCACCAACGGACACAAGGGAAGCGGCGAAATGAACAAGGTCACTCTTTCAGTAAAACCCAGCGAAAACCTTGAGGTTCTTGGCGAAAAAACCCTTCCTTTGGTAATTGCGGAGGGAAAGGATGCGACCGTCTCATTTAAAATTAAGGCAAAGAATATTCTTGGCGGAGCGGAGCTTAAATTTGTCGCCTCTGACGCGACTGAAAGCTCCAGCCTTTCAAGCACCCTAAGCGTTCGCCCTTCAATGCCCTATCAAATCTGGATAAATTCCGGAAAAACCGACAAAAAGACTCTTACGGCCGATGTAAATCACAGGCTTTACGACGAGTACGCAAAACGAAGCGTCTCTGTCTCAAATATTCCTGCTTCTTTCCTTGAGGGCTTAGATTTCTATCTTGCAAATTATCCCTATGGCTGTGCCGAGCAGGTTACTAGCAAGGCATATCCTTACCTTTTTGAGAATTTCGTAAAGGCAGGCGGAAAAACGCATGCGGACGCCGAAAAAATGGTAATGGACACAATCAGCATTCTGCAGTCAAGGATGCTCAGCGACGGAAATATCGGTTACTGGACCAACAAAAGCTCGCCAATGAGCGAAATCACTCTTTATTGCGCGGAATTCCTGACTGACGCAAAACTGCAAGGTTTCTTCGTGCCATCAAGTTTCTTTGACAAGGTTATGGGCGCCGTAAAGCAGATAGCCTCATCTTCAAAGAATTCAGATTTCGATATTATGCAGAGATGCTATGCAATCTACATTCTTACTAAAAACGAAATAGTAACGACTGCCTATCTTGAAAAGCTTGAGGATGAGCTTAACAAAAAGAATTACAGCGAAACTGACTACGAGGGGCTTTACCTTGCGGCAAGCTACAAAATGCTCAAGCAAGACAAAAAAGCTTCTTCAATTCTCTCGAAAATCAAGCGGAAGAGATTTTTTGACTCGTCATGGATTTTCCACAACGGGCTTCACTATGTTTCAACCTATATCGAAATCATCTCGACATATTTCCCTGAGAGACTTGGTGAAATAAAATCTGAGCAAATCGATTATCTTTGTGAGAATCTTGCGGATATGTCGGGCTACAACACATACTCAGTCAGTGCGGCAATCAAAGCCTTTGAAAGCTATTCTGAGCTTGATAAAACCGATGCCTACACAGTCACAGAAATTTTCGGAAAGACTCAAAAAGTTCTGTCTCTTTCCGGAAGTCCTGTCTTAAAGGGAGAATTTTCTAAGGAAGCCGAAAAAATCGAATTCAAAAAGGAGTCTGACCTTCCGCTCTACTATCAGACGGTGCAGGCTGGCTTTGAGACGGAGATTCCGGCAAAAGAGATTAAGGACGGTCTTGAAGTCAGCCGTGAGTTTACGAGCCTTGACGGAAAGAAGCTTGACAAATTCAAGGTCGGCGATGATGTTCTCGTAAAGCTCTCCTTCCGCTCACAAAAGGGCACTCTCCCTAACATTGCGCTCGTAGATATGCAGGCGGCTTGCCTTGAGGCAGACATCGAATCAGTCAGAAGCGGAAAGTATAACAAGGACTGGACTGCTGATTATGTCGATGTCCGTGAAGACAGGCTCGTAATTTACGGAAGAGTCAGCGACAAGGTGAACACCTTCACTTACAAGGCAAAAATCATAAATTCAGGCTCATTCGTAATTCCGCCCATGTTTGCGGAGTCAATGTACAACAAGGATATTCGCTCAGTCTGTCCGCAAAAAGGTATCGTCATATCTGAATAATGTCACAGACGATAAAAAAACGGCAGCTCATTTTTTTGCTCACATTTTCTCTGTTTTTTGTCTCACTGCAATTTTATGTGGTGGGACATATCCTCTACGAAAAATTTTTCGGAGACATTCTTTCCGGAATCGAGTTTTCTGCCGTTTATTCTGACAGAAATGGCGAGCTCTTACAGATTTTTCTTACGAGCGACGAAAAATACAGGATTTACAAACCCCTTTCAGATTACCCGGAATCATTCGTTGAGGCCGTAATCTTACAGGAAGACAGGTTTTTTTATTCCCACAGGGGAGTAAATCCGGTTTCTATTTTAAAGGCTGGCTTTGAAACCTACATAAAAAAATCACGGAGAATCGGGGCTTCGACAATAACAATGCAGACCGCTAAATTAAAATACGGTCTTTACACGAAGTCAGTTTTCGGAAAAATAAATCAGATTCTTCACGCGCTTTTCCTTGAATTCTGCTACTCAAAGCAGGAAATCTTAGAGTGCTATTTAAATCTTGTTCCCTGCGGTGGAAACATCGAGGGCTTTGAGAGCGCAAGCTGGTATTATTTTTCAAAATCCGTCAAAAACCTGAACTTGTCGGAAAACATAATGCTTGCGGTTCTGCCTCAAAATCCAACGAAAAGAGCTCCTTCAAGAGACCGCACTCCCAGCGAGCTTATTTATGCAAGAAAAGCTCTTTTTGAGCGCTGGCTGGAAAATCATCCTGAGGACAGGGACAAAGAGCCTTTTATGGACATGCAGATGTCAACGGTCTGCCTCTTTCCGTCTCATGCCCGCCATTTCTGCGAGATGATTCATTATGAAAAAATGAGCGGCGAGCTAAAACAAAAGGAAAAGGACCAGAAAAAAATCGTTCGGACTACACTTGATTTAAAGCTTCAAAACGAATGTGAAGAAATTTTTAACAATTACATAAATCAGAACAGGCATTTTGGCGTCGAGAACGGCTCCATTCTTCTTCTTGACTATGAAAATATGGAAATTGTCGCAAATATAGGCTCTGCCGACTATTTCAACGACTCTATTCAGGGGCAAGTGAACATCACGACCTCCCGCCGCTCGCCTGGCTCGACCTTAAAGCCTTTCATTTATGCACTCGCCCTGGAAAAGGGGCTTATACATTACGACACGATGCTGAAAGACACGCCTGTCACCTTTAACGAGTATTCTCCGGACAATTACGGAAGCATTTTTAAGGGACCCGTAAAAGCCTGGTTCGCTCTTTCAGACAGCCGTAACATTCCTGCTATTGCATTGAACAGGGATTTAAAAGGCCGTGACCTTTATGATTTTATGAGAGAGTCTGGCGTCGGAGAAATGAAGGAGCGGGAGCATTACGGACTTTCTATCGTTCTTGGAACTTGCGAAGTGAATATGCTTGAGCTTTGTAAAATGTACGCAACCCTGGCAAACAATGGAATCCAAAAAGACATAAACTACATCCATAAGGTCAAAAAAGATATCGGAAAAAGGCTGCTTACTCCGGAAAGCTCTTTTATCGTGCGGAAAATGCTCGAAGAAAACACTCCGCCCTACCAGCAAAAGCCAAAGGAGCTTGAAAACATAAAAATCGCCTACAAAACAGGAACTTCAATCGGCTTTAAGGACAGCTGGTCCGTCGGAATTTTTGACAAATACATACTCTGCGTTTGGATTGGAAACGCAGACGGTCACGGAAACAACTCTTTTTTGGGCAGGACTATGGCAGGGCCTCTTTTGTTCAACATCGTCTACTCCCTTCTTTCGGAGCTTGGCGAGAGCGGCCGCAAAAAAGCAGAAATTCCTCCCAAAAACGCTATTCAGGTGAAAGTCTGCTCAGTTTCAGGCGCTCTTGTGAACCCAAGCTGCGAGCAAACAGAATGGAGCTGGTTCATTCCGGGAGTTTCTCCGATTAACACCTGCAAAATTCATAGAAAAATCAATATCGACACAAGGACAGGCTTTAGGACAGACGAAACAGAGGGAAAATACATAAAAACCCTGGTGCGTGAATTCTGGCCGAGCGACCTTCAGAATCTTTTTGAGCTGGCAGGTCTTCCCCGCCTAAAGCCGCCTGAGTATCCCGACAACGAAACAAAATTCGACTCAAAAGCACAGGGGTTTCCGCCTGAAATAGTCTCTCCAATGACGGGAGCTGATTATGTTTTCAGGCGAACGGACAAAAAACGAAACAAAATTTTACTCTACGCAGTCTCGGACGCAGACACCAGCGAGCTTTTATGGTACTGCAAAAGCGATTACATAGGCCGAACCCTGCCTGGAAAAAGTCTTGAATGGACTCCCCTTCCCGGAAAATACGAGCTTACGGTCAGTGACCAGAAAGGAAGGAGCGACAGCGTTTGGGTAAGCGTGGTCGAGACAGAGTAAAAAAAACTAAGAGCTACAGTGAAATTCCAGTAATTTTTTGTCGATTTGGGGAAGCGGAAGCGTGATGATAAATTCAGTGCCCTCGCCCAAAACTGATTTTACAGAAATGTCGCCAGAAAATTCCTTGATAATTTTGTAGCTCATAGCCATTCCCAAACCAGTTCCGTTTGATTTTGTTGTAAAATACGGCTCAAAAACCTTTGATACGGTAAAGTCGTCCATACCAGTGCCGTCATCCTTAAATTTCAGGATATATTTGTCATTTTTTATAAAGCTTTTTACAAAAATCGTTCCGTGAAGATTTTCAGGATTCAGCTCGAACTTTTTTTCGATTGCAGAAATTGAATTCTGAGAAAGATTCACGATTACCTCGCGGAAAAGCTTTGCGTCAAGTAAGACCCTTACATCACAATCACAGAGTTCAGATTTTAATTCTATGTGCTTTTCGGTGAATTCTGGCGTAAAGAAGGAAATAAATTCCTTTAAAATTTTATTTGGACTTGAAAGCTCCATTTTTGCAGAAATAGGCCTGACAGCCATTAAAAAGTCAACTACAATTTTGTTAAGCCGCTCTATTTCCTGAGTAATGACATCAAGATAGTCTTCTGCATATTTTGTCGGTGGCAAAAGTCCGTCACTTTCCCTCTTTTTTTTGAGAGCCTTCTGCATGAGCTGAATGTGAATTGAAATTGCCCCAAGCGGATTTTTGATTTCATGGGCGACGCTGGCCGCTACATTAGTAAGTCCCGCAAGAGTCTCCATTCTGTGAAGTAAAATTTCCTGATTTCGCTTTTCTGTCACATCTTCAATTCTGATAATGCTTCCGATGAGATTTTGATTTTTGTTTTGATTCTGAAGAAGCGGCGTAAGATAAATGTCAATAAAACGGACTGCTCCGGAATTAGTGGTTATCGTATATTCATTAGAGATATTTGTCTTGTCGTTTTTATGGGCATTTTTCAAAAAGTCAGAAATTTCATCATAATCTATAAGATTCCAAATCGGCGTGTTTTCAGATTTTGAATCCTGAGGATTTGACTTGAAGGGAATCAGTCTTTCTGCGGCCTTGTTAATTTTTAAAAGATAAAAATCCTTATCGACAATAATAAGGCCCGTCACAAGGCTTTCAAAAATTGAGTCCAGCATCTCATTTTGAGAATAAGTGTCCTCGATGATTTTTTGGATTTGTACAGGTGAGAGTTTGTCAAGTTTTTTAGATACACGAAGCGAAAATTCTTTCATTTGAAAGGTATTATAAAAAACTGTGCCGTTTCAAGCAAGATAAAGACTCATTGATAAGCTTAAGTCAAAAAATCTGACACTTTAAATTATCCCGTCATTATAGTAAAATAACGACTCGTTTATCAGCTTTTAATTCTTATGCTCTAATAGGTTTTCTTATGGAAGAAAAATCATTCAAACCCTTCATCTCCGCAGACCGTGTTTTGCCAGAAATTACGCCTGTGTCAATTGGTCTCGGAATTTTGCTCGCCGTTCTCTTCGGTGCCGCAAACGCTTATCTGGGACTCCGTGTCGGAATGACAGTCTCAGCCTCTATTCCTGCCGCAGTTCTCTCTATGGGAATTATCCGAATCATCTTAAAGCGCGATTCAATCCTAGAGAACAACTTGGTTCAGACAATCGGTTCTGCCGGTGAGTCTTTGGCGGCTGGCGCAATCTTCACTTTGCCAGCTCTTTTTATGTGGGCCAGCGAAAGTGACGCAGTTTCAAAGCCCTCATTTTGGATTATCGCAATCATTTCTTTGTGTGCGGCTGTGCTGGGTCTTATTTTTATGGTTCCGCTTCGCTCTGCTTTAATCGTTGAGGAACATGGAATTTTGCCCTTTCCGGAAGGAACAGCCTGTGCAGAGGTTCTTTTGGCAGGTGAAGAAGGCGGTGAAAAATCAAAAATCGTCTTCTCAGGCCTTGGAATTTCCGCAATTTATAAATTCATCGCTGACGGTCTGTGTCTTTTTCCTTCAGAAATCGACTGGAGCATCAAAAAATTCGGAACAGGCTTCGGCGCTGACATTCTTCCTGCCCTGGCAAGTGTCGGCTATATCTGTGGAAAAAAGATTTCTGCATATATGTTCGCTGGTGGCGTAATCGGCTGGTTTGTCGTAATTCCTCTGATTAACTTCTTCGGCTCTTCTTCTGTTTTCGCTCCGTCATCAGTTCCTGTCTCAGAGCTCGGTCCTTGGGGAATCTGGTCAAGCTACATCCGCTATGTCGGTGCAGGGGCTGTCGCAACAGGAGGTATTATCAGCTTGATAAAATCCTTCCCGACAATCATAAAAACCTTCAAAAAAGCGATTAGCGGCTTTGGTCACAAGGAAGAAGTTGAAGAACGCACTAACCGTGACCTTCCTATGAAAGGACTCTTGATTGCCGCCCTCCTCATCGTCGTAGTAATCTGGCTTTTGCCTGCAATTCCGGTGGGACTCTTGGGCGCTCTCATCATCGTGGTTTTCGGATTCTTTTTTGCCACAGTCTCCAGCCGGATGGTTGGTCTTGTCGGAAGCTCAAACAATCCTGTTTCTGGAATGGGAATCGCAACGCTTCTTATCGCTACGGCACTTTTAAAATCAACGGGTCACACAGGAATAGCCGGAATGACTAGCGCAATAGCTGTGGGAACAATCATCTGTATCATTGCGGCAATGGCCGGAGACATTTCTCAGGACTTAAAAACCGGCTACATCGTCGGAGCAACTCCTAGAAATCAGCAGCTGGGTGAGCTTGTAGGCTGTGTCGTCTCTGCATTCGCAATCGGCGGAATCATGTATCTTTTGGATGCGGCCTGGGGCTTTGGCTCAAAAGAGCTTCCAGCTCCACAGGCAACTCTTATGAAGCTCGTTGTTGAAGGCGTTATGGGTGGTAGCCTGCCATGGACTTTGGTTCTCGTGGGTGTCGGAATTGCCCTTGCAATCGAAATTATCGGAATTCCAGTTCTTCCGGTCGCAATCGGCGTTTACCTTCCGATTCATCTTTCAACTCCAATTTTCTTGGGCGGTCTTTTGCGCTTTTTCTTCGACAAAAAAGGTGAGGAAGGAAAAACTGTCACCGAAAAAGGAGTTCTTTACGGCTCAGGCCTTATCGCTGGTGAAGGTCTTATCGGAATCTTGCTCGCGGTTTTCGCAATCATCCCTCTTTCAAACGGAAAGTCTCTCTTGCAGACAATCAATTTCGGCGGAATTTTGGGAAATGCAGGCGGCGTAGTTTTCTTCGCTTTGCTTTTGGCAAGCATTGTATTCTTCACAAGAAACAAGAAAAAGTCGAATTAAGACAACTTTGAAAATGACATTTTGAGCGCTGGCGAAGCTTGTAATAAGGCTCTTCGTTAGCGCTCATACTGAAAAAATTATGAAAGCAAAAAAAATTCCTCAGAACTACATGGATTTAGTTTTCTCTAAGAATCAAAAGCTTGCCTGGCGGACAAAAGCCTGTGGTGACGGAAAATCTGAAATTGTTGAGATCGACATGGAAAACAAGGGATTTTTCAATTTCCTGTCCCAGCGTTTTTTTAAACGGCCGAAGATTTCTCACATCTCCCTCGACAAATACGGAACTACGCTCTGGCTTTCTCTCGACGGTAAAAACTCCGTAAACGACATTCTGGCAAAAATGCACGAATCATTTCCAGACGAAAAAGAAAAAATGCTTAGCAGAGTCGTGCATTTTCTGGCAACTCTTGAAAAATTAGGCTTTATCCTGCGGGACAGGCAAAAATATTAATCAGTGTTTCCCTAGTTTTTTACTATTTCTTAAAAATCATTTTTCTGATAAACTATGCCTTATGAAATCATTTGAAGAAAATCTTTCCCGACTGGAAGAGCTCACACAGAATATCCGAAGGCAGGACATTTCCCTAGAAGATGCTCTTTCGAATTTTGAAGAAGGCATAAAGCTCGCAAAAACTCTCGAAAAAGACATAGAAAAAATCGAAGGCAAAATTCAGATTCTCATGAATCAGCCAGTGAAAGGAAATGAAAATGCCACAACTTCTCAAGTGAACATTGAGCCTCAGTTTGATTTATTTTCAGGGGCAGACGCTATGACCGGAACAAGCGGAGCGCCAGCTGAAGGACTTCGCCAGTAATGAATCGCCGACCTGTCCGCCCGCTTTCCCTTGATGTCGCCCGAAAAATTGCCGCTGGCGAAGTGATTGACCGGCCTGCGGCAATAGTCCGTGAGCTTTTAGATAACGCAGTTGACAGCGGAGCAGACTCAATTTCTGTTGAGCTGGACGGCGGCGGAATCGAAAAAATCCGTATTTCAGACAATGGCTCCGGCTTTACAAAAGAAGATTTAGCCGCCTGTGCCAGGCCTCATTGCACAAGTAAAATTTCAGAATCCGAAGACTTGCTAAATCTTTCAACCCTGGGCTTCCGTGGAGAAGCCCTCGCCTCAATCGCGGCAGTTTCCCGCCTTTCAATAATGAGTGGAAATTACAAAATGCGAGCGAGCATTACGGAAGACCATTTGATTGAGCAAATTCCGCCAGTTCAGGACGGAAAGGGCACAATCGTTATGAGCGAAGGGCTTTTTGAAAATTTTCCAGCCCGTCGTAACTTTTTAAAGCGGCCTTCATCTGAAAATATGATGTGCCGTGAAGTTTTTGTCGAAAAATCCCTTCCCCGCCCTGACATCGCTTTTAGGCTGACGATTGACGGCACGATTCGGCACGACTTACCCAAAAATGTCACTTTGTCAGAGAGATTCGCCCGTGCCTTGGAGCTAAAGGAAAACACAAGGCTTTTTTTCCAGATTGACTCAAAGGGAAAAGAAAATGATGGTGAGACCGACTGGAGCTTTTCTTTGGTAATAGGAGAGCCTAGCGTCTATAGAAACGACCGAAAAAACATCTACATTTTCGTAAACGGACGGAGGGTTCAGGAATATTCCCTAATTCAGGCGATTGAATACGGCTGTCAGGGCTTTTTCCCCAACGGAAGTCACCCGGTAGCTGCATTATTCTTACAAGTAAGCCCGAGAGTCGTCGACTTTAACATCCACCCCGCAAAAAAAGAAGTTCGCTTCAAGGACATTTCGGCAGTTCACCACGGAGTTTCAAGCGCCGTACGAAATTATTTCAGAAGCTACGGAATTAAAAGCTCATTTGAGAGAGAAAAGGAGCTTCATGAAGAAATTGCGAAAAACGAACGGAACACTCTATTTCAGGCGATTGTTGACAACGAGCTTTCAAGAGAAAAGAAGGAAACATATCCAAAAGCATTTCCACGCTACTCTGAAAAATCGGACACAGAAATTAAAATCGCAGAACCAAGTTACTCATCCAGGCTTGCAGAATATGCGCTGTCATCAAAAACAGAAAACATCTCGACTGCCAGACAAAATTCTGAATCATTTACAAAAAATCACATTCGCTTCCAGACTGATTCAGAGCTTCGCTTTTCAATTCCAAATTCCCCTCTCTCTTCCAGAAAAGAAGCGGATTTTATTTACTACGGAACCCTTTTCGGTACATTTTTGATGGTTCAGAAAAGCGGAATTTTTTACTTGATTGACCAGCACGCAGCCCATGAGAGGATTTTATTCAACCGCCTTATGAGCGGAGGAAGCGAAACTCAAAATCTTCTTGTTCCTTATGAAATTCAAACCAGCTCAAAAGAAGAAGACGACTATCTTTCAAAAATAAAGACAACTCTCTGCACCGCCGGTTTTAACTGCGAAAACAAAGGAAACGGAAGATGGATTTTCACGACTATTCCCGCCCGTTATAACGGAAGCGAGGAAGATTTAAGACGAGCCATTTTTGAAAAAAAAGTCAGCCCTGAGGAAATAATTTACCAGATTGCGGCGATGACAGCCTGCAAAGCGGCGGTAAAAGACGGAACGATTTTAGGGCCTGAGGCTGCACAAGATTTGGCAAGAAAGGCTTTAGAGCTAAAAGACCCCCACTGCCCGCATGGCCGACCTTGCTGGACAACACTTACAAAAGAAGAGCTATTTGACAGGGTTCGCCGCACGAGATAAAAAAAATGCCGGGAAATTGTCCCGGCATTAAAACTTGCTACAGTTTTAGTCTTAAGCTTAAGACACCGCTCCAAAGATTCGTGTCTCCGCCTAAATGTCTTAAATCAGCACAAACGCTTGCCGTAAACTGCAAAAGGGCGAAGTTAAAGCCAACTCCACCATAAAGCTGTGGCTGGAAGCCTCCGAAACCGTCAGATGAAGCAGTTCCACTTCCAGATGTTGAAATCATTTTTCCTAATTCATTAGCTGCATTCGTAATTTTCTCTACTCCTGCGCCCTTGAATTTCCAAGACCAATCGTTTGAGTAATTTGAAATAACTCCGCGAAGTCCTACGAAGGGGGTAAATCCAATGTTTGCGACAGGTATGTTGATTCCTTTTGAAAGTTGAATCTGCCCATACAAGGTATGCACATCATAATCAACCATAACTTCGGCATAATTTTCACTGGCACCGAAAGTTCCCTTGTTGTAAGAATATCCGACACCTACAGAAAGAGACGGGCTAATAACTCCGCCTTCAAGAATTGCATACCGAATGTCTGCCGCAAGGGTAAAGAATTCAGCTGTAAAATCAGCATTCATTGAGGCAAGTTTTGAGACATCCAGAGTCATAAAAGAAAGACCTACATCGAAGGGGAGCAAAACGCCTCCGACACGCAAATCTGCGTTAAAGACAGGGAAATAGTAGCTTGATTCTACCCCGCTGATTCCAAGCGCACTGGCAGCATTTTTTAGTCCTTCAGTGTTCAAATGAGTGAGTCCGGCGTTGATTCCCACTGCAAAATGAGGGGGAACAGCAGGAAAGAGTTTTCCGATAAAAGCATCAGCGTAAACATTTTGCTGCACAGCTGCCTGCGGAACAGAAAAACCAAGCTCATCACCAAAGTCATTAAGACCAGAACTGATAGTAGATTGAAGGTCACCATTGACAAACCCATTTGCCAATGATTCATAATCAACGGCAAAGGTGAAGGAAATAGAGCCCATAAAAAGGGCGGAAATTGCAAGTTTTTTTAAGATTTTCATATTAACCTCTTGCAAGCAATTATAACGACTTTTTTTAACTTTTCAACAACCATTCTTCAATTATCAATACAAGCTCCTCTCTTGACAAAAAAAAATAATATGTATATCCTAACTTCTGTTAGATAAAACTAACACTCTGCCAGCCACAGAGTTTTATCTTTGCAAGGGCGTTGAGGTCAAATATTTCCACTTCTGCAGTGTAAGGAAAGGCTTCGGCAACCTTGCTTATTTTTTTGAGGTAGTAAAATGCTAAATTCAGTCAAAATCGAAAATGTAATCGGCCGGGAAATCATCGATTCCCGTGGAAATCCTACGGTCGAAGTGGATGTAATCCTTGAAAACGGCGTTCTTGGCCGGGCTGCAGTTCCAAGCGGAGCTTCAACCGGCGAAAACGAGGCCCTGGAGCTTCGTGACGGCGACAAAAACCGCTACGGCGGAAAGGGCGTTCTCAAAGCCGTTGAAAACGTAAACAAAATCATCGCGCCGGCTCTCAAAGGCTTTAATGTTTTTGAGCAGAGGGCAATCGACCTTGCCATGCTAAAGCTCGACGGCACTCCCACAAAATCAAAATTGGGCGCAAACGCAATCCTCGGAGTTTCCCTTGCAACAGCACAGGCTGCGGCAAAAGCCCTTAACATTCCTCTCTACCGCTACATCGGCGGAGCAAACGCTCATGTCCTTCCTGTTCCAATGATGAACATCATCAACGGAGGCGCCCACTCAGACGCTCCAATCGCTTTCCAGGAATTCATGATTCGTCCTGTGGGCGCAAAATCAGAAAAAG
>CALGGS010000056.1 GCA_937915735.1 uncultured Treponema sp.
CATTCAAAGGTCGATGAAGAAGAGCAAAACAGAATCCTAGGGGATTTCCGGGAAAACAAGATTCAGGTTCTTGTAGCCACCACTGTCGTGGAAGTAGGAGTGGACGTGCCGAATGCCACCTGCATGGTGATTGAGCAGGCAGACAGATTCGGCCTCGCAGCCTTACACCAGCTTCGGGGACGCGTAGGCCGGGGAAATGCCCAGTCTTACTGCTTCCTCATTTACCGGGCAAACATAACGGAAAACGGAATCGAGCGGATGAAGGTTCTTCACGAAAGCACAGACGGATTTAAAATCGCGGAAGAAGACCTGAGACTGCGAGGGCCTGGAGAAATCACTGGCACGGCACAAAGCGGCGAACTGACATTCAAAATCGCGGATCCGGTACGAGACGCAAAGATTATGCAGGAAGCCCGAGCCGAGGCATTTGCCTCAGCGGGCGCGTTTTGACGGAAACCTCTTCTGAGCGGGGGAAAGCCCCCGCCCCGCCAACTTATTTTTTCTGTGCCAACTGGACAATGCCATCATCAAGACAATAAACGACAGCAGGATTCAAAGTACCGTTTCCGTAAACAGTTGTAGAATCACTTACAGGATATGACGACTTATTTACAGAATAGGTGGTTTTTCGGTCAGTTCCGCCAGTAGGAATTGCGGCAAGGATTCCGTTTTCCTTGTACAAACCTACGTTTACCCGGTTGATTATAGGAATTCCTTCCGTAGGAACTGTAGTTATCTCCCAGTTTCCAGTAAACATATCGACCTCTGTTCCCGCATAAACAGGGTAGCCGCTTGCATCAAATTTCACAGGATATGCAATCCTTGCGGCAGCCGCCGTACTTTCACAGGCAGGAACAAAATATCCGATTTGCGGAACATGATTATACCTGGCGTTGTCGGAATCATATACCTTCGCAACGTCAATCGTACACCAGGTACCAACAGAAAGGAAGGAATCAACCGTTACAGTAACGGCATTTGAAATCTGAGGTATTCCGCCAGACACAGGGACATAGGTGTACAAGAGATCTGAACCGGTACTGTCATAGTGGGCAATATGGATTCCGTCATCTGCGTCAATTGCCATGCGACAGTACATACCGCCGGTACTGCTTATCACTCCGGCATGAGACTGCCAGTTTCCGGTATACATGTTATTCTGTTTTGCAGTGTCGCTATCGCTAGGAGTGTCGTAAGAAAGCACAAGATTCTTGTTCACGCCGTCGTACCAGCAAAGGACAACCGTTGGCGTTGTAGCAGTTGCCGTTAAAGGAAGCACTCCGATATCAACGAATTTTCCCCCTTGATATGTAGTTGTCACCTGATATGCAGACGCATAACTTGAGCCAAGGCTGGTGCCTGCTACACGGTAGATGTGCTGACCAGAAGCATGGTTGTTTGTGTTAGAACTTATTGAGTCGTAAGCGTGATTAAAACGTATTTCTCTTCGCTCCCAATCACTTCCACAACCTTGCAAATCTCTCATAGAGTCCAAATGCTCTGAAGTATTGTAATACAACTCACCATTAGAATCGTATGCTTCAGAAACCCACGTTCTATTTCCGAAATCCCCAGGATTTGCGCCAACTTTTGCAGCACGGTATCGAATCTGCTTTGTCAGGTTGTCCCAATAGGCCATGTGAACCGTAACCTTATTATTTGCGCCGGGAGCACTGTCCGGATATGGCATTGAGGTTGCCATTGCAAGGGACTGAGTTCTGTCAATATCAGTTGTCCAGTCATTCTCGGATGAATTGATAGGAATACAATTAGCCTCAATACGAGCGGACTTCGCTATTTTCTGATAGTTTTCGTTCAAGTCCATAGCGTTGATTGTATTTCCAGCCTGTCTTGAGAAGAACTGTAAGTATGCCGCTCCAATTGCAGTATCAGTATCAGGAGACTGAGCCGCCGCATAAGGGTAGCCATACTGGTCAAAACAGAAGGTATTGTTTGTAAACCAACCATAATTCTGAGCTATGGCCGTCTGACTTTTTACATTCGCAACATTCTGACTATCTCCAGAATCAATGAAAGGTGCGCTGAAATAAACGACAGCATTACTGAATGAGATACCAATTCTTCCTTTAGAAGAAACCTTCATAGTCGGATTATCACTCTTACCATTTCTTGGCTCTGCGGCAGTAACGAACTGCCATACGTCAAGATTTATATCATCCGAAAGAACATTGTTATTCACTCCGTTAGGTTGAAGGTTATAAGAAATCGCATCATCATTTTTGTTATTCAACGCGGGGACATCATTAACGGTGACAATAACTTCACCAGATATTGCATCGCTTGTAAGTGCAAGAGTATTGGAAACAGAAGAGCCGTTTACACTGCCAGAAACAAGCTGAGTCTCATTCATTCCCTTTGCCGCCACTTTCGCAACATTTACACCGATGTTATATCCCACAAACTGGATACGTTCTCCATCATAAACAGGATATTTTCCTTTTGCCGTTCGTGCATAGACACTGGGAGCCTGTCTATAGAAGGGACTCAAATGTGTCACAATTTCCGTAACATAAGGCACAACGTCCATCTGATAGCAGTTTGTGTTAGTCGTGTTTGTTGTCTGAGCCTTTGTCACACTAGTCGAAGTACCACCTGTAAATGCAGCACTTCCGCCTGTGACACTAGTATCTGATGTTACATAATTGTGCTTCCAGTCGCTTGCACCCACAGTAATCCACTGTGCTGTTCCGACAGGGTAGCCGCTTACAGAAAGCTTTTCCGTATCAATAACGGCCGTGTATTTGACCGTGTGTCCATTCTGGCTCATGTCCTCATCCACAGCCACAAAGGAAAGCACTCCTGTTGGAAGACTTCCCGCTGTCTGCCATGAACCGCTTGTATATGTGGATACAATAGTATTAGCTCCCCCGAAAATAGTCATGCTGATTGCAGAAAGCCTCACGTCATCGTAAACAGTTCCTTCAATCTTGATTTTGCCCGAAACTTTAGGCGCTCCCGAAGTAAGGCTGGTAAGCCCGTTCATCTCAGTGGTAATGTCGCCTTCAAGTTCGATGTGGCCTTTTATGCCGGCACTTGTTTCGCCGCTTTCTTGAATGTATACACTGTTATCAGTGCCGCTTGTCCAATAGAACGGCGCGATTTTTGGCTCTGGCACGGTGGAGTCGCTGGATTTGATTGTCACAGGAATCACAAGGGTCGCCCACTGTCCGTTAATGTGAGCCGTATCGTCAGTGTTGTCTGTGTTGTCAAAGAAGGTGACTTTCACATATTTCACGTCTCCGTCAGTTTCAGAGTAAATCACTGAGTCAGCATTGTTGTCACTGTCAGGGATGACTATACCGCCGAACTCTTTGTAGCTGTTGCCTGTGTCAGGGTCTGTAATTCCGTAAGCAACGGCATTATTATTGTCGCCGTTGGTGATTTCGGCATTTCCGAACAGGGGCAGAGAACCTTTGTTATTGATGTAAGTGGTCATCATAGCTTCGAGACCAGTCATCTCCTGTAATGTGCCACCTGTATATTTATCCAAATCAGAGCTTCCGCTTGCGTTGGTGAGGGTATATTTAAGAGATTTTCCGTTGCCGCCAGTAAATTCCGGCACGACGCAGAGTCCCGAAATCACTTTGAATGATTTTGAATCCAAAAGAACCTTAGACTGTGCCACTCCGCTTCGGGTGTTGTATGCCGTGTAGTAGTTGAACTCTCCGAAACTTGTGCCGCTCTTGGTGCGCAGCTTATTGCTGGTAGAAACGACAGGAGCTTCGCCTTGGTCTGCATCAAAATCATATTTTCCGTTACCGTTCAAGTCGGTGCCCAGGAATACCTTTGTAAGCCGTGGCCTATTGTTCGCCACCATAGAGGCAATCTTTCCGTGAGACATGTTTCCGGCCTCGTCCATTGCCACCACGCGGATATAGGTAGTGCCGTCAGGAATGTTACCAGAATCCACGTATGCACTCCAGTTGTAATAAGACCCCTGCTGGGTAAGGGACTCGCACATTCCGTCCCCGTCGTCGTCAAGAATACTGTCACTTCCCACGTCATCGTCATCATAGGTAGTCTCAATGCTTTCCGTAACGCTATGGTCAACTACCTGAGCATAAATCACTTCCGCCTCTGTAAAGGAAGTTGAGGCGGCGGGGGTAAAGGTCACGGTTCTTTCGCTCACTTCCGTAATGGTATGGTAAGTGCCAGCGACTTTCACGAGTCCGCCCTTTCTCACGTGCTCATTTGCAGAAGGAAGGGTAAGTTTTGTCTCGGAATCCCTGACAAGTCCTGTAAGGTACAAGGCGGCAAAATTATCTTCATTTATATAAACTTTTCCGTTCGCCTTGGTTTCCATTTTTGTTCCGACATTATCTTTCATTGGGTCATAGACCATGCCTTTAATGTCATTTTCAAAATAGAAGGCAAGCCAAGCCAGACCCGAGCCAGCTTCCTTGATTGTATCCCCGAACTGGAAGTAACCGTCCGAATTTTCGATTACTGAATTTGACTCCAGGTTCGTGCCGAGGATTTTCTGCTGACTCTTAATGCGGAGGTTTTCCTTTGTGCTGGCATCTTCTGTCTCGGCCCCTCCTGTGGTATAAAGAGTCGGAGCCGTTGAGTCAATATTGATTTTGATTGTCTGCTCGCCTGTTCCCACCGTGTTTTTGGCTTTGAGCTTGGCATAAATGACTCCCGATTCATTCGTTTTAAGAGGAACATAGAGCTTGTATTTGCTGTTACCAGCTGCCGCAGATGTGGCAGGTTCAACG
>CALGGS010000057.1 GCA_937915735.1 uncultured Treponema sp.
AAGGGTCTTTGCCCTTACAAAAAATGGCGAACTGATGCCTGGGTTCCGCTGAATCTCTTCAGCGTATCACATTACCGCTTGTTCGTTTACCTTTTTATCATGCCTCCTCGTTATTTTTCTGTATCGCCTCCAGTGATTTATTTACGGTTTCCTGTGTGTAATTAAGGCTCTTATTTGTATTACTGGTCAGCGTATCAATTCTTACTGCCATATCATTTATATTTTTTGAAACATTTGTTTGGAAGTCAGAAAGTTTGCCCTCATTGCTTTCACGAATATCTTTAAGTGCCAGGTTGATAATTTCATGCGACTTAGTGAGGCTTGAATTTGTTTCTGTCGTAAGCGTATCAAGTCTCTGCGACATATCATTTATGTTCGTTCCGATATTCTTCTGAAAATCAATAAGCTTATTTACGACCTCTGTTTTGAAATCGGTTATAGAACTTTCATTTCTGGATCTCAGGTCTTCCAAAGCTTTTTGATTCTTCTCCTGAATGTCTAGAAAACCTTTGTTCGTATTATCCATGCGGGAATCAAGCCTTCCGGCCATATCATTCACGCTCTTTTCGATACCTTGAAAACTGACAAGATTTGCCGCCGTATCATTTTTTATATCATCAATCGTTTTGGATATGCCGTCAATCAGAGCCGCCTTATCATATATCTCTTTTCCCCAATGTCTATTCGACAATAATGCCATAAGCATAATGACTGCAACGCAAGACAGCACGGCTCCAATAATGACAATAATTCCGACAATCTCAATATCCATATATCCTTCTTGCAGGTAAAAACCGCTTTTATCAGATTATCGGGAATTTATTGGTTTTATTTATAACTCATTATCCAATCTGGAGTACATTGTAAAAAAGCACAGATGTCATAAACAGTACGAATTGAAAGAGGTCTATCCTTTCTTAATTTTGTTCTTGTCTCAGGTGTCAGTCCCTTCGGATAAGGCTTTCGTTCCCTTTGGATTTTTGGAATATATCCTTCATCAATCCCCCTTGCTTTCAATGAAGCCTCTATTGCCTTCTTTGTATCTGGAACTGTCCCTGCCGCCCTCCTTGATGATTCAATCAAATCAAACAAATCATTTGCTGTTCTACAGGTTCCAGTCTTGGCTTTTTCCTGTTTGAAAAAATCATCAAGCAATAACCAGAGTGGTGCGTATGTAAGCTCCCCAATTGGGCTTTCGGGAAGCTTATATAAATGCTCTTTATTTTCAAAATAAGATTTTGTATTTATTCCCTTAAACTCCATAATTTCAGTTACAGGAACTTTCAGTACAAAACATATTTTTGCAACTATGTCTGTTTTAGGAAAACTTAGCCCTGCAATTATTTGGGATATTCGGACTTGTTGTGTTCCAGAATCCTCCGCCAGATATTTTATCGTAGTCCGTTTATTCGCAATGCAAACCTTTAGTTTTGAAAAATCAATAAGATTTTTATAGTCCCTAGACTCCATAGAACCTCCGATAAAAGTTTATAAATTACACTTTTCCATAAATAATATTTTATATTTAACATTGTTTATTTTATACACCTCTTAAGCTTGTGTCAAATGTTTTTTATAAAATTATTTATCTTTTTTATTAGCCAATAACATATACGATAATCATCTATCACCTGAAACTAAGTTATAATTTTTCATTATTCAAATACAATGAAATAAAAAAGCAATATTATCTCCATTGTTTATAAACTGTTTTTATACTCTTTTCTCTTATTTATTGTGTCATTTTTACTCATATTATTTGTGTCATTTTTACCTATCATTGAAAAATTCCTTTTATCGCTAGAGGGGATAAGGCTCAGATCTCCGATCTAGTTCACCTCCCCCGGGGGCGGTAGTTAAGATAAAACAAATAAAAAAAATAAATATTTTTATTAAAAACACTTGACATCAATAAAACTATCCGATAGAATACTATTGTCAGTTGAGGGGATTGCCGCAACGATAAAAAAAGCCGGAAGAGGGCAAGAGGAGGCAAGAGTACAACTTGCATAAAACCTAGCTACAAGGCTAGTGATAACAGCAATAAAAGCGGAAGGAATCCGCAAGGGGTATATCATGGAAAAGACTATTTATAAGCTTACGGCTAAAACACTGGGAAAAGAGACAAAAGCGGTCAAGGCTATGGAGGAATTCATAGCCAAAAACTACACCGTTAAAGGTGCTTGTATCTCTTATAAGTGCATCGCTAAGGAATTCGGGGCATGGAATGAAAACGAAAAGACGGTAAAAGCGTCAAGCCTTGACCTGCATAAGGTATTGTTGACAGCGTGTTTTTATCTTGCGCGAAGAACAGCGGAAGCCGTTAACAATGGGAAAGAGAAAGATAGCGCCGTCATCCCTTGTCCCGAGACTGTAAAGGGGGGTGAAACTGTTGTAAACGTCCGTTGTGTGTCCGTTTTTGAAGATTTCTACTATGACATAGTAGACGGCCTTAAGCAGGCGGAAGAGAAGACAGGGAAAGATACAGAAGGCGCTACGGCAGAAGGCGCTACGGCAGAAGGCGCTACGGCAGAAGGCGCTACGGCATCCATTATTGCTATGATTGCCAAATATGGCAAGGCTCTTGACCTTGTGGCAATCCGCAAGGCGATAGAGGATGCATCAACGATTGACGTATTCGGCGCCGACGAATTGACGGCATAACCCTAGCAAGTAGCTTTTTAGGGCCGTGCAAATCGGCCCTAGGGTATACAAGAGGATGGGCGCTATAGGCACCAGTCCATGGGGCGGGTTTTTGGTTGCACGCTGTTAGCACTATGACCGATAGCGCTAGTAGTATGGGCCTTGACCTTTACGCTAAATTGTATCTTTGGAATTACAAGAGAAGGGGGCGCAACGGTGTAGACCGTGGAAAGTCTACACCGTTGCGCCGTGGATGCTTGCCTATTGGAGGCTTGCGGAAGCTACTCTATCACATTAGACGGTAAACCGCAAGCGGGCGAAAAGCTAATAGGTCGCATTTTTTGTGGTTGTTTTTTGTTAGTTTTTTATTCGGGACTCAGCCCGCTAGGATAAAAGCGAAGAAACACAATCAAAAGCTATAAAGGATTTTTGAATAAGTCCAATAATCAAAGCTTGCTATTGATAATAGGGTCAATGATTAGTGCAGATAATACCATAAGGTGCTATTTATACCTTACTATAATTCTGCTTGCTTGCGTTACTGGATACTGTCAGAAGGATATTACAGCAAGTAGCTTGTGGATAATTGCTATAAGGAAGCGGGGAAACAAAAACTAAAAGCATTGCCTACTATGTATTTTTTGACGTGTTCTTTAACATTGTTGAAATATAGCGTAAATCCGACACATAGAGACAAAAAAGCTGTAAGAGATTTTTAGCGGAAGTTTTCCGTAATGACAGAATCAGATTATAGCTTTTCGTCTTGCGGTTGTGAAAAATAGACTTTGAAAAAATACATGGTAGGCAATAGGTAACGAAAAGTAAGGTAGATTTACAATCGAATTTTACTTTTCGGTAAATCGTAAAGACAATTATAAGTTACGATTTTTAGGCGCTTTCAGAATAAAAGCGCACGGCATGACATAGGAATGCAAGAAGGCTAAGAAAATACGGCATCTTGCAGGCGGTGCAAGTCCGCACATGCCAATTTTTAGGCGGATGTTTTACGGCATCCGCCTTATTTATTTTAAATCTTATTCAATGCCGGATTTTTCGGCAAGGGAGGGCAGAAAAATGACAACCTCTAATATTCAACTCGCTATCGCCTGTGAACGCTTGCGCATGGCAATAGCAAGAAACACAACAACAAATAGACAAGAAGCTGTAGCGAAAAAATGGGCGATTATGGCTCTGGAGTCTTCACAGAAAAAAGCCATGAGAATGGCAAGGGGGAAATAATGGACAAAGTAGCTTTAGTAAAAGAAATTTACCGTGACTTAAACAAACAAGATTGTAATACAGTCTTAACAGCACTTGAAAAAAGCGGATGGGATATAACCTCATTTAATACGGAAATGAACGAATATGGACTTTATGCACATCTTTACGCATCGAAAGACGATGCAAAGATATACATATTTTTCAATGAAAACGGATTAAGACTCGTTAAGACGATGGACTAAGACAAAACGGTGACTTCTTTTCTGAGGTTAAGGGGGCGTTTTATGAGACATCTTGAATTTGACAGGCGTGAATTCCGGTTCTCGCTTACTGGCGACTGCATTACGGTTTTTTGTGACGGTGTGAAAATCTATCACAAATTTTATGGAACGCATGAGGAAGCCAAAAAGGCTTTTCTGAAGGTCTACCATGCTTAAAGCAACTGTAGAATTCGCCAATGGCACGGCGATAACAGACAAGTTTTCCGATAAGGAAAACTTTAACTTGTGGGTAAAAAACGCTATCGCTGATTTCGGCAATATCGTTTATATCGAGATTCTTCCCGATAAGCGGGAAGAGATTCAAAAGATTATCAATTCTTAGGGCTTGCTTTTACGGCAAGCCTTTTTTATTGGGGGTTTAATTATGAACAAAGGTGTTTTTGACGAGACAGATGTTTTGATGTTGCGGAAACTTGAAGCAGTCCGTCAGCATTTCCAGCAGTTCGATTATGAATTCAGAGGTTTAGAAGCTTGTTTTATCGGGAATGGGTATTCTTATGACGGTTACACTATCGACAACAGAAACGACTTTGAGCATTTGATCAAAGGTGATTTTGTCGAGTATAAAAAGCCGATTGAATACCCGACGGAATTCGAGAGCAAAAAAGTCTATCAGATGTCGGATTGGAAGGGAGGCTTTGAGCAGTTTAAGCCTGGCGATTTGTTTACGGTCGAGTTTGCCGAATGGTTTCTTGATTGTGTCCCGCCTGTATGTTTTTCAAGAACTTTTGTTCAGTGTGGTGAGCCATACTCACATCAGCCGGATAAAAATGGCAACTTCAGACCCACTTACACAACTTTGTTGGCGGTCAAGGGAACTATTAACGACACGGATTCTATATGGAAATTTTGCGGTCACTGTTTCAAAGGTGAACACGTGGAATTTAGGGGGTAATTATGACTTTGAAAAAACTGAAGAAAATACAGCCGTATATTACGGATTATCAGATTAAGGTTTCACAAAAAGATGTTGACATTGTAAACAATGCTATCAAGCTGATGCAACGAAAACCTAAGCAGTTGGCGGCAGGCGACATTGTGCAGTTTGCAGACAGCATGAGAGTTTACAATCATGCTATCATTGAAGATTGTCGGGACAAACACTGTATTTCAATCTGTGCAAACGGTTCCGCATGGGTTTCTCATTACGGCAAGAAACGTCTTTCAGTTTCCGGCTATTCTTTTTACGATGTTGATTTTAATGATTTGGAATATGTCGGCAGAAGCAAAAGAACATTTTCTGAATGGGGAAGCCGGGGTGCTTGTGCAAGTGGTGCAATCCCTGTCCCTGTTACCGTCAACATCTGGAAACACAAAAGTGTAGATGAATTCAAGCCGAAAGGAAATCGGGTTACATATTATCAGCATAACTTTCTTGAATGCCAGCGTAATCCCGATATTCAGCCCGAATGGATTTATGCAATATGGTATGCAGATGAAACAGAATGGAGTCATACTTATCATATTGCAAGTTTTAGGACTGAAAATCAATTGAAAGCTTTTGCAGATGAACTCGGCTTTACTTACACATGGGAAGAAGAACGTGAGGACGGTTACAAGTCGGGCCGATGTTCTGTTGTTATCGAAAATGAATCTGCTGATAAGTCAATTCAAGATGAATGGAGGTATAATCATAACAAGGCTTATGACAAAGACGCTTCCAAAAAAGCAAGAGAAAAGGCAAGGTTGTGGCTTGATAACCATTTCAAAGATATTTGCCAGGCTTATTCAATCAGTCAAGAAAACCTGAAGAAGGCCACAAAGTTTAAATGCCTTTCAAACGGCTCTATTGTTGACGGTTACTTTATAAATGATGGTGAGCGTATCCGCATTTACAGATGTAACCCGAACGCAAGAGATTTCTACAAACCGCTTCCAGTAGAAGAACACATCAAGTTTCAGAAGACTTACGGAAATTTTTAAGAGGAGGAACAAGAATGAAATATATCTACACAATCCATACCTGTGACCAATGGAAAAGCTATAATTCCATGCAGTTACAAGTTGTGACTACTTCTGTCCGGAAGTTTATTCGTAATCTGAAAACGATGTTAAAAAGCGGTGACATAAAAATCGCAGAAGGTGAAGAATCCGTGTATGAGTATGCGATACAGGGAAATCTTCCGGCAACTTTGATTTGCAAAGAATTGAACAATGCGATTGATTACGCATATTTTGAAGCATGGGAGGACTGAATTATGGGGTTAGGATTTGGTTTTGTCGTTCCTAAATTTAACGAACTGAGAAATCAGTGGGAACCTTGTGACACTTCAAATTTAATGTTTCCTATCTGCAAAGGATCTGCAACTGAAGCAGAGTGTCAGAAAATATGTAACGAAGAAAATACTGTATGGTGGGATGAAAATCACAATATAGTTTACAAGCGTTCACAATGGAAAAATTGGGAAACGGTAAACTCTCTTGCAAAGCGTCTTATAAGCTAGTCGTAACTGACTAGCTTTTTTTATTGTCTGAATTATCAGCAAGGAGATTTTATGAAAACAACAGAAAATATTAACTTTTGGGCTTTTGTCCAGCATCCAGCAGACTTAAAAGGCGAAATAAGTCTTTGTAACGGCAAATCTGTAAAAGAGTGGCTTAACTCAAAATTCAGCAGTCGTACTAATTTCGGGGTAGACAACTTGCGACACGGTTTTTATAAAGAGGGCGGATGGTGTTTTGACCTTAGACCGTTTATGAAAAAGTACATTTACACTTCTTACGGCTCTATTTACACGTGTTATGCTCCAAATGTAAGAGGATTGCGTCAAATAAATTGCTTGAAAAGATGTGAGCGGGTTGCACTTGCCCCCAAAGGCTTTTAGGAGGTTGCATAATGAAAAAGGTTTATGAGAACGCAAGCTACAAGGTTTTCCCGGGATTTTACGAATCTTTGCTTTACAACTCGGACACGCTCTGCAATCTCAATTACGGACGACTTCCCGAAGGTTTCTGCTGGGAATTCGTAAAAGGCGGTTATCAGAACTTCTGCAAGGAAACCTGTGAGGATTGGGTCTCTAAAATGAAAGATGTCCTTGAAGATTCAAGGTACGCTGACCATGACAACCCGCTCGGCTTAAAAATCGGCAAGTATTGCGGTATGTGGTCGCCGAAAGAATACAACTTCCACACGCACAAAATTCAGTTTAAAGTCGAGGTCAATCTCAACAAGCTGAAGAAATACTGCTGGGAAACTTGCCGTGACGAATTCGACAAATACCTTTTCGAGAACTGGTCTGACAGACCCGGTTTCTGGTCATTTATCCCGAATTCTGTGTGCGGATTTGAGTATAAGTACAAGCGGGGTAAAGACAAAAATATGCTTATAGATATTATGATTGAGTGGTATCTCTTGAAGTTCGTAGACTTTGAGGATGTCGAGTTTTCCATTCTTGAAAACGACTATGAGCGTCTTTACAAAAACATCACCTTGCAGAGCGAAGGTGATTGGTCGCTCTGGGATTATGAGTATGATTCCGACACTGACAGAATCATACCTACCCGCAAATTGGAGGTTACTTAATGGAAGTTGTATTCAAGAATTTTGCAAACGGCGATTGGAAGAGCGAGGAGGAAGCAAGAGACGCTTTTCTCTCTTACTTTGAAGCTCATTTCAAGCCGTTGTTGAACAGATTGGCAGACAATCCATATCAAAAGATTGAGTTGTCAGAAAAGGATAAACGGCTCTTGGGATTTCTGAGAGACGATTTGAACAAGATTTTTAAGACCGCTGATTAAAGGCGGTCTTTTTTATTGGAGGTGTAAAAATGCTCAATGAGTGTAAGGTTGAAGGCAAGGTGCTTTCTATTTGGGAGACAAACAATGGGTTCATGTCCATGAAAATCGCAGTTCCGCATCAGCATTTCGAGAACGGAGAGCGAAAATTCGTGGAATCGATGATTACGCCGATTTTCACTGACAAGGAAAAGTTTACCGTGGCTGATGTCCTTGTCGGTGATAAAGTGCGGGTAACTGGCTACATCTATAACTGGGTGCGGGTGTCGCCTGCCGGCAATACTCACCAGGAACTCAAATTCTACGCTGATGATATTGAAATTATCAGCTTTGCAAAATAAAAAATATTTAACTAAAATTATTGATTAGTTAAATACATTTAATTATCATTCAGAGAGCTGTTTTTCAGCAGGAGGATAGAATGAATCATTTGAACCAAATCATTTTGGAAGGGAATCTTACAGAAGATTCTGAACTGAAACACCTTGTGACAGGCGGTGAAGTCTTAGATTTCACAATTGCAGTAAACCGTACCTACAGAAAACGTAATGGAGAGACTGCAGAAGAAGTGTCTTACTTTGACATTAAGGCATACGGCGATATGGCGAAAATGCTTTTTGACAAACTCGAGAAAGGCCGTGGAATCCGTGTAGTAGGCCGCTTAAAGCAGGAGAGGTGGAAAAACGGAAGCGGGGGAACTTGCTCAAAGGTTATTGTAGTCGCTGAGCATGTCGAATTGAAGGTCACAATCTGATGCACGGCCTTATCTATCGGCGGGTTATCCGCCATGAAATCAAGAAATATTCAGACAGAATCCGGCTATGGTAGGAGGTAATGACATGGCTATTTACGGTTTTTCACCTTTCGGGTATGAGGGCGATTTGATAACGGTCGAGACGGACATCCGTCACGGTTTCCCAGCCGTTGACATCGTAGGACTGGCCGACAGTAAGGTAAAAGGAGCAAGGGAACGTGTACGGAGCGCTATCTGTAACAGCGGTTTTGATTTTCCCCAGGAGCGGGTGCTTATAGGCCTGTCGCCTGCCGACTTGAAAAAAGAAGGGGCAGGTTTTGACCTGCCTATGGCGCTCTCAGTTCTTGAGACAAAAGACGGCAAAGAACATCATAGCCCTGTACTTGCAATCGGTGAGCTTGAGCTTAACGGTAACGTCCGTAACACAAAAGGCGTATATATCGCACTGCAAAAGGCAGTTTGTGCAGGAATCAAGGATGCTATCATCCCGAAAGATGATACATTTGAAATCCCCGAAGGAATAAACGTCTGCATGGTCTCTGACCTTTCGGAAGCGTACACGGCGCTCTTTGACCCCGATTCAGTGGGCGTCATAAAGAAAAAATCTGCAGACCATGAAGACACGATAACGTTTACAAAGCCTGCAATCCCAGGCCTTGACGGTTTTAAAGGCCATGGAACACAGAAGCTTGCGATGGCCGTTGCAGCGGCAGGCAGACATAACCTGCTGTTTTACGGTGCACCCGGTTGCGGTAAGTCCCTGCTTTTACAGGATTTCCCCGAACTGATGCCCGACCTGCTTAAAGAGGAGGAGGACAGCGTTAAACGCATCTATTCGATTACAGGCTTGCAGGGATTGCTTAAGACGGCACGTCCGTTCAGACAGCCCCACCAGACGGCCAGTATCGAGGGCATGTGCGGAGGCGGGGTACACCTTAATCCCGGTGAAATCTCCCTGGCCCATAACGGCGTCCTTTTTCTGGACGAGGCCGCCGAGTTCAGAACATCATGCCTGCAGATGTTGCGTGTACCGATGGAAACACGCAACATTACATTATGCCGAGCCGGACGTACAGTGATTTATCCCGCTGATTTTCAGCTTCTTATGGCCGCAAGCCCCTGCCCCTGCGGAAACTACGGCGATAAGCATAAAATGTGCCTCTGTTCTACGAGAGCAATCGAGCTGTATTGGAAAAAGTTCTCAAGCCCTCTGCTTGACCGTGTGGAAATCCGCATGAGCATTGAGGAAGATGACCTTGACTATAGCGCCGATGAGTTGCGGGAAATGATTAAGACCGCATGGGAAACACAGCTTAAACGGCAGGTCAAGCTTAACTCACGGCTCACATCGGAAGAAGTCAAAAAGTACTGCAAGCTTTCGACTCTTTTCTTAAAAGAAGAGTATGCGAACGCCGTGAACAGAAACAACTGGTCACGGCGTTCTGCCGACAATGTGCTGAAGCTTGCACGGACAGTTGCCGACATGCACGGTCACGACTGCATATCTGACAGCGACCTCCAGCTTGCCTGTTCCCTGCACGGTGCAACACCGCTTGAAAGCCTGTTAGACTAAAAGCTTACGGTTTTGCCGATTCCGTTCAAAAATCGGCGTAGCTTTAATTAGCCGTCTTAGGACGGCAAGGAGGAGGTAGCGTAATGACTGATGATTTAAGGAGGCAGATAATGAGAAATGACCCGATATACAACAGAGGCTACGATGACGGATTTGCTGACGGAGCAAACCAGTTCGACACGCTTTTCGCCGAGGCAATCGCAAACTACATGGTCGTAGAGGGGACAGGCTCAACCTTGTCGGGGAACCGCATATTTGACTTTGACGAGATATGCGAGCATTTCCATATCACGATGAAACAACTTGAAGCCTTAAAGGACGAGATTGTAGCCATACTTGAATCAAAGCCCCAGGTCTGTGATACGGACGGAGTATGGATTGACGAAAAATCCTTTAACCTCATGTTTTTCTTGAATTACTGTGATGTCGAGGAATAAATGAGCAGAATCCTTACAGAAAAAGACATAAAGGTTATAGCCGCCGCACTGGAAGCCATTGTCTCAAGGGACAATGGCTGTTTTTTTTGCCGTGGCATTTGACGGCCACGGACTACAAGGCAAGGATTACAAAAATGTCCTTGCAAAAATTAAAGGAGAAACAAATAAGACCAACTGACAAACAGAAAAACAAGACAGAGCTTTCCGCAAAGGCACAGAAATGGCTTTCTGACCACGGCTTCACAAAGAAAGCTGAGAATATCAGAGAATACAGCCGCTGGCTTGAATTCACGACAAGAACTGACAGGCCGATGTATGTCACATTACATACCGTAACACTGTCAAACGGTGACTGGGGAACAAGAGACGTTCATATCAAATCGCTTCGTGAGAACTGGTGAAACACTATAGCGGCATTCGGAATATCGTGTTAATATAACATTGGTTAAAAAAGATTAAACTTAAAGGAGGCGGAGATGTATTTGAAGCTGATTCGTGAACGTCATAACGGCGAGCGCATTACCTTAGAAGCTGACAACTTCAAGGACAACATCGAGGAAGTCAAAGAAGCCTTGAATAAATGGGTGCCCGGCCTGTATACCATGTATATGTGTTTCGACAAGCATGGGAATATGGTGGCAAGCAAGGGATTGTTCGGCGAGTGCTAAACACCCCGATTGGTATATATACAATTATAACTTAGAGGTGGAACTAATTATGGATGTAGAATATTACACTTTTGATGGGCCGGAATTCAACAAGATAGATCAAAGGGCAGTGGGGAAGCTTGATTTCAGCGATAATGGCTGGGATGAGTTCAGAATCAACAACCCGAATATCATCAGCAAAGATGACTTCACGGATGACTATGAATTTTTTGAAGATGATTATTCTTTCAAGAATGACTGCCAGCAGGCTGTCAAGCTTAAGGAAAAGATGGCAGTATGGCTTAAAGAAAATGAGCAAAAATACAGGAAAGAGCTTCTGAAAGATTTTATCGACAAGGCCGAAATGTCAGAGCTAAAAAGCCGTATGAACAGGACTAAAGAGCTCCTGCTACGAAAAATGCCTGACACCTGCGATGTATACAGCGCACAATGTGCATGGAAGGACGGGAAATTCAGCACCTATGAATATTATGCCCCCGGCATGACCGATGCAGAACGGGCGGATTATGCCGCAAGATATACTGCACATGTAAGGAATTCCCCTTTCTACAAAGAAACACATCATCCGAATATTGTATTTGCAGGTGCATTTTTCCTTTCTCTGCTCAGTATCTGGGGGCTCGCTTCTTACGGCTTTACGCTTGCACTCCTTCTCTGCATGTTATGGGTAGGAATTATACCAGCCCTTGCAATTGCAACCGGAGTCACAATTCTGTATGAATGTGTCTATGCGTCTTGTTTCGGCGTCGAGTCTGACAAAAAACAAATTGCTAAAATCGGGGCCTTTAGCGCAGCCGCCGCAACATCTTATATCATTGCTAACAAGACCTCTAAAAAAGAAAGGGAGAAAACTCGGAATAAACATATTTGAAATGATTAAAATAATTTATTGACAAGTTAAAAGATTTTAATTAGAATATGGACAGTCATTTAGGACTGTCCATTACCTCCTTAAGGGCAGTATGCAAAAGTACCTCAGTTCAGCATACTGCCCTTTCTTTTGGCGGTAATATATACAAAATATTTACAAAGATATTATATTGTATATATTTAGTTTTTATAAAACGGACAGGAGCATAAATGAGACATGACGAGCTGATGATAAAAGGAATCATTGCTTATTGGACAGGCATTGATTTTACACAGTATACAAAAATCGGTATGGCTTACAGCCAGCTGATAAGGAGGAATAATATATGAAACAATCAGAGACAGTCAAAGAACTGGCAGAAGCACTCGTGCAGGTACAGACCGAAATCAATAACCTGTACCCGAGCAGTAAGGGGTATGGGTATGACTATGTACCTCTGAACATCATCATCGACATGCTTAAAACTGTCCTTCCGAAATACAATCTCGCTTACATTCAGCTTCCCTATGGCGGGCAAAGCGGAACGACGGTCGGCCTTACGACACGGATTATTCACAAATCGGGGGAATGGCTTGAGGAGACGGCGGAATTCCCGGTCACTGACATGAAGGGAGTTAATGCGACACAAAAAGCAGGGGCCGCAATAACTTATTTCCGCCGTTATGCACTGCTTTCTGCCTTCGGCATAACGGGAGACAAAGACGTGGATGCCAACGACAAGGCGTTTCCTCCTAGTCCTTCTAATGGACAGAATAATGGCACTCCGAATAACCAGGAGGAAATAAAAAAAATGAAAGATGCATTGCTGGATTACATTAACAGCGAAGTTTTATCTGGCCCTGGAGCTGATAAAGCAAAGTCATATATGGACAGAAATGACATCAGCGGGATGAAACGCACACTCGACTGGTGCAAATCTCAGAAGAAAGTTTCGTAAAATGAGGATGGCATATGGATTTTATCAAGTTCTTGAATAGAAAGAACATGAATAAATGTGCATTCGCCACACTTGTAGACGGAAATCTTTTAATCAGGATTCCCCGCAATGTGGTGATAAAAAAAAATCGGCCTTATTGACGGAGGAATTGGGGTTGTATGCGAAGAAGGTAAAAGAGAAAAGAAGGCTCGGCTGACGCAAATACATCGCCAGTTAAGTGCAGGCGACGCACCTACAAACCTGCTCTCAACTGGGTATAAATTCAAAATACGTGGAGAACAGGTTTCTGATACGGGATACATATTCATGTACAGCAAAGCCGAAATGATAAAGCCAAAAACACGCTAAGAGGAGGCCTAGTATGGCGGAAGAAAACAAAGTTACCGAGAGCAACACAAGGACAAGAATCAAACTTGCACAAACAAGCAAAGGATTGATTCAATGGGAAATTTCCACTGAATACGACTCGCCTGAGAAGAGTATCGAAATGCTCGGCAAGACAGTGGACCAGGTAAAGGCTCTTATTGCCGAGAAAGGCCTGAAATCTGTAGACGAGGGTGCATAGTGAAAAAGAAAGGCACCCCTGTCAAAAATTTTATCAAAGGGCTTTTGACGCTGTTTGTATCAATAGCCTGCAAAATCCTGTCTTCGTTTATGTCAGCAAAGGCAGTGACCGCTAAGGAAAAGGTTCTTATTGACCACCTTAACGGCAATTATGATTCCCCGCTTAAGGTAATCATTTTGTTTATTTCGGTTATTGGGGTGAAA
This sequence comes from uncultured Treponema sp., assembly GCA_937915735.1. Classification (GTDB taxonomy): domain Bacteria; phylum Spirochaetota; class Spirochaetia; order Treponematales; family Treponemataceae; genus Treponema_D. Next base: position 13,889 of record CALGGS010000057.1, read on the forward strand.
GACCGTGGGATACCATTTACTTTCTTGTAAGCGAGTCCAGAAAGAATTGGTTTTTGGAACACTTTGGTGAGAATAATGTCTACAAAGCACCCGTAGAAATGGAAGTTAGGCGAGGCGATTTATTACGGAAGGTAACAGTATGAAGCAACTGACTAAAGAACAGGAAGAAAAAGGAATTGAGCTTCTGCGGAAGAAAATGGGAATCAGCGGTGACGCTTCTATGGGAACTTCTGACGGACGCATAGAGCGTGTAAGGATTGATGAAGCAAAGTTTTTTCCAAAGCTGCCGAGTTACTGGAAGCAGACAAAGGTGAGCATATACAACATCATCTCAAAGGATGCTGACGAGTATATCCGCTCGTATGATTTCAATGGACTTCATGTAATCGTATCTCCTGCAAGATACGAGGAGACGGAATGGCTTCATGTGTCTTTCAGCAGAAAGAGCAGAATTCCCGATTACAAGGACATTCAGCTCGTAAGAAAAGACTTTATCGGCACTGACAAGAAATCAATAATGGTGTTTCCCGAAGAAAGCCATTATGTGAACATCGCAAAATACTGTCTGCACCTGTGGTATTCAGCCGAAAATCCTATTCCTGATTTTGACACGGAGATAATGGGAATAAGAAGTATCTGATACTGTCTACTTTTTTAATCCATTATAATAATAAACCGAGGTGATAATTGATAGCTTTTACATTTCGATACAAAGACGACAACTCTTTCATAATGATTCCTGTGATTATTGAATATGTGAATACGGCTGGCTTCATAGAAAGGAGAGAACTGAAAGCGTGCATTGATACAGGTGCAAACCAGAGCTGTATCGATGCGGAGCTTGCAGGGAGATTTGAATTCACGAAGATAGGTGTAATCAAACATCAGACCGCAAACGGTATCGTTCCAGTCGGGATTCACACCGTAAATATCATCCTACCTAATGACATAAGGTTTGATGATGTGGAAATCGCAGAGATGAACGCAAGCGTTGATTTTGTCATTGGGTTAGACATACTGAATAAGGGGGATTTCATTATGACCCATAAAGACGGGTACAAATACTTCTCCTTCAGAAGTCCGACCAAAAATAAAGGCGAAAGGTTTGTCGAATCAACAAACGAGTACAAGATCTGGGAACAGGTCAGCTGATACTGTCTACTTTATTGTACATCTTGAGAAAAATTTAAGACATTCTGTTCTTTGACATTGCTAGTTTTTTTATTTAGGCAAAGGAATATGAATTGAAAATATGGATTTATCGTCCATGTTTGAGAAACTTATATCGCAGTATCTCAGAAAGTTCATCCCTAAGATAAAGTTGAAGTTTTCACCGATTGTAAATTCTGTGGCTTTCAGATTAGGAATAACGGAGTAATTGGGAAGAATTAGGTTGACTTTATAATTTGGCTTTATGGTCTTGTTTTCTGCGGTCGTCAGTTCGCTCGTTGCGTATGGAACCAATCCGAGACTTCGTGCTGCATCTCCGAATGCCGCAGTTTACAGAGCCTGTGTCAACCATTGCTTTTATCTGAATTTTCTGCCTTGTGACAGGATTTTCGGCGATAAAATCAACGAACGCTCTTGGGTCGCCGCAACCACCAAGTTCTTTGGTCAAAGAAAAAAGGGAAGCCATCTCTTGCTCCGTAAGGCTCAATTTGTTCCCTGCGGTCATACTCGGCATCGTCTGACATAACGCCAAGAAAATCCTTGCAGGTAACATTCTCTTTATCGGAGCGTTTTTTGACTTTAGTTAGTTTTTCCATAAGCAGATTATGGCACGGCTTTATGCGGAACTTAACTGAGCTTTTCAATCACCTTTTTGAGCAGTTCGATTGACTCCGAGTTATCCTGTTTGACCTGCTCGCCAGTGACAAGGTATTCGACGGTAGTGTGAAGAGCCTTCGCAATGGCAACCGCTTCAAAACAATCAGGTAAACGGTTGCCCGCTGAAAGATTTTGAAGTCTGCGTGGGTTGAATCCGCACTGCACAGAAATTGCGTTTTGAGTTGTGTTCATTTTTTTTATGAGAGAATTCAAGCGTTCCCAAAAAGATTCAATCTCGCTCATAACTTAATTATCGCAGAATAAAAACTAAACTTTAAGTCTTTTTTGCTTGACATTAACTTATAATCAAGTTATTATAGAGTTAATAAGACTTAATTTTAAGTCAGAAAAAAGTGACAGTGTACACTGTCACAGAGATTGACAAAATCCTAGTTCGCTCGTCCCTTCG
>CALGGS010000058.1 GCA_937915735.1 uncultured Treponema sp.
TTGTCATAGGGATTTCTCCGTTGTAAGCAGATTTGAGAGCCTTGGCGGAATGTCGCTTTCTTGTCTGCTCGCTTGTGGCTGCGGGGCAAGCAAAAGTCAGCCTTTTCCGCGCATTTCTCTCATATAGTTATTGGAGAAAAAAGAGTATTTTTGGCAATGGAAATGGAATAATCTGCAAAAAAAACTTTTTTAAATTGTCACACGGAGCTTTTCCCCGGGGAGGCGCACTGTACGCGATTAACATCGCTAAGGAAAGCGAGTTGAAAGCAAGCAAAAATCACCGGTAAAGTCCCATGAGTTACGGACTAAAGTCAGGTGAACTTTAGTCCGAAGTTCCACTGACTTTTGCTCGCAGCCCTGCTGACTTTTGCAAAGAGGGTGTTACTGATTGAGAGTAAGGCTCCCTAGTCAACAAAGGAAGAGGCCGGCTTTTTCTTTTTGAATGTTCTGGTAGGAATTGCAATACCTAAATTGAATTTTGAAAGCCAGGAAAGGTTCGTATCATATTGGACGCCGCCCCATGCCCGAATCCACTTCCACTGCAAACCAACCAAGAGTTCTCCATAAACACCGAAATAGGGCCGGCTGGAATGAGGGTATTTGAAGCTGTTGTTATATAAAATCCTCAGATTCACTCCTGCCCCGGCCTCACTGAAAACCTGAAAATCAAAGCGTTCATTATAATATACAAGGCCAATTATGCCCCCAAAGGCAGTGGTATAAACGAAGGGAGAGCTAAGGGACTCGCCGTCCTCATAATAAGTATAAGGAAATTCACTACCGGGAATTCCTGCCCCCAACAAACCATTCAGCCCCCAAAAGAAAGGCTCCCTGAAATAGTTTCTGTAACCAACATCCAGCCCCAAGCTTCCCATATAGTAATTTGTATTCAAGCGGCCATAATTCAAACTCACCACAAGAGCATTCTGCAAACCGGACAGTTCTTTTTCATCCTCCGGTATAAATTCTTCACCGCTCAAAACCCATCTGTAAATATAGCCCAGCTCAGTACCGATGATTACATACTGGTCATCAGGGCTGAACACGAGGCTTTTTGCGCTGTCGCCGTACATAAGTTTGAAGCTGTTTTCTTCCAGGCCGGAAGCAATATCATAAATTTTGACACAGCCGGAATTAACTCCAGCAACGATTTTAGTAGAATCATTAGAAAACTCAGCCGTATATGAAAATCCCAAAGGCTCTTCCAAAGTCAAAAAATCAGATTCGTCCAAGGCAGAAGCAACGACAAGGACATTTTTATCCTGTGCAGCCAGAAAATGCACGCCGTCATGGGCAAGCTTCGGCTTAATCCGGGTAAGCGTATATCGGTTAAAATTCGAAATCTCTTCCAGCGAAGTCGTGTCCAAAAAACGAACTACTCCCGATTCGCTTGTCATCAAAAGCCTTTTTCCGGTGGGACTTGCGCTCAAAGCCCAGATTCCGTCAGACACATCAAGCTTTTCTTCTATTATATGCTGGCCTGATTCTGACAAACGGTAACTTTCATAAAGATTTTTTCCGTCCAAGGCCAAAAGAATGCGGTAGTCGCCGGCATAAACTGCGGCAGGAATAGAAGTGCCAGTTCCGTTAATCAGAGTGGAATCAGAATTAGTGCCGATACTGTGAACCAAGACCGTGTTATCGTCACGAAGACTGAGCATGTACCTGTTATCCGAAGTGAATTCCAAAGAAACAATATTAGCAATGGGACTTGAATTTTCATTGACGGAATTTGAATAAACGGCCGCGATGGTGTTAGAGCCTGCGTTCCAAAGAATTACGGAATTATTCCAGCTTGTGGCAAAATATCTCCCGTCAGCAGTCCATGCCACGGCATTAACCGGAGTGGCTGATTTCGCAAGATAGTTCTGAGACAAATCTTTTTCTTCAGGAGCCGCATTTTCATCGGTCTTTTCTTCTGTCGGCTCAGGAACAAGGCCTGTGGTGTCTTCTGGATTATAATCACCTGCAGTCTGGGCAAAAAGAGAAAAAGAGAATGTAGCAAACAAAAGGCAAAATAACTTCCGTACCTGCAAAAAAGCCTCCTAAAAACACGCAAAAATAAGGGAAACCTAGAAATTTTTGAATCAATCAGCTGGTTCCTATTCAAACAGGGGATAACAGTCAAAGCCGGCTGTTCTAAGCTCATCACCCATTGTACCTGTGGCATTTTCGTTAACCACGACAATATAATATTTTGTGCCGCTGGGACGCACCTCACTGGCGATTTCTGCCTTAAAGCCCTTGGAAGAAACTCTTTCCGCAAGATTTCTCGCATTGGCCTCCTCCCTGAAAAGCCCCAGCTGCAACTTCACGACTTTTTCTTTTTTCTCTGCGGATTTGGGAGCAGAAGCCGCCCCGGAGGGAGATGTCGTGGCCGGGCTTGAAGTTTCTGTGGCGATATTTGCTATTTCCGGCAAATCAACGCCATTTCTCGGGACAAAATACCAAAATGGAGTTGGCAAAGTCTGGATTTCGCCTTTTACGATGGCCGTCTCCATGCTTTTGGGATAATTTTTTTTCAGATTCTCAGAAAACTGAGACTCACCGGTCAAATGCCATAAAGTCAGCAAAACAGAAGGCCGGACGCTTTTCATTGAATCGAGGGAGGCATAATTGCGAAGAGCAGATATGCTTTCCTTTGTATCATTGGCCGTGGCCGCCTTGCACAAAAGACTCCACTGTTCATAAAGTTTGATGTACGCCTGAATCTTTTCGTCTTTTGAATTGCGCACGGCCGAATGTAGATAACTGTCGGCGGCAACATAATCTCCGGCACAAAGGGCACATCGCACTGCATCAATCACAAGCTCCTCAGAGTTTTTGTTGGGAACTCCGCTGACAACACTGCTCGCACTGCCCTGAATTCCCGCTGCCTTCGCGTAAGTTTCCTGCGCTTTTGCATACTGCCCCTGCTGCTCTAAAATAGCCGCAAGGAAGGCATAGACGGCTCTTTTTTCGGCATTAACTGAAACAGAATCAGCGTTTTTTTTCAGGTAGGAAACGGTCTCGCTTACAGAGCTTTTCTTTGAAGCGGCATCAATGACGGCTTTTGCCGTAAGGCTTTTGTTCTGGGCAAAAAGCGGGAAAAGAGAAATCAAAATTATTGAGGTCAGAAGATGTTTTTTCATTTTTCTATTATTCTTTTTATCGTCTCATAAATTTTCGGCAAATCTAAAGGTTTCTTCATGAAGTAATTTACGCCAAATTTCTTTACTTTTGATTCGGCATCATCGTCTTCCAGAGCCGTAATCACGATTATTTCCGGCTTGCCGAAACGCTCCGCCTCGCTAATCCTACGGCATAAATCAAAACCATCCACACCCGGTAAATCGAGATCAATGATTAAAATCTCGGGATGTTTTTCGGCCATAAGAGAGCCAGCCTCAAAGCCGTCAAAAGCCTGATACACAGTCAGGGAATCGATTTTCCCGCCTATAAATTTCGCAAGGACGGAGTTCAAGGCCTTGTCATCGTCTACGATAAGGATTGTATCAGACTCTATAATGCTTTCGCCGCAGGCAAGACGCAACTCTGCCGGAATCTGAATGTTCCGTTTTATCATAAAATCGCGCAAATCTTCAGGATAAACACGGAACTGACCGCCGGGAGTCTTAAAGGCTTTAAGATGATTATTTTTTATCCAGTTAATAGCCGTTTGATTTACAACACCGCAAAGTTTAGCCGCTTCAAGTGCTGAATATAATACAGGTCTGTTATTTGCGCGTGACATTACCTAACCTTCTCTTCTCTTAAAACGCTTTGTATCATTTTATAAGAAAATCCGCTATCTGCAAGAGATTTTATTATTTTTTGCTCGTTTTTTAATTTCCTGCTTAACTTCTGATAGGCTTGTCGGCACAGAACGGACTCATCGACGGTCTCAAAAAAGGCTGCCACAGTTCTTTTCGCAATTTCGTTAGAAAGTCCTTTCATACGCAGCTCGCGAATCAAACGCATTGCTCCCATGGGCTTAAAGGCACAGTGACTGCGCACCCAAGTTTCGGCATAACGCTCATCGCTCAGATAATTATTTGCTTCCAAGTAATCAAGGGCTTCTTTTATATCTTCCGGGGAAAATTCTTTTTTTTCCAGCTTTCTTTCGAGGGAAAACCTGCACTGCTCGCAACGAGCAAGAGAGCGAACCGCGCTTTGAAGCGCAAGTTTTGCACTTTCTTCCATAGGCTTTTTGTCAAAAAAATACGCCTACAGAAGCGTAGGCGTATTTCAATCGATAAATGAAAATTATCGTTTTGAGAACTGGAAGCGTCGGCGAGCACCACGCTGACCGTACTTC
>CALGGS010000059.1 GCA_937915735.1 uncultured Treponema sp.
TTCTACCACGGACAGTTTTTTTTGTGCGCGGGGTGTCCTATTTGTTTGTGAGTTTGGTCACTTTTTGGAACTCGAAGTTCAGCAGTGAAATCTGGTAGACCTTTTTACTGTCCCAGTTGCTTCCTTTTTTGGAAGATGTGCTCAGCAAGCGTGCAACTTGCGTTTCAGTCCGACAAGCATAATCGTAATCTTCTTGTCTGTTTTGTATTTCAATGTCAGCCTTTTCCCCATCATCAAAAATGACGGAAACATCAAAGCTCATTTGTAGCTGATTCAGGATTTCTGTAGCAGGTTCATTCGGCTGAAGTTCAACATTTGAAACTTGTTTCCCAATCATCGCCGAAAGAAAACTCCGCAGTGCAAGACGGGACTCATCGGTGTCCTGAGTAAAAATCGCCTTGAAAATGGCATCGTTCCGCGGGTTTAAAAGTGCCGTTGGACTTGGGCGTAAAGTATGTGTCATTTTTTCTCCCATATCTACAGTAAGTAATGAAAGGAAAAGCGATTTTCGGCAATTAAAGACGATAAATTTTTGTTATATCTGGAAAAAAAACAAAGTTTTTCTTATCAAAAAAAGTTGATAAATATCAATAATTTTAAAAAAATCTGTTGACAGATAAGAAGTGTGGCCTTAATATTTATTTATACCAAGAAAAGACGGTATATATCAAAAATTATGGATATAAGGATTTATCTGTCATAAATTCTTAGGTAAAAAAAGGAGGAATTATGAAAAAGTTTTGGAAAGGCGTAGCGTTAGCCATTTCGCTCGTCTTGGCCGCATCTTTTGCAGGCTGTTCTTCTGACGGAGAGGAAGAAGAAGGAAAAATTACCAGCGTCACGATTAGTGAATCTTCGCTGACTCTTGTATTCGATGATGAAACTTCAAAGTCTACGACATTAACTGCGACTGTTGTCGGAACTGCATCTGACAAAACTGTAAACTGGACTTCTAAAAATGGATCGGTCGCAACTGTATCGAATGATGGCACTGTCACTGCCGTGGCTGAAGGAAGCGCAACAATTACTGCGACATCTAAATCCGATCCATCAAAATCTGATGTTTGCGAAGTTACGGTAATTTCTAAGGCGTTAAAGGATCTTGCCGAAAACAGTGCCGGAACATACACAATCGATGGAACAACAATCGTAATTTCTTCTGACGGAAAGATTACCGCAACTGATTCAGAAGGAAATGCCGTAGATGTTTCTGTTAAGTCTTCTGACGGCAAAGTAACAATTACTGTCGGTGAGAATAGCTATACTGCTTCTTTGACAGAAGAGGGTGGAATTGATACTTCTAGTGTAAAGGATTCTAAAGGAAATGCTGTTGATGTGGAGTATACAACGGAAGGTGATTCTTGGATTGATGATGATACGCTCACACTTGTTGGAACTGCATGGTGGAATGCTTCAAATGGTAAAACTAGTGATTTAGAGCTTGAGGCTGGTGCTAGTGTTACATATACATTTAAGGTTGAAGCAGACGGAGCGGATTGTTTAGTTGAAGCAAATGACTCTGCTGCGACAGCTCTTTATCTTTCTACTACTTCACAAAAGACTGCTTGGGGACCAGATAATGCTTCAATGGAACCTGATAATGCTGGTACACAAGAGCTGAATGTTCTTAAAGCTGGAAATATTTATGCTGCGACAGTTATGTATGATGGCAGTGCTGTTACCATTACATATTATGATTTAGGAACTGATGGAAGTGAAAGTACGGTCTTGTTTACGACAAAAAGTACAGCTACTTTGACAGCACCGATAAAAGCTCGCTTCGTTGCTGAAGCAGGTACTTTTTATGTTAAAACAGATTTTGAAGAAGGCACTAAAACTCTTGAATCAATCAAGCTTTATTCAGATTCTGGCCTTACGACAGAAATTTCATCTACGACTTCTGTAAAAACATTTACAACTGGTTCAAAATTCTCTGCAGATGGTGTTTATGTTGTTGCAGTCTACGATAACGGAACTAAAAAAGATGTTACATCTTCCGCAAAATTTTATATTGAAAATGAAGAAGTAACATCTGATTCTGTTCTTACGATTTCTAGTGGAGAAACTGAAGAAACAAAAGTTGTTACTGTAAAATATACAGACGATGATGTAACACAATCTGCGACATATACAATTACTGTAACAGATGCTGTTGTGCTTTCTAAGATTACCTTGGATACCAGTGCTGCCACGACCACCTTTGTAAAAGGCGCCTCATTCAGCTCAGAGGGGGTAACTGTAACAGCTACCTACAGCAACGACAGTACGAAACCTGTGACAGATGTAACCTGCACTGGCTATGATATGTCTGTAGCAGGGCAGCAGACAGTCACAGTAAGCTACACCGAAGATGAAGTGACCAAAACTGCAACCTACAGCATCGTTGTGCAGGAAGCGCTGCCGTATGCAGTAAGCGGAACAATCGCAGCAAGTACAGAAGTGTCGCCTGTTGCCGTAACGAGCGCAACGGGAGCAAGCGTAAGCTTCTGGCTTGACCTTGCAACGGCTGTGACAGACGCAACTTATGAATGGGAAAGCCCTCTTAAAATCACAGACGGAAGCAACACTATCTGGATTGATGTAGGTCCTCTTGGAATTTGGCTCAGTGAAGGTGGAGCGAACATTTTTGAAGGAAGTGCAACCCGCGGAAGTGACTACACGGCAGACAACTGGACTCTTTTCTGCCAGGACGGAAATGCTCAGTATGTAACAATCAATTTTGGCGCAGACGGAAACATCACATACTACAAGAACGGACTTGCAGCCCTCACATACGCCGCTTCTACAGCAGTTGCAGATGGTATAACGGTTGCAACAGGCTGTGCAAAGGCAATAGAGATTCTTGCGTCAAACGGCTGTGTTTTAGCAGCAACGCTTGATGACGCAGAATACAGTCTGTACGATGCTTATGTAACAAGTGCCCTCACCGCAGACGAAGCAAAAGAAAGATTCCTGTCAGCATTCTCTACTATTAAAATCGATACAACAGTGGCCGCAGCAAGTTTTGCAAAGAATGATACATTCTCTGCAAGCGGAATAAGTGTAACCGGTACAGACTCACAAAATGTGACATTTGACCTTTCTTCTTATGCGACAGTAGACAGCAGTGCCGTAGATATGACGACAGCCGGAGATTATACCGTTACCGTTACCTGCGGAAGCGAAAGTGCAACATATACTGTAAAAGTAAACGATATTTCACTTTCAAAAATTGCGCTTACAACTACAGATGTTCAGACCCAGTACTACACAGACGGCACTCATGTTCCGGTTCTTTCCACAGACAACCTTGTAATAACTGCAACATACTCAGATAGTTCAACTGCTACAATTGATGTTTCAAATGCAGAAGTTTCATCTCTTACTGCAACAACAGGCACTCAAACAGTAACCGTAACCTACGGCGGACAGTCAGCGTCATACGATGTTACAGTGTCCAGCCTTACAGAAAGTGCTGCCAGCTGGAGCGGTGATATTACTGGTGGAGCATGGTGGACAGTATTTGCAGGAAATGACCTTCAGGCCGAAAGTGGCAAGTCGTTTACAACTAAAATGAAAATCACGGCAGTTAATACAGATAATGCGGTTACTGAAACCGGTGGCGTTCCAAATTATCAGTGTGCACCATGTGTTATTCTGAGACAGTCAGACAGCATTGAATATGCAGTCGTCAGAGCTGATAATTATGGCTGGGGAAAAAGCTATGGTTCTGCAACGCTTTCTTCAGACTGGGATTGGGATAATTTTAGCACTTATATTAACGGTTCTACGCTTACAGTTACTGTTTGTAACTATGGTGATGGAATTGCAGATATAAAATACGATTTTACAAAGACTGTTGATGATACTACAACAACACATTATCAGTATTACACAGGTCTTCCGATTACAGTTAGTAATGCTTATGTAAACCTTTGTTTCCAGTACTGTGATGCAACTTTTGAATAAAACTCGCTAAAAAAACACACTCCATCGCCCGCCGAAGCTTGCTTTCCTCGCAATCTTCGGCGGGCATTTTTGTTATCTCGTCCTCGCTAACCGTGCATAAAGAAGATTTTGCGTTCATACATCTTGTCGTTCCTTAGTCCGCTTGGCGTAACGGCTAACGGGATTTTCTGCCTTTTGCCATAATGCTCTGTTTTCGAGTGCGGTGTTTGTCTCAACCTAATCTCAAGGCTCTCCGCATTCGGAAGCTCCCTTATAATAATAGGCAGGGCAAAAACCGCCATGCTTTGTTTTTGATAGATTTTTCCACAAAAAGTAGTATAATGAAATGAATATCAATTTTCGGAGGTATCATATGCCATATGCAGTTGTTGCGGAAAAATTAAAGACAGTTCCTGAGTATTATATGGAAGAAGTCTCAGAGTTTTTGGATTTTCTACTTTTTAGAAATCGAGAAGAATCCTCTAAAAATGGTCTTGATGAAGCAATCGCCGAAGTAGAACATGGGGATGTAGAAGTTTTTCGATAGTGATTTTTATGCGTTCATAAGTCTTGCCCTTTGCCGACGGCTCGCCAGATTATAAATTCTCTTTGGATAGAGCCTGAACTTCCTCAAGTGAAATCCCTTCGGCCTGCGCAATTTGCTCATTTGTGAGTATGTGCATTGCAAGTAAGTTCCTGACCGCCTCAA